>JBGSST010000045.1:0-37761 GCA_041736915.1 Bdellovibrionota bacterium
GCGGGCTGGGCCACGCCATCGCGCGGAGCCGACTGGGCAGGCTGGTAAGCCGGAGCTTGTTGAGGCTTCGCGCTTTCCGCAAAACCGGTGGTGGCGGCCAACGTTGAAAAGGCAACGGTGATGAGTGACAGACGCAGTAACTTCGACATCCTAGAGTCCCCCTAATAAATGAATAAACGTGCAGCTTGCACGGCCTTCGAAAAACTGCCGCACCCCGAACAAGTGCGGCGGAAGAGTCAAAAAGCAATCTCCGCGCCACCTGCAACGAACCTAGACACCGGTCTTTCGATTCGACGGAGGGACGCTTTTGGTCACTTTTCGCGGACGTTTGCCGGCAACGGGCGGCTATGGGGGGCACCGCTTGGGTTCAAACCGGCTGGCACAAAAAGTGATGTAAGGGACTCCGGGGCCGGTGTCTGCGCACCGGAATGGATTTTCATCTATTGGTTCTTTTTGGGGAGGCAACTCGTGACTCGAATATATTTCTTGGTTCTCTTGGTACTAGGACTGGCCGTAACGAATATGTACGTGCAGTCGTTGGAGCAGAAGATTGACGAGTCTACTCGTCAGCCCAACGCCATGGAGTTTCCGAAGGTTCGCGAACAAAGCGACGTCGATGACATTATCGACGATTACCAGGTTTACCTGAAGTATGTCCTCGAGGTGGGTAGCCAGACCAACCGTAAACAGGCCCAGCGCCTGGATGTGCTCTTCCGTGAGCTGAAACGCCGGGATGAGGGCCAAGCCGCCCGTTTCCTTCGTGGCCTACGCTTCGAGATGGTGCAAAAGCTGGAGATGTCGGGAATGTCTCCGACCTCGGCTTCCACCAACAACGCCCATATCCGCTCGTGGGTAAATCGCTTCCTGCCTATCTGGGTACGGGAGTGCGATGAGTACCTGTTCCGCGCCCGCACCAACGCCATCGCCAAGCGCATGGCTAAGGAAGCCAATAACGATTAAGTGCTTGCTTCGCTTTTCTTCCGCTACCGCTAAGGGGCTCCCGACGTTCGTCGGGGGCCCTTTTTATTTGGCGTCGGCAGGGCCGGCGCGTTTAAGCGAGATGGATTCTCGTCGCTCCGCTCCTCGCCAGAGACTCCGCTAGCCCTGCCCTGGCGAGGCCCCAGCGGGGCCAATGGCAGAAGGTACGGCCTCACTTTGTCCACGTCAGGAACCTCGCTTCCCTAGGCAGAAGGTACGGCCTCACTTTGTCCACGTCAGGAACCTCGCTTCCCTATGGCTCTTATCGTCACGGCGTGAACCGGGCGGCCCGCTCCGAGGGCGGCGGACGCTGTTTTGGGGATGGAGAAAGTGAGGCCGCACCTTTGGCCATTCCTTTGGGCAATAAAAAACCCCGGCCGTTGGTACGGCCGGGGTCGTTCGTGGAGTAGTGGTGTGAGTTCGTGGATTACTGATTCTTACCAATCTGTGCGGTTTCGTTGCCGTAGATCACGATGAGACCAACGCGGCGGTTCTCTTGGCGTTCTTTGTTACTAGCGCCTTCGACTTTGCCGTAGCTGATGGCGGTGACGCGTTCGGCGTCGATGCCCTGGCTGATGATGTAGTTCTTCACGGCAATGGCGCGTTTTTCACCCAGCTTCAGGTTGTAAGCTTCCGAGCCTCGCTCGTCGCAATACCCTTCCACCTGCAGGCGAATCTTTTCGTTCTTCCGCAGCCATTCCACCGTAGGCATCAAGGCTTTTTTGCCGTCAGGGCGGAGGATTGCCTTATCGAAATCGAAGAACGCATTCCTCAAATCGAGGTAAGGAAGATTGTCCTCCAGCTCCGCCTTGCGGCCTTCTTTGCGATCCGCCGAAACATTCATCAAGGGAGATTCCATCGACCTCTCCTTGTGGCTGCAATACACGACGGTGAACGCGCTAATGAACACCGCGACGAGCCACAGGTGCTGCGACCAGCCGCGTACCTGCTGCTTACGTTTGAGCATTTCCGCGGTGAGACGGCCTTTTTTGGATTTCTTACGTACGGACATAGATCCCCCCGGATATCTGTCCCCTCTCAAGGGCAAAGTAAAAAGGGATGTATTCAAGTTCTACGCCACGGCGGAAAACGTCGCTTCACGGGGATTTGAACCTAACGCGTGAAGTTCGCGGCGAGTCAATTCGAGAAAGTACGCCAATTTGCGGCGCGCCCCCGCGCAAAATGTCCTAACCAACTCTTAACTTTTGTACGTCGCTAAGTGTTCTGACCCCTCGACGCCCCACGAGGACGTGCGACGCTTAATAGATAACCATAAAACCTGGAGAACCTTCATGCGCACGCTACTTCTAAGCGCGATGGTGTGGATGTCCGCTCATGCCTTCGCCGTGACTCCCTTTGAGCTACCCTGGATGAACGGCACGCACGGAGTGAGTACGTATAAAAGCAGCCCGCACGCCGCCGCCGGTGGCGTGTTTGTAGTCGAAGCCTATTTTTTAGGCTGCCACTACTGCAACGAGAATGCCCACAACGTGAACGACCTGAACGACAAGTACGCTAACGACAAACGGGTGCAGGTATTAGACGTCGGCGTGGATCGTAGCGATAGCCAGTACCAAGAGTGGATTCGCCGCCACCGTCCCAAGCATCCCGTACTTAAGGACGGCGACAGGAAACTGGTGGGTCAGCTCGGCACGAGTAGCTACCCATCGACGTACGTCATTGACGCAAAAGGCAGCGTCGTCTTCAAAACCACGGGAGTTTGGGATTCAGCCAAGAAGCTGCAGATCCAGAACGCGATCGACTCCGCTCTAAAAAGCGACCTGCGGTAACGTACGGCCCGTTTGCCATCCCCGGTTACTCCCCCTAAACTAGCCTCTAGTTTTCGTAACCCCATTTGGAGGCATTCATGTCACTCACCCGCTCCGCCACGTATTGGCTCGGATTTATGTCGTTAGCCGTAGTTTCCTGCTCTCCCTCGGTCGATTCCTTGAAAAAGATGATCACCGAGCATCCGGAGATCGTAACCGAATCGATGGAGAAGAATCCGGGCAAGTTCGGCGAAGCCATTCAGAAAGCCGCCTTCGAGGCTCGCCGTCAGGCCCAGGCCAAGATGGAAGAGGACAAGAAGAAGGAAATGGACGATCAGATGAAGAACCCCAAAAAGGTTCCCATCGAGGATCGTCCGCTCCGTGGCGACAAATCCGCCCCGATGGTGCTCGTGGTTTACTCGGACTTTCAGTGCCCGTACTGCCAACGTGGCGCCGCCACCGTCGAAGAGCTGAAGAACAAGTACAAAGACAAGTTGCAGGTCATCTTCAAGCACTTGCCGCTGGATTTCCACCCGATGGCGATGCCCGCCGCGAAGCGCTTCGAAGCGATCGCCAAGCAGAGCGCCGGCAAGGCTTGGGATTTTCACGATGCGGTCTTCAAGAACCAGCAGCGTTTTTCCGAAGGCGAAAAGTTCTTGGATGACATGGCCAAGAAGGTCGGCGCCAACGTTGCGCAGATGAAGAAGGACATGGACTCCGACAGCGTAAAGAAGATCATCGAGGCCGATATGAAGGAAGCCGGCGAGCTCGGCATCCGCGGCACTCCGGGCTTCTTGATGAACGGCGTAGTCGTGCACGGTGCTTTGCCGGCGCAGGCGTTCGAAGAGATCGTCCAGAAACGCCCGACGTATAACTAAGCCTTAACTTAGATTAGATACCCGAGCCGGGGTGGGTGACCTTGTCTGAAAAGACGGGGGTTTCCACCCCGGTTCTTTTTTGCAGCCGGTCACGTGATGCGTTTGCGACGAGTCCCTCGAGCGGCGTGCCGGTACCCGAGCGCAAAACGGTGTTCAGCCAGTCGAGCGAGGCCAGCGAGGCTGCACGTCCAAGCGCTCCGCCACGTTGTCCCTTTTCGGTGACCAGCACCGTCGAAGTCGCGCCGAAGAGCAACGGCTTGTCATTCACGCAGCCGATTTGAAATCCGCCCGAGTCGCCTTGTTTCACGACCTGACCCTTGTTCTCCTCGTCCTGCGTTACCGCGAAACCGCTGAAACTAGGTTGGCCGCCGGCGAGGTATCCACGGGCGAATAGAAACGGGCTTCCGCCCTGTTCTACGTTCACTTCGCGATTACGGGCGATCATCATCGCCGTTCCGCTCTTAGGCTCCATCTCCATAGAGGCCTGATCTGAGGTCGCGGGCTTTTGGTAGCTTAAAGTCTTGGCGCGTGCGCAGCTCATTTCCACGCGGATAACCGCGGAGTCGTTGCCGCCGGTTACTGATCGGGTCGTATCCTCGACCAAAATCTCGGCGCGTCCAATAGGTTCGTTGACGCCTTGGATGTTCAAACCAGTAATCGCCCCTAGCCCGCGCGGTCCTTCCACGCAGTGCTTGGCGGTAAAAAAGTTTACTTCGCACATGCCGTCTTTATTGGGCGTGGGATTAGTTTTGGCCCTTTCAATGTCTAGCGCTACCGGTGTGCTCGAGCAGGCCGCGGCACTTCCGCCGCCCATGCCGAGAGTTAGCTCGTAGTTCTGCGGTTTGGCCGATCGCAAACAAGCCTTCTCTTTGTCCGATAGCGATTTGCCGGTCAGCGCCTCCTCATCGGGATTGAGCTGAAATCGCGGCGAGCCGCCCTGAAAGTTGTTCGAGAAAAATCCATTTTCAATACCGCCCGGCGAGCTACGGAAACCGCCCGGCGCCAGCGGAGGAAGCTGGCTTAGCGGACGCAACCCGCCAACCCCTTGCGGGTTCGGCTGCGGCAGCTGCTCGGCTAGCGAATCGAGAATGCGATCGAAGCTGGGGCGCTGGTTAGACGGCTGCTGACTCGAAAAGACGTCGTACAGATCGCGCAACGTCTCTTCCGCGGAGAAACCGCCATTGGCGAGAACCGGAAGCGGCGCCAAAGTCGCGTTCAGCTCGAGAAGTTCGTCCTTGCTCAGGCCGAGCTTCTTCAAATTTTCCTGAAGGTCCGCGAAGGTGGGCGTTGGCACTTCCGCTTTCGGATCTTTGGGGTCCTTCAAAAGCTCTTTGAGTTTGCCGTTAATCTTCTTAAGGAGCGGAGATTCTTCGCCGACTTCCCACCCCTTGGGCAACGTCGCGAGCTTGGAATTCGCCATCTTGGTGAGAAGTGCCTCGGACGTCTCACCGGGCTTGATGCGTTTCTCCACTTCGAGGCGAACCACTTCGGCCAGCTTACCGACCGTGCCGTTTTCAATCAGTGCCTGGCCAGCTTTGGTTCCGAAGATGGCTTTTTCCACTTCGGCTATATCCTTCACCAGAAGCTTCTCGCCCTTTTTCAACTTCTCGGCGATCGGCTTAAGCGAAGGCTCTTCGTTGATGAGCTTCAAAACTTCGCTTTCGACGTCTTTAAATTCTTTTAGGGATTTGAACTCGGCGTCCGGATTACCCCGGCTTTGAAGCAGTAAGAGCGAACGTTTCAAAACCAACGACGGAAGGGACATGTTCTGATCGGCTAGCCCCTTTTCGAATAGCTCCACGTCTTTGCGAAAATCCTGCACGAGGTTTCGCACGATGTTGCGATCGTTGGGCTCGGCCCACGCCTTCATCCCGGCCAGCAGCATTAAGCTGCCGATCACCAATCCGAGCTGTTTAATTTGGAGCGAGACCTTCATTCGAATACTAGGAATTGCAATGAAGGGACCAAATTTGGCGCTTTAGAATTCGCGTATTCCTTAGTTGGTACGGCTACTTACCTGAATACTGAATACTTCGCCCGCTCGCAGTATACGGCCTGAAATTGGGCAGTGAGGTGTAACGTGGTCAGCCACGAGCCAAGGCGCAAAGTCACTGGCCAGCAATCGCGGCAAACTTGCAGGTCGAGTTCCTATCGGCCCGCTCGTAGGTCACCGACAGCCGGTCTGGGGTGTCTTCGAGCTTCTGGATTACCCAGCCCTGCTTAAGAAACATCTTCGCCGACGCCGTTCCCTGCGCCGCCTCGTTCTTGTCTAGCCCTTCGAACTTGAGGCGCTCGTAAGTTTGGTAGTTGTCCTCAGTCCAGCTGGTTTTGATGGAAGTTACTTTCGCAAAAGAGGGTGATTGCAATGCCTGCCGATAAAGCAGTGACCCAATTCCCTTTCCGGGGGCGTAAGCGTCGATGCGGCCCCAACGTACCTCGACGCCGTCAGCTGACATCTTGAAGCTCAGCTCGCCAAGTTCTTGGGCCTCCGGACCAGCCCCATCGTAATACTGGTAGATATGGGCGATCTCGCCGGTAGGTATGCGTTCCCGCCCCTCGGTTACGATCGCGGTTTTGAAGCGCACCTCGCCAGCGGGAAAGTCAGGCAGCGGATGGAGCTTCGTGTACGGTTCCGCCGCGAAAGCGGCCAGCCACACGAGGCTCGCGAACCAAACCTTAGCGAGCAACGTACGCTCCGTACTTTTCGAGCCACTGCTGGAAAATCAGAACACTCCACAACGCCTGTTGATGGTTGCTGCCTTCGAGGTGGCTTTTCCACAACGCACGCACCGGCTCCGCATCGAGCACGCCGCTATCGAGCAAACGCCGTTCACCGAGCAGCTCCTCCGCCCACGGCCGGAGTTCTTTCTTCAACCAATGATCGATGGGCAGAGAGAAACCTTGCTTGGGCCGCTCGAGCAGCTCTTTGGGTACGTGCCGGTAAAGCATCCGGCGCAAAATGGCCTTCGTAGTGCCAAGCTCCAATTTCCATTCCTTGGGAAACGACCAGGCCAATTCGACCACCCGATGGTCGAGCAACGGCACGCGCGCTTCGAGACCAACCGCCATACTTGCGCGATCCACCTTCGCCAGAACGTCGTCGCAAAGGTAGGTCGTCTGATCCCAGTACATCATCTTGTCGAGTAAGGTCTTGGCAGTCGCGGGCAAATCCGCGGCGCGGCCGACGAGCGGACGGCCCGCTTCGCCGCCAAGTAGCGCTGCGGTGTCCGCCCATTGCGAAGTCAAAGTGCGATAGACCGACGCCGCATCATTATCTTTGATGAGCTCGACTAACTTACGCGCCTTTTCCGCCGCGTTGTTGCCCACGGTGGCCATCGGGAAAATTTCCTTGGCGTACGCCAGCCCCTTTTCGAAAATCCCCGGGGGCAGAAAATCCATGCCCTGTCCGAACAGCTGGCGCAGGGGCCCCGGGATCAGGCCCGAGATCTCACCGATCTTTTCGCCCCATACGTAACGAGGGTAACCCGCAAACAGCTCGTCGCCCCCGTCGCCCGACAACGCCACGGTAACGCTTTTTCGCGCGAGCCGGCTCACCAAATAGGTGGGAAGCTGCGATGCATCCGCCAGCGGCTCGTCGTACCAGGTGGCGAGCTGTGGAATCAGATCGAAAGTTTCTTGCGCGCTGAGTTTGTGCTCGACGTGATCCGTACCGAGGTGTTTGGCGACGGCGGCGGCGTACGACGACTCGTCATAATCACTCTCCTGAAAACCTATCGTATAGGTCTTCACGGGCGCGCTAGCGTGCTTTTGCATGAGCGCCACGACTAGTGAGGAGTCAACGCCGCCCGAAAGGAATGCGCCTAAGGGAACGTCGGAGATCATGCGCTTGGCGACGGAATCGGACAGCAAACTCTCTAGCCGCTGTTCCCCTTCGCCGATGGTTCCCGAGAAGGGGTTCTCCAGTCCGGCCCGCGCGGCGTCGGCCACCGACCAAAACTCAGTTTCTAAAGCGGTGACCAGATCTTCCCTCACCCGGAGCCAGGTACCGGGAGTGAGCTTTCTCACCTCTTCGAAAATCGAAAGCGGGCCCGGAATGTAGCCGGTGCGAAAAAACTGGTGAAGCGCTTCCTTGTCGAGCGTGCCCTTAAAGCCCGGCACCGCAAACAAGGCTTTCAGCTCCGAGCCGAACAAAAAGGTGCCATTGACGATGCCGTAGTAGAGCGGCTTTTCGCCCATGCGGTCGCGCGCCAAGCATAGCTCACGCCGTTCCTGGTCCCACAGCGCGATGGCGAACATGCCGTTCGTTTTTTCGAGCGTGGTGGCAAGGCCCCAAACTTCGATGCCGGCCAAAAGCACTTCGGTATCGGACGTGCCGCGGAAAGGGTGAGTCGACGAACCCGTCGCTTCGAGCTCTTTCTTCAGCTCGCGGTAGTTATAGATCTCGCCGTTGAGCATTAGGGTGTAACGCCCCGAAACGGACCGCATCGGCTGTCGGCCAGTCTCGGACAGGTCCAAGATCGCCAGCCGCCGAAAGGAGAAGCCAACTCCGGTTTCCGCATCGCTCCAGGCCGAGGCATCATCGGGCCCACGATGGGCGATCGCGTCGCCCATACCCTTCAGCAAGGGGCCGTAACTATCCCGCGAAAAATGGCGTTTTGGATCGAAGAACCCGGCGATGCCGCACATACGGGTAAGTCTAACACGGCTACTTTAGCGCGGCCTTCACGGCGTCGACTACGCGCAGCTGCGTATCCGACTTCATCTCCGGCCAAATCGGCAACGAAATCACTTCGCCGGAAAGCCGCTCCGTGACCGGCAGTGCCACCTTTAGGTGCGAGTAAACCGGCAGACGGTGCAGCGGAACGGGGTAGTAAATCATCGTCGAGATCCCGCTCTTCTCGAGCTCGGTGTGCACCCGATCACGTTTACCGCCGGCAATGCGAATCGTGTACTGGTGGAAAACGTGGCGGGTGCCCGGGACCTCAGTCGGCGTGGTCACCCCTTCGAATTCGCGGAACGCCTCGGCGTAACGCTTAGCCACCTGGCGACGGCCATCGTTCGCCGATTCCAGATGCTTCAGCTTGATACGCAGGCAGGCCGCCTGCACTTCGTCGAGCCGCGAGTTGTAACCGATGACCTCGTTGAAATACCGTTTCTTCGAACCATGGGCCCGCAGCATGCGGCACTGCTCAGCGATTGCATCATCGTGCGTGACGACCAACCCGCCGTCACCGAATCCGCCCAGGTTTTTTGACGGGAAGAAAGAATAAGTGCCGGCTTCCCCGATCGTTCCCAATTTTTTACCGGCGAAATCTGCCCCCATGGCCTGCGCGACGTCTTCGAGCACCTTGAGGTTTCGCCGCTTGGCGAGGGCCAGGAGGGCATCCATGTCAGCACCTTGTCCAAACAGGTGCACGGGAATGACGGCTTTGGTCCGGGGTGTGATCTTTTCTTCCACCCGCGCCGCATCGAGGCAGAAGGTGAATTCATTCACGTCGACGAAGACGGGGTTAGCCCCCACCGCACTCACCGCCTCGGCGGTAGCGAAGAAGGTGAAGGAAGGGCATATCACCTCGTCCCCGGGGCCGATTCCCATCGCCCTAAGCCCGATAACCAAGGCGTCGGTACCGGAGTTGAGACCGATGGCGTGCTTTACCCCAAGGTAAGCGGCGATCTCACTCTCGAAGGCCTTTCCTTCGGGCCCCATGATGAACTGACCCGACTTGAGCACCCGCGCGAAAGCGCCGGTAAACTCGGCAAAGCGGGCCTCGATCTCGGGCGACAAATCTAAGATAGGAATTTGGCTCATTGGGAAGTTCTCTCCACTAGGCGGTAAGGGGCGTAATCAGGGTTAGTATACTTCCGCGGATGCCCGAAGCCATCTGCATCCCGCCGAGCCGCCTAGTTGAGCAACTCGGGCGGACGTTCCGCCTGCGGAGACGGCGCGCGACGGGGTTCCGGCTTGAGATTGGGGCCGCTCCGTACCAGCTTCCAAAGCACGTACACCGCGTCCGCGTGGCCGGCCTTGGCCGCGTCGATAAGGGTCGCCACCGTTCCCGCCAAAAGGTTCTCTAAGTTGTCGGCGCCATCGCCGTTGGGAAGAACCAAAATGTCCTGATACTCGGTCTCGTGCTCGAGCCCGGTCAGGTACAATTCCTCGTGCAACTTTTCGCCCGGGCGAAGGCCGGTGAAAACGACCGGGTACTTTTCCGGATCCCGCCCCATTAGCGTGAGGAGACTTCTTGCCACGTCCAAAATCCTCACCGGATCGCCCATGCGCAAAATCATCACATCCGCCGGCTCCGAGATTGCCGCGGCGCCAAGCACCAGCGAGACGGCCTCCGGAATCAGCATGAAATAACGGGTGGTCTCCCGATGAGTAATCGTAACCGGCTCACCGTTCTCAATCTGTTTTTGCAGCAAAGGAATCAAGCTGCCGCTGCTGCCGAGTACATTTCCGAAGCGGACGGCGCAGTAGTTTTTGCCCGTACGCATTCCCACGTCGGCCACGATGAGCTCGCAGACCCGCTTGGTGGCGCCCATTACGCCGACGGGATTCACGGCCTTGTCGGTGGAGACTAAGACAAAATTTTCGATACCGTAGCGACCGCTCAGCTCGACCACGATCTTAGTGCCCAACACGTTATTCAAAATCGCGGCGTTGGCATTCGCCTCGACGAGATGCACGTGCTTATAAGCCGCCGCATGAAAAACGATCTCGGGGCGGTGCGCTTCGAATATCTGTTCCATCTGCGATTCGTTCGTCACGTCCGCGAGCAACGGAATCACGGTGCTGTTGGCCGAGGTGGCAAAGCGAATCTCGTCGTCGATGCGGTATAAATTGAACTCGGAGTGATCGAGCAGCATCAAACGCCGCGGGCCGTGCGCCAAAATCTGCCGCACCAGCTCGCTGCCGATGGAGCCGCCGGCGCCGGTAACCAGCACACGCTTTCCGGCCAGAAGCTTTGCCACTTCCGGAAAGTGAAGATTACGCACGTTGCGGTGCAGTAAATCCGATAGCTCGATGGGACGGGCCGCTTCGATGGTCTTTTTCGATTCCAACGACTCGGGCGAGCCCACGAGGCGGGGACGAATTTCGAAGGCCCGGCAGGTTTCGACGATGCGACGAAGCAGATCGGAGCTCGGCGAGGTCACGGCCACCAGAACTTCTTCTATGTCGAACGCCCGAATCAAATCTGCGAGCTGGCGGTGTCCGCCCAAAACTTTTACGCCGGCGATCACGCGGTTGATCTTCTCCGGATTGTCGTCCACGAACCCGACTAAATTAAAGGTGGCCGAGGTGTCGATGTTCAGCCGCTGCGCCATGGCGCGACCACTGTGGCCCGCACCGTAGATCAAAACGCGTTTGCCGTGGTTACGCGTTCCCTTGCGGGCCGAGTAGTCAAAAACCAGGCGCCGCGAAAAACGAATTCCCGCCAAAAGGCAGAACGACAAAATCAGATCGATGAGAAAGGTGGCGCGCGGAATGCGGCCGATATCCACCAAAAAGGTCCCCGCCATCGTAAAGGTGCTGCCCAGAGTGAGCGCGCCGAATAGCTTGGCCGCGTCGTTCATCGAGATGTAGCGCCAGATGATGTCGTAAACCCCGAGCGCCACGAAGGTGGCGACCTTGATCGCCAAAAAGAGAATCAGGTTGCGGTTCAACACGGTGAGGAAGGGGCCCACTTCGCTGCCGCTGACGCGCAAGAATAGGCTGCCGTACATCGAGATGGTGAGCAGCACCAAATCAGGCAGAAGATGCCGTGGATTGACCCGGCCAAAGCGTGAGCGACTAATCTTTCCCATGTGCGTGGTAGATTTAACGGCCTTTCGGGGGTGTCGCCAACAAAAAGGTTTCACCCACCCGATTTAGTGCCCAGCCTTGCCCCTCAAGGGTCTTAATGCTTTGCGCCAGCTCCGGGGATAGCTGAAAAGTGCCCGAAACCGCATCGGGCCACCAGTGATAGGTCAACCGGGCCATTTTTGAATCGGCCACGGGTGGGGCGTCGGGATGTCTCGTTAAAAACCCGCAAATGCCTTCTGAAGTGACCCAAGCCGCCAAGTCCTCAACGTGGGGCGTTTCCATGGGAGGAGTCGCTTGCGCTGAACGCGCCGGCGGAGTCAGGGGCCTTCCCCAGAGTGCGGCCAAGATGAAATCCGTCACGTGATCTCCCGCGAACAGGCACCGGGGATCGGCAATTCCGGAGTGGCGAAATGCTTCGGGTAGCAGAAACGCGTCTTTGAACGTCAAAGTAGATGGGGCGGAGTAAAACTGAAACCAGAGCCGCCCCCGCATCGGGAATCGTGGGGAAACGGCCAGAAAAACGAGCAACCCCGCCAGAGTGTAGCGGACGGGAGCCTTGGCGAGCTTGCCCTGTCCGCCCAGCCAGATGAGACCCGCCGTGAGGCCAAAGGCGTACGGTAGCGAGAAGAGCAGCCGGTAAGAAGCGTAATACGTATATCTCTCGGCGAACCAAAACATGATCTGCGGAAAGAAAAACAGGTACAGCGGCAGCAGAGTTAGCACCGCCACGAAGGGAAATTGCCGAAACGCCAAGACCGCTCCGGCGATGGCCAAAGCGCCCATGATGCCGAAAGTATCCATGAACGGCAGCTCGCGGCCCCAAACGCGAAATAGCTTGAACGAGGTCCAAGCGAACTCCGAACGCGCGGGAACTTCGCCCAGGTAGATGCCGAAAATCAGTAATCCCAGAAAGGTAGCGCCCGCGATCTTAATCCCGCGATCGCCCCAGCGAACCGCCACGCACCGCCCGGTAAAAACGATGACGGCGGACGCAACCGCAAGCCCAACGAAGAGAAGTTCGGAGCGGTGATTGGCGGCAATCAGCGCCAGACACAGCCCCGCCATGGCCACCAGCCCCGGCGAAGGGCGCCGCTCACCCCGCACGATTCCGGCGAGCTGGGCCAATAGGTAGAGGTACGCGCCGTAGGCCAGCGGGGTCGACGACAAGGCGTAGTAACGTAGAAAGCTGAAAACGTTCGAGCCGAAAAAGCCAACGATCAAGGCTACGTTGATGTACTCCCACCCGTGGCGAAATCCGAAGGCCCGGCTCACGTAAAAGAAGAGGTAGAGGAGCCAGGTCTGCCAGAACGCGCCGATCGCCCCCAGCGCAGCCAACCAAAGTGAATCGGGAACCCACTTCAGCAGGCTCCAGTTGAAGAAATAGGCGAACTTGGAAAAACTCTCGTGCCCCGCAAGCCCGGTCGCGGTTCCCCAGCTGAAGATTCGACGCACGTGCTCCCAGTTATCGGACGGGTACTCCCAGTAAGGCCCTACCCACCAGAGCACCAAGAATACCGCCACCCAACCCGGCCGAAGACGGCGAATAAAGATAACCATGCCCAGCAACACGGCTAGGTGGATGCCGCCAAACAAATTGGCCAGGGAATGCGGTGCCAGCCCACACCATGCGGCCACCCCGTAGAGGAACAGGTAGATAAAAAAGAGAATAAGCCAGGCGCAGGTCACGATCCGCCCAATATAGCTCACGAAAGTCATTGCGGGCGAAATCTTCAGAGGTTATGCGATCGGCTTGGCCCAACCGTCCTCATTTCGGAATCTAGTCTTCTGCTTCCCGTATCGTCACGTCGGCGGCGTTCCGCTGCTATTTCTTCGACTAGCGGAATACCTCGAAGAAAAGGCATTGCTGCCCCACGTCTCAATCCATCTCGTGGACTATTCCGACGGATACATGGCCAAGCATCTCAAGAACGCTCGGGTGAGCGTCATTGAGTATCGCGACGACGAACCCTGTACTATTCCGCAAGATAGTCTCGTGGTTTTTCAGTCGATGACTCCGTGGTCGATCTTCCCTACGCTGCGGCTACCGGACGCAACCCGAATTCTTTTCTGGAACTGTTTCCCGTTCAATTTAATCCCGCCGCTTCCTGGCTTTCGGGAGTGGTTTTTCCGCCAGGAGCCGAGAACCATTCGGCTGATTTTAAACACCGTCATGCTGCCGTTCGTGACGAGAATGCGGCGATTTACGGCCGAAATTCATTCGAAAAAAGGTCTCGTGTTCATGGACGGGGCCAATTTTCTCACGACGACCGCGCTGCTCGGTTTGTCCCTTCCCGATGCGGCCTACGTGCCCATCGGGATGGCATCGGCCACGGCCAAACCTGCGGATTCGGCGGTCACCGAAAAAAGGCCTCTGCGGCTGGCGTGGATCGGGCGTCTGGCGGACTTTAAAATCTTTAGTCTCGTGCGGGTCCTAAGCGACCTTCAACATTGTTTAGCCACCAGCCCCGGGGAAAAAATCGATTTTTTCGTCATCGGTGATGGCCCCATGGCAGATCGGCTGGCGGCGTTTCAATCCGACGGTCCATTGCGCCTTCACCTTTTGGGAAGCCTCAGCCCCAACCGTTTGACCCAAATTCTTTCGGAAGGGCTCGACGGGGTTTTTGCCATGGGCACCTCGGCGCTCGAGTCAGCGCGTTGGGGGCTCCCGACCCTGCTTCTCGACGTCTCCTACGGCGCCATTTCGGAGAGGTACCGATACCGCTTCTTATTTGAAAGCGAGCGGTACAGCGTGGGTGACGTCATCCATCCCGGGAACTATCCCAAGGGAGCGGAAATGGCCCGTATTCTCAATGCCTTGCACACCGACGGGCCAGCCCTAGGCGCCCGGTGCCGGAACTACTTCGAAGCCAACCATTCGCTCGCGCAGGTTTCCGCTCGATTTCTTGACGCCCTTCGGGCCACCCAACTAACGTGGGGCCACCTAGCTGGAAAACGTATGCTCGAAAAGCCCCTGCCGTACCGTGGCTTGCAGCTCTTGCGCCGTGCCAGACTAGCTTGAGGAGAGACTGGTGAGCGAAACGCCTTTGGTCAGCGTCATAATGAACTGCTTTAACGGCGAACGTTATTTGCGGGAAGCCATCGACTCTGTTTTCGCGCAAACCTTCGACAACTGGGAGATTGTTTTTTGGGACAATGCCTCAACCGATGGTTCCGCTTCGATTGCTAAGTCCTACGGCCCGAAGGTCGCTTACTTCAAAGCCGAGAAGAACACGCCGCTAGGCGAAGCCCGAAATCTCGCGGTGAAGAAAGCGCGCGGTTCGTTACTTGCCTTTCTCGATACCGATGACGTGTGGATACCTGAACGCCTAGAAGAAGGTGTAAAGGTCATGAGCGATGTCCGCTGGTCGATGTGCTATGCGGGCATCGAAGAGATTCGCGCCGATGGTGGTCATCTCCGCTGGCTTCTGCCGATGCACCAAAGTGGAGAAGTCTTCGGGCCGCTGCTCAACCAGTTCGATATCAATATCCCGACCTTGCTGGTTCGAAAGAGCGCGTTAGAGAAGCATTCCCTTTTCTTCGATCCCAGCTTCAAAGCATCGGAAGAATATAACCTTTTCATGCGGCTCGCCGCGGTCGAGCCGATCGCGACCATTCCCCAGTACCTGGCTAAATGGCGCTGTCACGAGAGTTCGCTCACCGGACAGACGACATCGGTTTGGGCCGACGAGCGGGAGAGAACCCTCAACCGGCTTGCGGCGGATCATCCCCACCTTCGTCAGCGCTACGATTCCGAATTTACGGAAGCCTACGCCCGGGCGGCCTATTATCGTGCCTGCCATCACGTACGGCTTGGTCAGATGAAAGAAGCCACCCGCGCCCTGAGCCCAATACGAAAGCGGGGATTGAAGTACTCGGTGCTCTATTGGCTGACCTACTTTCCAAAGACCGTTTGGGATTTGGTGCACCACCCGGTGCTCAAGCGAAAGATCATCCCGCGTCTACTCGGACTGGCTCAGTGAGCACGTTGAGGGTTCGCCATTTATCTTGGGCCAATCCGGCGGTCGTGTACGCGGCCATCTGGATCGGCGGTTGCGCTCTCTCTTACATTCCCACGGCTTTTTTCATCTCGCCCAACCCCACGGTAATTTTTTGTATCGGCATCACCATCGTCACTTTTTTCATTTGGGATCGCGTGCTCGGGGCTTATTCCAGCGCGCGTCCGTTATCCGCAACGACCGAAGCTGAACTCGAGGACTTAAGCCGCTTTTGTCAGTTCCTATTCCGGGCCTGGATTATCGGTTTTGTGATCAACGTAATCGGCTCACGCGGTTTGCCTTTGTTTTGGGCTTTGACCGGCGACGGCCGAACCTACGCCGACTTTGGCCTGCCCAGTTTTTCCGGCCTCCTCGTGGCCGTGAAGCTTTTCCTGATCACGTCGATGGTACTGCTCCGCCGAACCTGGTCGCCGTTACGAATCTTGATCGTAGTGACTGCGCTCTTCGGCACGACATTTCTCGAGCTGAATCGCGGAGGCCTTACCTTGATGGGGCTTAGTGTCTTAGGGGTCGTACTGACTTTACGCTTGATACCGCGTTGGTTTTGGATCTTCACGCCGGTCGCCGCGCTGGGCGCCATCCTGGCGTTCGGCAAGCTGGCCGAGTTGCGGGGGGTTCCCTACCACGTCTTCGAATCACTGGCCGGAAAGGGTTCGTTCTTCTTGAAGCTGCCCAGCGGATTTTTTTGGGTCTTCACCTATTGGACCAGCCCCATTCAAAATCTCTACTTTGCGGCCGACACCAGCATGCCGCTCTACGCCCCCGTCTTTACTCTTCAATCGTTAATCCCTTCGGTGATTCGGGAGAGCCTGATTGGCCTTGAATACCCCATACCGCTCATTAACCCGGCATTGAACGCCACGAGCTTTCTGGGGCCGCTGCTCGCTGACTTTGGCCTCTTCCTTTCCACGGCCATAATCGCGCTGTTGCAGGCTATTTTTGTGTTCGCCTACCGCAAGTCCCAGGAGGGTGCGATTCCATTCGTGCTGATAAACGCAATGAGCCTCGCGGCCATTTTGTTGAGTGTCTTTTATATGTTTTTCCTGAGCCTTCCCGTGCTCTTTTTTGTTTTTTTGGTCGTGGTCTTCAAGGTAAGAAATTTCGTTTCCCTTTATCCGAGGAAAGCAGTCGCCGTATGAGTTCCAATTCGTCGCTATCGCTCAGTCTAATCTTCAAAATGATATCGGACCGCAAATGGTGGCTGGCCGCTTTCTCCGCCTTGGGGGTTGTGGCGGGGCTGGGCTTTGCCCAGGTGCAGAAACCAGCGTACCGGGTGGAAATGATCGTTACCCCGCCGGCCGAGGCCGCGCTAGATCCTATTCGCATGCCCTACCTCAGGCTGGGAATGCTGCTATCCACCCCAAACTACAAATGGGGAAGCCTCATGGTGACTCCTCCCACCACGGAATCGCTCTTCACCGACTTCATGAGACGCGTCCGCGCCCTTTCGGGAATGGAGGCGGCACTCAGGAGCCCGGAGATCTCCGAAGCCATCGCGAAGTCGGGACTCACCGCGGCCGAGGTGAGTACCTTGGAACGCGAACTAAAGTTAGGCACCCGCATGGTTAACCTGGGCATGAACTGGGAGCGGACGCGAGTGGTACTGAACGGCTCGAACCCTGAACTCATGCAGCTCATCGGCATGAAGTTCCTCGAAGCCTCAGGGGTAATGACCTGGGAGGAAAACCGGAAAGTAGTTCAAAGCCGGACGCTAGCCGTAAAGGAATATATCGAGCACCGTCGAACCTATATGAAGGCCCTCCAAGCACGAGGGGCCGCTAACGTTTACAAGGCCGCGCTTTTAGACGTGGAAATCGACTTTCTGGAAAGTGATTTGCACCAAGCCCAAGCCTTGCTCGATTACAAACCCCAGAGCACCCTTTTTTGCACGGTGGAAGGCGCTCCGGAGATAAGCTTACTTAGGCCTAAGCCCGCGCTTTATTCGGTCATCGGAGCGCTTTTGGGATTGATGGTAGGGCTATGGATTGTTCTTTGGCAAAACCGCTCGGTGATTTCACGTTCGTGGGCGGGCGTTCTGAGCGAAATGGAGCCCGCTCGTTCGTAGAACGTTCTTCTCCACCGCTGCTTCGGAACCACTTTAAGAACTGATCGGCAAGCACGCGATGCCCCTCGGGATTGGGGTGAACCCCGTCGTAGGACACATGCTTGAAGACATCGAAGTGGCGAGTGACTTCTACTGGGTAGAGGGGAAGTCCACGCCAGCGTAGTTCGGCGACTACCTCGGCAATCGCCGAGTTAAACACCTTTACGTCCGCGTCACTCCCGTGAACGAACTCCTGATGAACAGGATTCGCGTACTCCGCCGGTAACATTTTCAGACAATTCCCGACCAAAACAGGCGCAAGGCTGGCCAAATGTTCCAGAGCTTTATACAAGTTGGCCCGGTAGTACTTCACTTCATGTGCGCCGCGCCACCTCATATCATTGAACCCGGTCAAGAACAGAACCACCGCCCCCTCGGGAATAGGCTCAGTAAGGATCCTGCCCATTTGCTCGGCATCGTTGATTCTCGAGCCCCCGTAGGACCGGTCTACCAACTCCACGGACAGGCGGTCGGCGACGAGCGGCGCAAACCCCAATTCGCCGGGTTTGAGCCCCGAAACTCCGGAGGTAATCGAATCGCCGTAGACGACGAGCACATCGGGTTTTTTCAGTTTTCTAAGCTGATGGGCGACTGCGCTAACGCCGAGTATAAAGACAAGGGGCTGAGGAAAAGTCCTACAAATTTTAGTTTCGACCCCAATCGCACTCCCCTATTCCGCATCTGCGGGTTAAATATGGAAACCTCATGGCAACCCTCGACCGTTCCAATAAAGCGTTAAACTACTTGTATGCCCCAGTGGCACTACTTTTTCTCGTCCTCTACATTCACTACTGGCCGGCGCTGGGCGGGGATGTTTCGGTTTTTCTCTCCTACGCCGAAAACATGTTTAGCCATCCGTTCAGCTACGGACCAAAAGGCCGGGTGGCCTACGGGGCCACGTCACCAGTTTGGGCCGTTTTGTTGTCACTCTGTTACTCGAAGAATCCCGATGTTTTCGTGATTCTGATCAAAGCCCTAAACCTGGGGCTTTTCTCGCTTGGGGCGTGGTGGATCGCGGGAGCCTTTGGTTACCCCATCCTGATTGCCGGTGTTTTGTTGCTCCTCTACCCTTCGGGCACTTTCAACATACTACTGGGGTACGAGAACGCGTTGATCGTCGCTTTCATCGGTGGCATTTGCCATGCGTACAAAAAAGAGAATTTTAAGCTTCTGTTTCTCCTGACGTCATTCCTTCCGTTAGTTAGGCCCGAGCTAGTGATTCTTCAGCTGGCCTGCGTTTGGACTTTCAGAAAACAGCTCACCCTTGTTTCGTTCCTTGGTCAGGCCGTTCCCTACCTCGTTTACGCAATCTACATGTTCTCGCAGACCGGCCAGTGGATCCCATCGAGCATCTTTGCCCGCATGCTCAAGGCCGGCGCCGATCCGGCCCAGGCGGGCGCGGTAAAAACGTATTTTGCGATCCTGATGTCCAAGCCAATCGTTCTGCTGCTGGGAGCGCTATCGGTGGCGGGTTTTTTCACCAAGGATAAGTTGTTGAGGGCGTTCTCCTACGCCCTTCTGCTTTTCGCTCTGGCTTCGGTGCCATCCAATAACAATCGCTACCTTTACAGCTTTATTGTGCTCGGCACCCTGATTGTGATGTGGATTTTAAAAGAAACGTCGCTCCACCGAAGAATGTATTTTGCGACTTTGTTGCTGGTTCTCCCCGTCGTCTGCGCCCTAACGTATTCAGATTTTCGCATGCGAGAGACCTATCTCGAAGGCCGCGTTTCGACTTGGAACATTCGCCTGGTTCCCGAAATGGCGGAGATATTGAATCGTGAAATGCGGCCCGGGGAGACGGTGCTCATTTACGAAATTCAAGGGCAGTATTACTTACGGGAAAAAGCGGTATCGCTGGACGGAATTGTGGGGGGCGAAGCCATCCCTTACGTTCGGGCGGGTAAGATCGATCAATTTATTTCCCAGCATAACTATTTGGTTCTCGGACATGGAAGTTTCTCTGGAACGGCGTACGAATTTTTAACCAAGTCCAATCCCCAGATTGCGTTGAATGAGTCCGTTTCCTTTCGTGGCGTCAAATTCACCAAAATTGGTCAAAATCCCAAGTGGCTGAATGAAGCTGACAATCGCTACCATCAAACCTGGATGTCGATTTACCGTATCGATAGCGATAAGGCGGCCGAGCGTTTGACGAACATTCGGTAGGCTCTACGTCGAGAAAAGTAGAACCAGAAAAAACAATCCCACCGTCGCCCAAGTAGCGCCATCCTTCAGCGCAAACACTACCGGGTCATCGTGGATCTGATCGCGGTGCGCCAAGATCCAGAACCGGAAAACCCAGTAGAGGAGAATGGGAATCTCCAGCCACAAAAAGTCCTTACGTTGGTAAAGACGATCGATATCGGGACTGTTTAGATAAAGAATCATCACGAGGAGCGACATCATGGAGCTAGCACTACCCAGTACGAAGATCGCTATCTTGTCTTCATTGTGGTACCCCCGGCCGCTGACCAGTTTTCCCGGTGCGGTCCGGGCCACCTCGACGTAACGCTTGGCCATGGCGAGTCCGGTAAAGAAGAAAATAGTGAACGCCAACATCCAATGCGACACGGCGATTCCCGTGGCCACCCCGCCGGCGATTACCCGAAGCGTATAAAGCCCCGCCA
Organism: Bdellovibrionota bacterium; assembly: GCA_041736915.1. Taxonomy (GTDB): domain Bacteria; phylum Bdellovibrionota; class FAC87; order UBA2466; family UBA2466; genus JBGSST01. The sequence continues at coordinate 20,141 of JBGSST010000045.1, forward strand.
GCACGATGACGTCTAAAAACACCATCTGTTTGAGACGAAGGGAGTACATCGCATTCACGGCCAGATAAAAAAGAAGCAGTCCCGTGAATAGGCGAGGCAAGCCGGAGGCCAGTAAGAGAATCAGCAACGATAGCGCCACTCCCATCACCAAACCGGTTCTCGCGGAAAGCGCGCCCGAGGCAAATGGGCGGTGTTTCTTCCTCGGATGCAGTCGATCGTGCGGAAGATCGACGAGGTCGTTAAAGATATAGACCAGTGAAGCCGTAAGGCTGAAACTGGCGAAGGCGAGCCCCATGGCCCACCACAAATTCACGTTGGTAATCTGATGAGCCCCCACTAGCGGAAGCAAAATGAGAATGTTCTTCGCCCAGTGGTGTGGGCGCAGTGCTTTCACCATGGAGCTACCTAGCGCCACTGGCCCCAGGGTCACCGCGGTTTTCTGGCTCTCACTCATCATCAATGGTCCTTGCTCACGACCCGCGCGGGAACGCCGGCGGCAAAGGCCCCGGCGGGAACACTTTTCGTGACCACCGCTCCGGCGCCAATCACCGCTCCATCACCGATAGACACGGGGCCGATTACGATCACTCCGCTGCCGAGATAACAATCGCGGCCGATGCGAATATCCCGCCCCGAATCCGGTACATGGTGGTGGGGTAGCCCGCTTCTTTCGGCTTCCTCGCGACTCAAATGCTTACCGGTGAGAAGAAATACATCGTCGCCAAACACCGTGTTTTTACCGACGTAAATCGTTCCCGATCGCGTGTTGAACACCACGGACTTCGGAATATTGTGGCGCCGGGTGCTGTCGTCATCCTCAAACTCGATAGGATGTTGCCCCGTGGGATGGCAGTGACGTTCGATCTTAAGATCGTAAAAGCCCGCAATCTTCCAGGCCAACGGCCGAGTCCATTCGAGAGCGCGCTTAACCAGTTTCTTCACGAAGGCCACTTAGGCTTTTCCCAACATCCACGCGTGTGAGCTTAGCCGATGCTTTACGAGGAATGCTTGAAAGTCCGCCGCCGCTGCATCGCCCCGGCGGAGCATGGTCGCCAAGAACCGATTTTCATCCCAGCTTTCGGGCTCTTCGTTCAGGGAATTCTTTACGATATCGACGTCGAGCTTTCCGGGAGTGATGACTTCGACACCCGAAAGGCCGGCCCGTTCGAAAAGGCGCTGGAAACCATCAACCGACAAAAAATTGATATGGTGAGGAGGGCACACACTCTTGGATTTCTCCCAGAGCGTTTGGATGTCGAAACCATCGGCGCAAAGGCTACTCACGAGGACCGTGCCGCCAGGCTTGCACAACGCCCGGAGCGATTGAACGAACGTGAGCGGATCGTGAGTGTGCTCCAAAACTTCGAAACACACGACGAGATCCCCCTGCCCCTTCCACTCTTGGGCCTCCTCCGCGACCGTCTGCAAAACTTCGATGCCTTTACCGCGGCAAACATCGGCCAGGGCCTGGCCCGGTTCCACGGCCATCACCCGGCTCGCGGGGTGTGCCTTTTTCCATTCTTCGAGAAACATGCCGTAGCCCGCCCCGACGTCGATGACGGTGTTGGGGGCGAGTCCACGCTCGCGGCAAAGCTCGGCAATCCTCGTTACCCGCGGGGCAAAGATTAGCTCGCGGCGATTCTGCGAGACCTTTGGGAAAAACTCGTTGGCCCAGAAAGAGGAAGAAGGGGAGTCCTCGTAAAAGCGAAAAAACTCGGGCGCACTCGGCCGCGGGGACAAAAAGAGGGTTCCGCAGTCATCGCAACGAACGTAATCGAACCCAGACTTGGTAAACGCGGGGGTGTTTTCCTCGCCACCGCACCCCACACAAGGGGCCGTAAGACGGCCTTCCGCACTGAAATAACGCTTGGCATCTTCCAGGCTCAGCTTCAAATACTCGGCCATCAGCTCGGCCGGGCGGATATCGGATTCCTTCATGTTGTCTCCAAGGGCCCCAATCTAGCAAAAAAGGGCGAGGAGTCACCTTGAACCCTAAGCCCCCCTGGGCTAGTTTTTTGCCTTCATGACAGCAACTCATTCCCCCCGGCGCTCTACTTTATGGGTCGTTTCGGAGCTATTTCACCCCGATGAAACCTCTACGTCCCATTATTTGAGCCAGCTGGCCTTTGGGCTGTCAGATACCGGTCCGGTTAAAGCGATTTCGACCAGGACCAAAGGCACCCCGTTGGCCGCGCACGAAGTTCACCGGGGAATCGAAATATTCCGCTGTTCCGTTCCGTCACTCGACAAGAACCGTTTAGGGCCGCGGCTGGCGAAAGCACTTCTTTCCACGGCCAGCATGCTGGGGCTTTGTCTGTTCAAAATTCGGCGCGGCGACACGGTGATGGCGGTGACCAATCCCCCCACCCTTCCGATGTTTTTGGTGCCGCTCATGAAGTTGAAAGGGGTGCGCACGGTACTTCGCATCGACGACGTCTATCCGGACTCCGCCGTAGCCGCGGGCATTTTGGATGCGAGTAGCTTGCTCTACCGCTGCGTGCTTGGGGCGAATCGGTTTCTCTACCGTTTTGCCGATTCGATCATCACTTTGGGCCGCGACATGGCCGATGTCGTCTCGCGCCGGATGAGCCGGGATGAAGACAAAGTGAAGGTCATTCCGAACTTTGCCGACCTCGATGAAATTCGCCCTCTGCCGAAGCAGGGCAATCCTATTCTTCAGCAGCTCGGAATCGAGGACCGGTTCGTGGTGCTGATTGCGGGAAATATTGGGCGCGTACAAGGCATCCCTGCGCTGGTCGAAGCGGCGAGCCTTCTCGCGAACGAACCGATAGCCTTTCTCTTTGTCGGCGGGGGCGCCCTAGAGGGTTTCGTGCGGAAACAGATTTCCGAGAAAAATCTAACTAACGTTTTCCTTTGGCCCAATCAGCCTCGCTCCAAACAGAGCGAGTTCTTGAGCGCTTGCGACGTGGCACTCCTTACGCTGGCCGAAAACATGTACGGCATCGGTGTTCCCAGCCGCCTTTACAATTACATGGCGGCGGAGCGCCCCGTGGTGGGCGTGGTGGATGCCAACTCCGAGCCGGGACTCGTCATTCGTGAAGAAGAGATCGGCTGGGTGGCCAAGCCCGGCAATGCGCATTCCATCGCCCAAGCAGTGCGCACGGCGAAGCAATCCACGGAACTCGAAGCGATGGGGAAAAAAGCCCGCCGGATCGCTCTGCGTGATTACTCGAGTGAGGCCGTTGTCGCCGCTTACGCCCGGCTCATGAGCGAGCTGGAACGGCTTGGCTTTCGCGCTCCGCGGCCACTCCTGCCCGCGTCCAGCCGCCCAGAATGAAAACGGGCAGGTAGGCTGCCAGCACGGCAACGAACAAGGGTAGCTGATGCTTTACCGAAAAGTACGCCAAGGGTCCGCAAACCAGCAGGATAAATAGCGAGTAGATCAGCGACACCGGCGCGTGGGCTCCCCAGCGGCGGCTCAACTTTTGGTAAGCGTGAAGCCGGTGGGCCGCAAAGATATTCTGTCCCGTTAGCGATCGGACGATCAAAGTATAAAGACAGTCGCCCAATAAAGGCGCGAACACGACCGCGAAAACCACGAGCAGCCACGGTGACTGCGCGGACTCGAGGATCGTCACCCCGGCCGCCACGAAGCCTAGAAAGGCACTGCCGACGTCGCCCATGAACAATCGCGACGGGCTCCAGTTATAAAAAAGAAACGCCACCAGGGCGGGGATCATTCCCTGCAGCACAAGACGCGTCCACGGCGCCACTGATTCCGGCAAAAGGACGAGCAGCCAGATAAACCCCGCCAGTACCATCCCGGCCAAAATTCCGTCGATACCGTCAATGAAGTTGAAGGTGTTAGTGGAGTACACCAGCACGAATACTCCGCAGGCATAGTAGACCGGGCTGTCCACGAGAGAGATGCCGTAACCCGAAAGCAGAATCACCGACGCCGCCAGCTGGGCTACCAAGCGAAGCCGGGCCGAAAGGCTGTAGAGATCGTCCAAAAATCCCAGCAGCGAAATTCCCAGCGCGAGCGAAACGAAAAGCCAGGCATCGGGCAGAAATATCAACCACGCGAGCAACGCTAAACTGAAGACAATGCCCCCGCCGCGGGGCTTGGCCGAAGTGTGAGAACTGCGTTCGGTGGGAACGTCCAGGATGCCGCGCCTTTGGGCCAGCGAGACGTAGCCCCGCAAAAAGATCCAAGAAAGAACGAAAGCAATGAGGGCAAAAAGGGCTGGCATGGTTACGCGGGGGGAACCCTACTCCATTGGGCCGCGGGACTCCAGCGCAGGGTTTCGCGCACCAGACGGCTGTCGACCTCGAGGCTGCCGTTGAGTTGCTCTAACGCCCGACTTTTGCGCGTTATCGCGCCAACCGCCCGAAGCCAAGGTCGGGACATCCTCAAGATTTTTGGGGCCTTACCTAGCTGCCGGGCCACGTGCATCACCAACCCTTCGGTGTCCGAAAACAGGTCGTCCGCCACCACAAAGGTCTTTCCCGCAGCGCTCGGATGAACCGCGGCCAGCGCCAACAGGTCGGCCAGATTCGCCACGTGGATGAAGCTACGGCGGTTCCCCTCGCTCGCTAGCGGAATGGGCAGCCCTTTACCGATCCACTTTTCGAGCTGCTGCACATTGCCCGGAGCCCCCTCTCCCACCACCAGCGGCGCCCTCAAAATCGTATACTCGACCCCCAACCGCTGGCTTAGCTCCCGAACCTTCCCTTCGGCCGCCAGTTTGCTCTTCGAGTAGGCATTCTCCGGGCAAAGGGGCGACCCTTCGGCCACCGGCTCCCCTTTCTGAAAAGCCGCCGGCCCGTGAACCCCGATCGTGCTCAAAAAAACAAATCGCTTTAGCCCCCGCTTCGCCAATTCTTCGAAAAGCCACGAGGTCCCCTGCTCGTTGACCCGCTCGAACGACGCCCCGTCCGCCTGCGGGGAATGAACCTGGGCCGCCAGGTGAATGACCGCCTCGGGCGCCTCGGGAAGGTAGGTATCCATCAGATCGGCCCGCGGGTTCGCCAGGTCCGGACCGCTCAACGCCGTCACCCCTCTTTGAACCCCCGCATCACGACGATTCCCCCAAGCCATGACCTGGTGGCCGAGCGAAGCCAGGCGTTCCACGACGAACCGCCCCACATATCCACTCGCGCCGGTAACCAGGATTTTCATACCCTTTCTGTTTACTACCGATGGCCGGGACAGGCCAGGCAAGGCCGGGCGCTGGACTTTCCCTGGGTCCACAAAACTGGTACCCCCTTAGGCATGGAGAAACTCGGGAGCCTCGCATGAAATGGACGGATATCCGTGCCCTGGTGACCGGAGGAACCCGAGGAATCGGGGCCGCCGTGGCCTTCCGCCTGTCCGAGCTGGGCGCCAAGGTGACGGTTACCGGCGCGAGCGGCTCGCACGACATGCCTAGCCACATCGGCTACCGGCAGGTGAATTTTGCGGATCGCACCGACATCGAAGCCTTCGCCGAGAGCCTGCGGGGCGAAGAGTGGAACGTTCTGGTCAACAATGCGGGGATTAACGCCATCAGCCCCTTCGCCGAAATCAAATCCGAGGATTTCGATCGTCTGCACGAAGTGAATCTGCGCGCGCCGTTCTTACTTTGCCGCGCCGTCGTGCCCTATATGGTTCAGCGCAAGTGGGGCCGAATCGTGAACGTAACTTCCATCTTCGGCCACGTGAGCAAGGAGAAGCGCGCCTCGTACTCCTCCACCAAGTTTGGCCTCTACGGCCTGACGAAAGCCTTGGCCATTGAGTTGGCCGCCGACAACGTGCTCGCCAACTGCGTGGCCCCGGGCTTTATCGACACCGAGCTGACCCGGCGTGTGCTTGGCGAAGCCGGAATGAAAGAGCTGGCGGCTCAGGTGCCGGCCCGTCGCATGGGCACGCCCGAAGAGATTGCGCGATTCGTTAGTTGGGTTGCGGGGCCCGAGAACACTTTTCTCACCGGGCAGAACTTAGTCATCGATGGAGGCTTCACCAGTGCTTGATAAGATCACCATTCAGTCGCACAAGGGGCCTTACGATGCGTGCTTCGCCGCGGATGTGCCTAGCGAGTTCGGCCGATCCGTAAAGGGAAAGACTCACGTCATCATCGACGAGCGGGTAGCCGCGCTACACGGCGGTCGACTCAAAACCCAGCTCGATACCCCTTCGGTACTGAGCCTCGCCGCTACGGAAGAAAATAAGTCGCTCGAACGGTTTCCGTTTTACGTGCAGCACCTGGTGCAGAACAAGATTCGGCGCGGGGATCTCTTGCTCGGGATTGGTGGCGGCATCATTCAAGACATCACCTGCTTTTTAGCCGCCACGATGTTACGCGGAATCGACTGGGAGTTTCTCCCTACGACGCTTCTAGCGCAGGCCGACTCGTGCATCGGCTCGAAGAGTTCCATCAACGCCGCCGGGGCGAAGAACCTGCTCGGTACGTTCACCCCTCCCCGTTCGATTCTTATCAGCGCAGCATTCTTGCCGACGCTTTCGAATCCGGACCTGCGCTCGGGCGTGGGTGAAATGATCAAGGTGCACGTCATCGACGGCCTGGCTACGTTTGAAAAGCTCGAACGGGACTACGACTCGCTCTTCCAGAATCCCGAAACCATGCTTCGCTACATTCACGAGTCGTTGAGGATCAAAAAAGGAATCATCGAGCCGGACGAGTTCGATAAAGGCATCCGCAATGTCCTGAACTACGGCCATAGCTTTGGCCACGCCATCGAGGCCGCCACCCATTTTGCCATCCCGCACGGTCTCGCGGTAACGATGGGCATGGACTTCGCCAACTACGTGGCGATGCGGCTTGGCCGAGTGCCAGAAGCCACGTTCCGTAAGGTGAAGCCGCTGATGGATAAGAACGCCCGAGGATTCGGTCACGTGGCCATCCCGCTCGATGCCTTCCTAGGCGCCTTGGCCAAGGACAAAAAGAATGTCGGCGAAGACCTCACGCTGATTCTCATGGATGAAACGGGTAAGCCAGAGAAGACCCGGGTTCCCAACGACGCTGCCTTCCGTTCCATTTGCAGCGATTATCTGGCCACGGAGAAGTGCACTTGAGCGCGGCCCCGGAAAAACAGTTTCACTTCGTCGACGTCTCGGGAGTAGGCAACGCCGGCAAAAGTGCCGTGGTGGATTTCTTACGGGAGTTTCCCTCGTTCCACGTTCCGGCTCATTCGTTCGAGTTCGACCTCTTTCGCGTTTCTGGCGGGCTCGTCGATCTTCACCATCACCTAGTGGAAGACTGGTCCCCTATCCGCTCCGATAGGGCTATCAAAGAGTACCGCGCGCTCGTCCGACGAATGGCGCTAAGCCCCCGCTGGTACGACATTCCGGGAAAGCTCGTCTCCAGCGGCCAGAATTACGACCGCGTGTTCGGCGGAAAGTTTCTTCAGTACAACGAAGAGCTCATCGAAAAGCTCGTGGCCGGCGAGCTCGAAGCCTACTGGCCCTACGACTGGCTACGCATGACTCCGCTTACGCTGGCCACCAACAAGGCGCTCATGAAGCTGGGCTCCACCCGCCTGATCCGCTCCAAAGTTTACCTTTCGAATCAAAATGATCTCTCGGCCCTCGTGACCACCATGATGAACCGGCTTTTTTCTGAGCTGGTGGCTCCTGACAAAACGCACGTGGTTCTGAATAACGCTTTCGAGCCTTTCAATCCCGAGCGAAGCCTAAACCTTCTTCACCATTCAAAGTCGATTCTTTTTTACCGAGATCCGCGCGACGTTTTCGTCTCCGGAATGAATAAAGGAAATGTGGCGGCGGCCGACCAGGCGTTGCAGGCCAAGGAAAACGACGGCCGCAATAAGTCTTTTCTGGGTACCGATAACCTCGAAACTTTCGTCGTGCGGTACCGCACGTACATGAACAATTTGTACCGGGGAAATGACCCGCGCGTGCTTCGCGTGCGCTTCGAGGACTTTGTCGTAAACCACGATGAGTGGAGACCCCGCATTCTGGAGTTTCTCGGTATCGACGGGAACGACCAAAAACGCAGCTCGCATTTCCGCCCGGAAACGTCTTCGCAAAACATCGGCATCTGGAAGAAGTTCTCTAACGCCGAAACGGTGCGCGCGCTGTCGCACGAATTAAAAGATTACCTTTGGAGCTAGCATGGCCACTTTGAAGCAAAAGCTGAAGTCCGGAACTACCACCGTAGGCTCCTGGATCACCCTGGGCCATCCGGCACTGGGCGAAATCATGGCCAAGGCGGGATTCGAATGGCTGGCCATTGATCTCGAGCACAGCACGATTTCAATTCGGGAAATGGCGGACCTAATCCGCACGGTAGACCTCTGCGGCGCCTCGCCGCTAGTTCGCCTATACGGCAATGATTCCGTTCTCATCAAACGGGCCCTCGATGCTGGCGCCCACGGGATTATCGTGCCCATGATCAACTCGGCCGCCGAAGCCCGACTGGCGGTGGAATCCTGTTACTACCCACCAAGGGGAAAACGCGGCGTGGGACTATCGCGCGCGCAAGCGTACGGCCCCGGCTTCGACAGCTACCGTACCTGGCTCGACAAAGAGCTCGTGGTCATTGCGCAAATCGAGCACATCGACGCCGTTCGCTCGCTGGAGGAGATTTTGTCGGTGGAGGGAATCGACGGCTTCATCGTCGGCCCCTATGATCTATCGGCCTCGCTAGGCGTGCCGGGCCAGTTTGATCACCCTCAGTTTCTGGCTGCCATGGAGCAGATCCGCACGGTTTCCGCCCGCAGCTCCGTCGCCAAAGGCATCCACATCGTGGAGCCCGACCCGGCCCAGCTTAGCCAGCGCGTGAAAGAAGGCTTTGGCTTCATCGCGTACGGAGTCGATTTTCGGTTTTTGGATCACAGCTGCCGCCTAGGACTGGCGCAGCTCAAGAAGGAGCTCAAGTGAACATCGTAGGAGTCATTCCCGCCCGCATGGCGGCCACCCGCTTTCCCGGCAAGCCGCTCGCTAAAATTTTAGGCATTCCCATGATCGGCCACGTCTACCTCCGCTCCAAAATGAGCAAGGCGCTCACCGATCTCTATATCGCCACCTGCGATCAGGAGATTGCCGATTACGCCGTCTCCATTGGGGCCAAGTTCGTCATGACTTCGGACCAGCACGAACGTTGCTCCGATCGCTGCGCCGAAGCGATGCTGAAGATCGAGGAATCAACGGGCAAAAAGGTCGATATCCTCATGATGATTCAGGGGGACGAGCCGATGACCTTCCCCGAGATGATCGACGAGGCCCTAGCCCCCATGATGACCGATCCAGGACTTTCGATCGTCAACCTGATGGGCGAAATCCACGACGCGGAAGACTTCAATGACCCGAACGAAGTCAAAGTGGTCACCGATCGCCAGGGCAACGCACTGTATTTTTCACGCGAGGCGATTCCTAGCGTAAAGAAGCAAAAGGGGCCGCGCTCGCCCCTTGGTTTCAAGCAGGTTCCCATCATCCCTTTCAGGCGTGATTTTTTGCTCCAGTACAACGAGATGGCGCCGACTCCGCTCGAAGTGATCGAGTCGGTGGATATGATGCGGATTTTGGAGAACGGCATGAAGGTGCGCATGGTCAAGACCGCCCTCGACACCGTAAGCGTGGATACGCCCGAGGATCTCGAGCTGGTCTCGCAAAAAATGAAGAACGACGCGCTCGTGCCGGCCTATGTCCAGTAACTGGATCTTTCTTTCGCATCAGCTCAATGCCGCGACGCCGACTTACGGCGATCGGGGCGGTTTCAAACTCGACTCCGCCAGCCGCATTGCCGATGGGGCCACCTCGAACTCCATGCTGCTGGTTCTGCCAAACCACGTAGGCACCCACATCGACTGCCCGAGGCATTTTTTTGACGACGGCCACACGGTCACCGACGTACCGGCTTCGCAGTGGGTGTTCGTTTCGCCGTTGGTTTTAGACATCCCAAAGGGGCCAGCGGAAATCATCACGGCGGCCGACGTGAAAAAAGCCCTGGAACGATTCACTCCCGACCGCGTGAATCGGGCCGAGGCCCTTCTGGTCCGCACCGGTTTTGAAAAGCTTCGCGGAACTCGCGATTACTGGGAGAAGAACCCGGGAGTTGGCGCCGATTTGGGGACTTGGCTCCGGGAAAACGTTCCCCACGTTCGCCTCCTTGGCCTGGATACGCTCTCGGTGACCTCGTGGCAGCACCGTGAACTAGGCCGCGTCGCCCACCGCAGTCTTATGTCGCCCCAAGCGCCGGGGCGGCCCTTAATCCTTCTGGAAGATGCCAGTTTTCAGGGCGTGAACAGAGCCCTAGTTCAACTCGTCCTTCTTCCCCTTCGGGTGGAAGGGGCCGACGGAGCCCCCTGCACTGCGCTAGGACAGCTGGAGCTTTAAAGCGCGGAACTAGACCGTTCTTCGCGCGGCGCTGCTCATGCCCGGCGTGAAATCGGCTAGTTGCTCGATCATCGACCAGTTGTCCTTGAACCATTCCACGTTCTTCGCGAAGCCGTCTTCGAAAGACATGACGGGCTCATACTCGATGAGGTTCTTAGCCTTCTCGATCGACGCCAGCAAGCGCGGCTTGGTGTCCCACTTGCGACGAGGCAAAAAACTGACCGGGCTCTTGTTGCCGGTGACCGAATTCACCTTCTCGACCAAGTCCTTGATCGAGATCTCACGGCCCGCGGCCAAGTTGAAGTTCTCACCCACGGCCGCTTCGAAGTAGCCGCTCTTGATGAGCCCCTGCACGAGGTCGAGCACGTAAGTGAAGTCGCGCGTCTCTTCGCCGGTTCCCGTCACGGGAAGGCTCTGCCCCTTCATCGCCCAGTAAATAAAGTTGGGGATGACGTTGCGGTACTGACCAGGGACTTCGCCCGGGCCATACGAGTTGAAGAAGCGGCAGTTAACCACCTTCATGCCGTAGTGGTGGGCGTAAAAGTTACAGTACATCTCACCGACCATTTTGTTGATCTGGTAGGGCGTAGTCAGATGCATCGAGATAAAGTCTTCCTTCAGCGGAAGCTCGGGATAGCTGCCGTAAATCGCGCAGCCGCTGGAAGCGTAAACGAAGCGCTCGACCTTGGTCATGCGCGCGTACTCGAGCAGCTTAATATGCCCAATGACGTCCACGTCGGCCGACGTCTCCGGGTAATCCACCGAGTTCTGGTTCGCGAAGAACGCGGCCAGGTGGTAGACCATCGAAATGTTTTCGCGGAACACGCGTTTCAGCACGACGTCGTCGCGCACGTCGCCCTGAACGAACATCACATTCGGAAGCGGAATCACGTTCGATGGCGACTTCACCTTGATGGACGACAGATTGTCCAAAACGATGATTTTGCCCTGGTCGCCCGCAAGAACCCCAAGGGCGATGACGAGATTGCTGCCGATGGCTCCCGCGCCGCCCGTAACGAGGATGGTTTTGCCTTTGAAATGCGAGCGAATTTCCGGCTTGAGCTGGATGCGCTCTAGATACTCGTTAACCCAAGAAAGCCGTTTATTGAATTCGCTCATGCCGCTCCTAAATTAAATTCGGTAGTGCTCACGGAACCACGACACCGTTCGGCGGATTCCCTCTTCGGGGCCGACCTTCGGGTTATGGTTCAAGTCATGAACCGCTTTCGAGAAGTCCATCGTCTTTACCATCGTGGTGAAAGGCTCGGCCTCTTTATAGGTCACGAGCTTAGGATCTGCCCCCGTCGCTTTCAAAATCAGATCGGCGTACTCTTCGACCGGCATCTCCCATTCCACGAGGCCGCCGACGTTGTAGGCCGCGCCCGCGATGAAATTCTCGGAGATGTTCGCTACCGTCTTCACGGTGTCTTCTACGTAATCGATAATGCGCTTGTGGCCTTTGTGGACGGTGAAAGGACGGCCCTTGAGGCTCAGGTAAATGAACTTAGGGATAAAACCGCGATACGGCGTGTACTCTTCGTGCGGGCCGTAGCAGTTAACCGGACGAACGCGCACCGTCTCGGTGCCGAACATGGTGTGGGAGTTCATGCACATGAGCTCGCCCGCCCACTTCGAAATGGCGTAGTCGTTCATCTGGTACGTATCTTTGATCGGCGCCTCGACCATGATCTTCTCGGACATCACTCCCGAGTAATCACCGTAAACTTCGGCGGACGAGAAGAAGATCATCTTGAACTTCTTCAGCTCCTGCATGCGCAGCATGTGCTTGGTGCCAATGACGTTGGTCTGCCACAGCTGCTCGTAGTGGGCTTCGCCATTCCAGCGGCCGTACTCGGCGGCTAGGTGGTAAACGAAATCGAAAGGCCCGTGATCATTGAAAACTTTTTCCACGTGCCGGTACTGGCCCACATCGCAACGCATGTAATCGTCTCGATCGTGGTTGGCGACATCGACCGCGAGCACCTTGTGGCCGCGCGAGCGCAGCTCGTTGCATAGATTCGTTCCAATGAACCCGGCCCCGCCGGTTACCAAAATCTTCATTCACACCTCGGACTAACTGCTTTAATAGGCCGAACTTTACTGGATAAAGGCTCGAATTCAAGACCCAATTCCCCCTGCGGACAGGCCTGGGAAAAGGCGCGACGCCCGATTAGCATTTATATCGAAGTATGGTAGCTTCGCCAGCTCATGGACATTAAATGGCTGGATTTTCAGGTGCGTGGCGACGATCGAGGACAGCTCATCGCCATTGAAACAGGGCGTCAGGTGCCCTTTCAGTTTAAACGCACCTACTACCTGTACGGAACGTTGCTAAACGTACGCCGGGGCATGCACGCCCACCACCGCCTCCGGCAGGCCGCCATCTGCGTTAGCGGCTCCCTGACCATGACCCTCGATGATGGCGCCTCCAAGGTGGATGTCGTACTCGATCGCCGCGATCGCGCCCTGCTGATCGAACCAATGATCTGGCACGAAATGACCCATTTTTCTCCAGATTGCGTTTTGCTGGTACTGGCGGACGAGTTCTATGACGAGGCGGACTACATTCGCTCTTATCCCGCGTTTTTGGCGGCTTTGAAGCAGCCGGCCCGCCGTCTTCCGATTATCCATCCAAGGGCCGACGTGCAAACCAGCCACGTGGGCGACGGCACCACAATTTGGCAGGACACGATTGTGCTCAAAGGGGCCAGGATCGGCGCCGACTGTAATCTGAATGCACACTGTTTTGTTGAGAACGACGTCGTGATTGGCGACCGCGTCACCCTCAAATGCGGCGTTTACGTTTGGGATGCCATGCGGATTGCGGACGACGTGTTCGTCGGCCCTAACGTAACCTTTTGCAATGACCGCATGCCGCGTTCGAAAAAGCGCCCGGAAAAGTTCGTACCCGTGATTCTGGAGAAAGGCTGTTCGATCGGCGCCGGCGCCATCATCCTTCCCGGCGTGACCGTAGGTGAGAACGCCATGGTCGGCGCAGGGGCGGTCGTCACGCGGGATGTGAAGCCGTTCGAAATCGTAGTGGGAAATCCGGCCGCGCCTATCGGCGAGATGCCCGGTGACCAGGAAACCGTATTCGGGGCGTCGCCCCTAGCCCACAGGACGATTAATGAAACCGACGACCGTGATTCCGTTTCTTGATCTGAAGCGGCTCAACGAGACGCACACCAACGACTTTCGGAAAGATTTCGAACGGGTCCTCGCTTCCGGCTGGTACATCCTTGGCGAAGAGGTCACTCGCTTCGAAGATGCCTTCGCGGAGTATTGCGGGACGAAGCACGCTATCGGCGTGGCCAATGGGCTAGATGCGCTTACTTTAATCCTGCGCGGTTATCTCGCCCTGGGAAAGCTTTCCCCCGGCGACGAAATTCTGGTTCCCGCCAACACTTACATTGCCACCTGGCTCGCCGTACTCGAGGCCGGGCTAACCCCGGTACCCGTAGAGCCTGATTTTTCGACATATAACCTCGACCTCGCCGGTATTCAGAAATCCGTCACGCCTAAAACGAAAGGGGTGCTCATCGTTCATCTCTATGGCCGGGCGGTTCCCACAAAAGCATTGAAGAAGTGGGCAGATGAAAAGGGCCTGCTCGTGATCGAGGATTCAGCCCAGTCGCACGGAGCCATCGACGAAGGGAAACGGTCGGGGGCCCTGGGACACGCCTCGGGGTTCAGCTTTTATCCGGGCAAAAATTTGGGCGCGCTTGGCGATGCCGGCGGCATTACGACCGACGACGACGATTTAGCCGACGTGCTACGGGCGCTCCGCAACTACGGCTCGAAGGTGAAGTACGTGAACGACTGGCGCGGCATGAATAGCCGCCTTGATCCACTGCAAGCCGCGTTTCTGACTACGAAGTTAAAAACACTCGACACCGATACCGATGAGCGCCGAAACATCGCGGCTCAGTTCCACGATCAGATGAAAAATCCGCACGTCACCCTCCCGGGAATTCCCGAAGACGTTCGCCGCCATGTTTGGCACCTTTTCGTGGTACGCACCGAAAAGCGTGATGCTTTGGCCGCGCACCTAAAGGAACGGGGGATTGGTTCATTGATCCACTACCCGATTCCGCCGCACCACCAAAAGTGCATGTCGCAGTTCGGCCACCTTCAGTTTCCCCTCACCGAGCAAATTCACCGTGAAGTTTTAACCTTGCCGCTCTATCCGGGATTGTCCCCGGCTGAGATCGACCACATCGTCGATGGCGTAAATTCCTTTGCGGGAGGGTGATGAGCAAGTCACCGCAAAACCTAGTTCAGCGGCTCATGAAGGGTGACCTTTTCAAGCACGGCGTCGCGTACGGCATTTCCAGCATCGCCCAGTCGGCCACTGGCTTTCTCGTGCTGCCAATCCTGGCCAATCAACTCGCCACGACGGATTTCGGCATCTTTTCGCTTATCCAGATGGTGATCGTATTTGCGCAGTCGACTTTCTTCATGGGCATCACCTCCGCCCTACAGCGCTCTTTTTACGATCACCCGGAGGGTGACGCCCGCAACGAGGTCTACAGCACTTCTTTCTACCTGAGTTTTTTCGGCGCTTTGGCTCTCTTCGTGGGCGCCTGGCTATTTTCCCCGTGGCTTTCTTTGCGGGTCATTGGCACGGATCAGTACGGCGGGGAGATCTTTTGGGGGCTCTGCTCTTCGTGCCTCTTTATTTTGAACCAGTTTTTTCTCACGGCACTTCGCCTGGAAAAACGATCCGCCGGCGTGGCGTGGATTGGTATCCTGGGGCTTCTCATCCAGGTGATTGCCGCTTGGTTCTTGGTGGCGTGGATGAAACGCGGTCTGATGGGCGCCGTAGGCTCGTTGGTCATCACCCAAGCCTCGTTGTTTATTCCACTCTACTACCTTGGCCGCCGCAGCTTGCGGGTGGTGTTTTCAACGAACGAAGCTAAGCTGCAGCTTGCTTACGGAATCCCGGCGCTATTGGCGGGCTTTGCTTTTGTATTCATCGACTGGAGCGATCGCCTGGTCATTCAGAAGTTTTTGCCGATGAGCGAAGTTGCGGTCTATTCCCTGAGTTACCGAATGTCGTCGGCCATCAACGTTCTCATGATCACTCCTTTCGCCCTGGTGTGGTCTCCGTTGATGATGGAAAAGCGCACCTCCCCCGACATTGGGCCGCTGACCGCTCGTGTATTCGCCCTTTATTGCGGCATCGGGGCCATCGTGCTGGCTTTTGGTACGCTGTCGATGACAACCTTGCTCCCGCTTTTCGTGACCAAGAACGAATATCGGGCGGCATTTCCGATCGTCCCTTACATCATGTGCGGCTATCTGTTTTATGGGCTCACTAATCTAACGACAGCGGGTCTTTCCTTTGCGAGGAAGCTCATGCCCCTGGTGCTGACTTACTACAGCGTTGCGGTGCTGCGCTTTGGTTTGAATATGTTAGTCGTTCCGCGGTTCGGCTACTTAGGTTCCGCATACGTGGCGTTAGCCTCGTACGCGATTTTACCCGGGACTCTCTACTATTTTTCGCGCAAGCACTTCTCGCACAAATTACCGTGGAGCTCGTGCCTCGCCCTTCTCACGTCGACGGCCGCTTCCGCTTACGGAGTAAGCCTGCTGAATACCTTCGGACTCGGGCCGCGCTCGTTGCTACCTTTTCTCGTGGCGGTAGCTAGTGGACTGTGGATTTTACGATCTCAACTACCCGATCGACGTCCGCTAACGACAGCTCCGGGTGAAGCGGTAACGTAAGAATCTCGGAGTAGATCTTTTCGGTGACCGGTAGGCTCTCGCCGCCATTAGAAAAATACGTGAGCAGATGGTTGGGCTTGTAGTGCACTCCCGACTCGATCTTCTCGTCTCCCAGACGCGTGCGGACCGCATCGCGCTTGCCCGCGAGAATCCGGATCGGAAGAATATGGCAAACCCGTTCCCCTTCGCCTTGGGAAAAAAGCCGCACGCCTGCTACCCCCGCCAGCCGTTCACGGTAGCGCGTGGCCAACGCTATTCGCTGCGGCTTAAACTCCAGCGGAAACCGGGCGAGCTGCACACGACCGATGGCCGCCATGAGATCGCTCATGTGGTAGCGCCAGCCCTGATGGGTGACGTCGAAGTCCCAGCTGCGGGCCCCGGAAAAACGTTTTTCGGTATCCTTCTGCACGCCCAAGAGACGGGCGTCTTTCACCGCCGCCATCACCGCGCGATCTTTGGAGACGATGGCTCCGCCCTCGCCCGAGGTGATGTTTTTGATACCATCAAAGCTAAAGCACACGACGTCGCCTAGCGTCCCAATGGGTCGGTTCCCGTGAGCGCAGCCAAAGGAATGGGCCGCGTCCTCGATAACCCTAAGCCGGTGCTTCGCCGCAAAGGCGTACAAGCTATCCAGGTCACCGGGCTCGCTCGCGTAGTGCACGTAAAAGACGGCCCTAGTTTTCGCGGTCAAACGTCGCTCGGCATCGGTGAGATCCAACAGGCCGTTGTCGTCCCGAACATCGCAGGAAACCGGTTTCGCCCCGGTCGCGGCAATTGCCTGGTAAGAGGCCACGAAAGTTAGGCTAGGCATCAGCACCTCGTCGCCGGCCCCCAGGCCAATCGCCTGCGCCGCCAAATGCAGAGCGCTGGTACCCGTGTTGACGCACGCCACTTCCACGCCCGAAGCCTCGCCGCCCAAAAACTGCAGCAGTTCGTTCTCGAAGGCCTGGACCTCTTTGCCCATTCCCAGATAGCCGCGAGTAATGACCTCGCCGACGGCGGCCTTTTCTTTCTCGCCCACTACCGATTTGGAGAGCCTCATCACTTAGTCCAAGCCAAGCCACGCTCGCGAGCCAAGGCCGAGTAAGTAGCAATCTGCGCGGAGGTGAGCGTTTTGGCCGAAGCTGACTTAGTATAGAAATCGCGATACCACGCAGTCGTCATTTCGATAGCCTCGTGAAACGCGAGCGTAGCACTCCAGCCCAAATCTTTGCGGGCGCGACTGCAGTCGAGCATGAGCAACCCGGCCTCTTTACTGCTGCGCGGGTCGAATTCGTGAATCCACTCTTTACCGGTCCAGTGGCGTTTCATTTCGTCGAGCACCGCCCCTACGGAAAAATTCTCCCCGGGCCGCGGCCCAAAGTTGAAAGAATGGCCAGTGGGGTTTTTACCGATTCCGTCGAGCTGGGCCCCCAGCCAAAGATATCCGCTCACCGGTTCGAGTACGTGCTGCCAGGGACGCGTCGATTGCGGAGCCCGCACGGTCAACGCCTTGGCCTGGGACCAGGCGCGGATGGCGTCGGGCACCAGCCGGTCCACAGCCCAGTCGCCTCCGCCGATCACGTTGCCGGCCCGG
>JBGSST010000062.1:0-14450 GCA_041736915.1 Bdellovibrionota bacterium
AATGGCGGCCCAAGCTGTTCGGGCCGAGGCCGTCTTGTGCAAGCGCCGAACCAGCTGGAATCCAAAGCTTTCCAGGACCGCCCATAGAGGCTAAGTTATGGAGTTGATTAGGGGGAATGGGATTGTCGTTATCGCTCGAAAACTTGAGCTTTCGCACGCTGAGTGCCACTACGGGTCACCGTACCCCCATTCGTTTGCCCCTTTTTGTCGGGCTGTTCGTCTGGAGCTTTCTTTACCTCTACAAGTCGTCGTACCTAAGCCCCGATGGCGTGCGGTACTACAGCCTTTTCGACGACGCGATGATCACGCTGCGTTACGCGTGGCACTGGGTACACGGTTATGGCCTCGTGTGGAACCCGGGCGAGCGCGTTGAAGGTTACTCCCATCCGTTCATGCTTTTGCCGATGGCCGCCGCGTCGCTCCTTTTTTCGCTGACCCGCGCGCCTTACGCGGTACAGCTCATCAACTTAGGCGCCCTCACGCTGGCCGCGGTAGTGGCGCTGCGCCTGATGCACTTCGTGGCGAGCGAGCGGAATTTTCCCGCCAAGCAGGTGAGCTGGGCGCAGGACATTTTTCTTTTTCTGTTTTTCACCTACTACCCCGTGCTCTTTTGGACCGTGTCCGGCATGGAGACCACGTGGCTGACCTTACTGCTCCTGCTTGCCGTGCAGAACTTGTTGCTGCCGCTTCACCCGGCCTATCCGTGGCGGCGCGATCTAGGGTTGGCGGTTTTATTTTTTCTGATGTGGCTTTGCCGCGCCGACTCGCTCATTTACATCGTACCGCTGGGGCTTTCGCTGTTCTGGATTTCGTACAATCAGTGGCCGCGCCGGCGTCCCGCGTTGGTGTGGGGAGTTTTTCTTTTCTGCGTACTGGGCCAGTTTTTGTTCCGGCGTATGTACTACGGCGAATGGATGCCCAACGCTTACTACCTGAACGCTGGCCTCGGCTGGGGAGATCGGCTCAGCAACGGCTTCCGCTACGTTTGGCCGTTTCTGGGAACGATGGCTTTTCCCTTTTTGCTGGGAATTGTCTCCATCGTGAATGGCGGCTTTCCCGTCCTCTCGCTGGTGAGTCTCGTGTTCGTGGGGATTGCGGTCAGCTACCAAATCTTGGCGGGGGGTGACCCCTGGCCGTTGTGGCGCACGATGGTACCGGCCGTTACGCTGATGCTGATTCCGATTGGATTCCTGCTATCGCGCCTGGCCTTCGAGTGGATTCCCACCTCCGAAAAACGCCGGCCTTACTTTTTACTCTTCATCGCTACGCTCGTGTCGCTATCGATGAACCAGAAGTTTTTAAACGAGCTCATCCTGAAGGAGCTACCGGGTAAGCAGCTAAGTGCGCGATTTATTCAAACCGCCATCGCGCTAAATGACCTGCTCAAGCCCGGGGCTAGTGTGGGCGTGTTTAGTAGCGGCACCCTGCCCTACTACCTGCCCCATCTGCGGGCGATGGATTTTCTCGGGCGAACGGATCGCCACATTGCCAAGCTACCGCCGCACCGGGTGGCTCACGACGGACTGGTCGGAGTTCCCGGCCGGAGCAAATACGATCTGCGTTACTCGGTACTGCAGCTCAAGCCCACTTACGTCGAGCACGTGAAGTGGTTTGAAGAAGACGTCAGCAAAGAGGCAAGCACCCTGTACTGGCCGATGGCTTATCGGGGGATGTCGATGCTTCTGCTGAAAGACTCGCCGGTGGTCTTCTGGGAGCGGTTTCACTAGTCGCATGGCAAAGCGCAAGTCAGCTCCGCCCATGGTACGGCTACTTGGCGCCAACGACTACCGCCGCATGAAGTGGAAGAATGGCAAAGGCGAAACCCAAGAGATTGCCGTCGATGGCACCGAGCCATTCCGTTGGCGCGTGACGAAAGCCGCGTTGCCGGAGTCGGCACCGTTCTCGCTCTACGCCGGCTACGATCGCAAGATCATGTTCATTGGCGAAGGGCCGGTGCGGCTTCACGGTGGTAATTTCGACCGCGAGCTACAGCCGGAAGAGGTATTTTCATTCTCGGGCGACGTGGCCCTCGAAGCGGATCTGGAATCGGAGAACGAAGATTTCAACGTTTTCACGTTGCGCGGCGCCGCCCGCAGCACGCTGCACGTGGCCGAATACCGCGGCATCGAAGAGGTGCAGCTTCCGTTTCAAGGAACGGAACACTTCGTCCACGCGATTGCGGGAGAGATCGCATACTACGAGCCCAACACCGACACGCGCGGCGTGATCTCGAGCGGCAGCACACTGTGGATCACCCGCCCCGCCGAAGTGAATCTTTTGAATCTCCGCACCAAAGCAAAGACCCGCAGCGCCCGCGCCGCATGGACGATCGTCACCCTAGAGTCCGTCTAAAAAACTCGGCCCAGAGTGACCAGAGGTAACGGATACCTTTGGTCAATGTCGTCGTAGCCGATGCGGACCCGTTAAAGCGGAAGAAATTCCCGATATCGAGGACGCACAAGGTCCGAAACCGGAGGCGCACTAAAAGTGCGTCGGAGGCTTTCGGGCCGCGGAGGACGAAAAGAGCGGGGATTTATTCCGTCTTTCCTCAATCGCCGAAGCAGATGCCGCGGCTTTTGGCTGCCTGCAGGAACGTGCTATCGCGCTCCACGAAACGATTCTTGCCCGCGCCGGTTTCTAGCGGCACCAGCTCGACGTGATCGTTGCGGTACGCCACCATCATGTCGTGATGGCCATCGGCCAACGCTTTCACGGCGGCGACGCCGAAACGGCTGGCGAGAATCCGGTCGAAGCCTACGGGCGAACCGCCACGGAGCAAGTGCCCCAGAACGATGGCGCGCGACTCACGGCCGGTCATCTTTTCCAACTCGTGCGCCACGATATGCGAAATGCCGCCCAGGCGAACTTTTTCCGGCGAGTCTTCGATGATGCGGGCTACCGTCTGCTCGCCGCCTACGGGCTTCGCCCCTTCGCCGACCACGACAATCGAATACCGCTTGCGCTGGTGGTGAAGGTCATTCAAACGATTGGCGACCTTGGCGAGGTCATACGGAATTTCCGGAATCAAAATCACATCGGCGTCGCCACCCAATCCCGCAAACAGCGGAATCCAGCCGGCGTTGCGGCCCATCAGCTCGACCACGAGAATGCGCGAGTGCGATTCCGCGGTAGTGTGCAGCTTGTCCAACGCTTCGACGGCGGTAGTCACCGCGGTGAAAAAGCCGATGGTCAGCTCGGTGCCGTTCAAATCGTTGTCGATCGTCTTCGGAATGCCGATGACCCGAAGCCCTTTTTTCGACATGCCATGCGCGATGGCCTGCGTGCCGTCTCCGCCGACTACGATCATCGCATCGACGCGCTCGCGGCGAAGGTATTCCATCACCTCGTCCGAACGGTCTTCGTAAATCTTTTTGCCGTCTTTCACGACGGGCACATGAAAGGGCGTATCCACGTTCGACGAACCCAGCATCGTTCCGCCGCGGGCAAAAATGCCGCTGGTGTTGTGGATGTCGAGGTTGATGAACTTGTTCTCGTTGAGCCCCTTGAATCCGTCGGGAACTCCCAAGACCTGAATGCCATACTCTACGGTGGCGGTTTGTACGACGGCGCGGATAGCGGCGTTAAGGCCGGGGCAATCTCCGCCACCGGTTACCAAGGCGATCTTTTTCAACGAGCTCAAGAAACGGACTCCTACTGCTTGTACTTGATGGCAAATGCTTCCATCGCGGTGAGAAAACCAATACGGCGAAAATGGACGTCGATGATGGCATCGGCCCGGAGGGTTTTGCCCCCCTCGATCAGGCGTTCTAACGCGCCGTCATAAGTCCACGATTGGGTCTTCACGAGACCCAAGTAATCAAAACTTTTTGCCATGCCGCGGCTGGTCCAAACCACTTCGGGTACCTTGGACTCCCCAACATCCGCTACGTACGCGGTCTTCGGGGACTCGATGACGTCGGTGCTGGCGCAGCCGAAAAGGAAGGCCATTGGGGCGGCCCATTTCAGGCAAGCTATCACGGCTTTTTTCAACATTCCCAATGCTTCTACCCCAACCTCAAGGGGACCGACAAGGATGGTTTTGGTAGAATTCCCGCATGAGTAACATCCTTTGGAACGACGAGCCCGAGAAACCCCTTCAGCACCTGCGCGTGGTCGACATGAGCGTGATGCTGCCGGGACCCTTCCTTACCCGCCTTTTGGCCCAGTACGGGGCCGATGTGGTCAAAATCGAGGCTACGCCGCACGGGGACCCTCTACGGGCCATGCCCCACTCGGCCACCTTCGAGCTGATGAACCAGGGCAAGCGATCTTTGGCCTGCGACTTAAAGAACAAGGAGACCATCGCGTTCCTGCACCAGCTGATCGTGGAATCGGACCTGTTCGTCGAGAACTTCCGCGACGGAGTCATGGACTCTTTAGGGCTGGGGTACGCCGAGCTTTCGGAGAAAAACCCCGACCTGCTCTACGTTTCGCTTCGGGGCTTTTCGGGGGACAAGGGCAAAAAGGCCGGCCACGACTTAAACTTCATCGCCGGCTCGGGGGTGGGAGAATGGTGGATCGAGAACGGCATTCCCAACTACTCGACCCAGATGGGCGACCTCATCGGCGGCACGATGGTACCGGCGATAAAGCTACTTTCGCAGCTGTCCAATCCCGGCCGCCGGGGCATGCACCTGGTGAGCTACATGGACGAAGGGTTCCGCTCGCTGTTTCTGTCCCGCGCTTACGACTCGTTCAAGGCGGAGTCGCTAGACGAGAATAAACGCGCCGAATTCGGTACCCACCACTCGCTCGATGGCTCGCAGCCGCACTCACGTTACTACCGCTGCCGCGATGGCCAATGGGTGGCGCTGAATGCGATTCAGGAGAAACATTGGAATACGTTCTGCGAAGCGGTGGACCGCGAGGCCTGGAAACCTCGCATGTGGGACAAGACGCTCGTGTCGGAAGTCGAAACCCTTTTTCTCGATGCCCCGGCACCCTACTGGGAAGCGCTCGTGGCCGAGCGCGACGTTTGCTTGAACCGCGTGGTTCCCTGGTCGGAGCATCTCGGTTTTTCGCAGGCGCGCCCGCAGCTGGCCACCGATCCGCTCACGTGGGCCGGCTTCCTCCCCAACGAAGCGTTGCGCCCGTCGCCAGCATTAGGCGGCGACACGTTCGCCGTGCTGAACGGCATGGGCATGAGCAACAAGAAGATCTCCGAGAGTATCCAAAAAGGGATCTTCTTTCAGTCGGACAAAAACAAACCGGCGGAGACTCCGGCCCCCACGCCCGAAGCCAATCGATAGTTTTTCTTAATGGCACCTATACCGGTTAGTTATTTTTTATAATCGCTCGCGCAGCGTACTGTCTTCCTTGTCGCATTCACCCACCGCACGAGGAAAGACATGACGAAGCCATTTTCCAAAGATCGCCGCCACTTTTTGACCAATGGACTGAAACTAGGGGGCGGGCTCACCGCCCTGCTCGCCGGCACGCCGGCCTTGGCCGAGATGTGCGGCATAACCGTGCCGCAGCAGGAAGGGCCTTACTATCCCGAAGGCGATCTGGATCGCGACGCCGACCTCGTGCAGGTGAAGACCGGAGGCCCCGTCGCCAAGGGCGATGTCATCTTCGTGACCGGGACCATCCGCGATCAGGATTGTCGCGCCATTCCCGACGCTTTAGTGGAAATCTGGCAAGCGTGCCATAGCGGCAAGTACAATCACTCCGAGGACCCCAACGATCTCGAGCTAGACCCTGATTTCCAGTACTGGGGCCGGGCCCGCGCCGATCGCGACGGACGTTATACCTTTCGCTCCGTGGTGCCCGGCTACTACCCCACGTCCGGCACAACCTACCGGCCACCGCACATCCACTTCAAAACGCACGCGCCGGGACATCAGTCACTGACCACCCAGATGTACTTCCATCCCGATACGTTCGAGAACCCCGACACCGCCAAGTTCGTGAAGTTTTGGAACGAGAAGGAACGGGTACCGGCATCGCTCATCGTGAAGTTTTCCCACCTAAGGGCGGGTAAGACGGGATTTTTCGATATCGCGCTGAAGCGGCTTTAGCTAGCCCGCGACGCGAACGATAGGCACCGGAGTGGGCGGAGGCACCGGCACGGACTTAGGCAAGATCGCAATGGGCTTGGCCACTTTCGTGCGGCAGTTGTCGCACTTTTTACAGGGCTTGCCCTTGTCTTCCTTGAAGTAGTCACGGAAGAACTGCGCACGGCACTCCGTGGTTTGGCCGTACTTCATGATGCGTTCGATCCGCTCGACGTCGGCCTGGTGGCGCTCGTCGTAGTGATGCAAGAACTCTTCGAAGGACTCGGCATCTTTAAAGGTGCGCGCGAGGCGAATGCCTTTGCGCTTCTTGATGATGCCTTCTTTTTCGAGGTAAGCCAGTAGCACGCGCGCCTTGGTCGAAGGAATGCCGCTCGCGGTAACGATGGCTTCCAACGTCACGTCGGTGAGGGACTCTTGGCTCAGCTGCAAAACGGTTTGGTAAATCAACGCGGCGTCGGCGCGAGTGGGATACTTGCCGCCTAGAAAGTACGAGTGCACGCGCTTGTCTTCCAAGCGGTACAGCAGGAGTGCGGTGGCCTTCTTGCCGTCACGTCCGGCGCGGCCGGCTTCCTGGTAGTAGCTTTCGACCGAATCCGGAAAAGTGTAATGCACCACGAAGCGAACGTCGGGCTTGTCGATGCCTAAGCCAAAGGCCTTGGTCGCCACCATGATCTTGAAACGGTTGTCCATGAACGCGGCCTGATTGCTTTCGCGATCGGCGGTGGTCATCTTGCCGTGGTACTTGCCGGCGGCGATGCCCTGCTTCAAGAGCCGGCCGTAAAGCTCTTCCGCGAGCTTCACCGTGTTCACGTACACGATGCCGCCCCCTTTGTGCTCTTCGAGAACTTTAAGCAAGCGCGTGAACTTGGCTTCCTCGTTCACCGTGCGGGCCACTTCGAAATTCAGGTTCGGCCGGTCGATCCCTACCGAGTACACCGGGGTGTCGGGAATCCGTAACTGTTCCAAAATGTCTCGCTCCACCTCGGGGGTGGCCGTCGCGGTCAAAATCAGGATCGGCGGGCGGCCCAGCTCGTCGATGGCGCGGCGAAGATTGAGGTACGCCGGCCGGAAGTCGTGGCCCCACTGCGATAGGCAATGGGCCTCGTCGATGACGACCAAAGAAACGCCGCCCTTCTTCAAAACCGCGAGGTGCTTGGGGTTATCGAGCCGCTCCGGGGTGACGTAAATTAGCTCCGCCTTCCCTTTTTTGACCGCGCGGGTGGTCTGGCGTTCTTCCTTGGCGGTGAGCGTGGAATCGAGCTTGGCGGCCTCTACTCCAGCCTCTTCGGCCCGGTCTGTCTGGTCCTGCATTAGCGACAGCAGGGGCGAAACCACAACCGTGGCCTTCGGCAAAAACAGCGCAGGCAGCTGAAAGCAGAGGGATTTCCCGGCCCCCGTGGGCATGATGCCGAAGGCGTCGCCGCCGGAGAGTACCGTTTCGATCAATTCGCGCTGTCCGGGTCTAAGCTGGCGCACGCCAAAATGCTCGCGCGCTTTTCGGCCTAGCTCGGCCCAAGTCAGCTTAGAATTTTTTGTCCCGCGTCCCACGGGAAATCACCTGTGCAACGTTTGGGCCGACCGTAAGCTGGCAAAAGGTATCCGTTACATTCAGTCCATGGACTGAATGTAACGGATACCTTTTGTCCGATTAATTGTCCTTCGCGTCGTGTTCGGGGTTCATCGTGCGTTCTATGATTCGCGCTAGCTGTCGGCTGGCTTTGGATTTTTGCACATCGGCCCGGTACACGAGGCAGATCTTGTCCTGGAAAGTCGGGGCCGACCCTTCGAGCTTCTGCAGCTTGTGCGACCTCACGCGCGTGGCCACGCGTCCGGGAAGAATGCCCACGCCGGCGCCGGAGGCAACGAGGGCCGTGATGACCTCGAGGTTTGCGGAGTTGAGCACGCGCTTGAAGCTCATGCCCTTCTTGGCCAGCTGCTTCAAAATGGCCTGGGTCTGCAGCAGATCGTCGTCGCAGATCAAGACCGCGTCGCCGGAGTATGGGTCCTGCAGGCGTGAGGGTTTCGGCCCCACCCATAGCGTAACCTCGTCGCGGCTGAGCGGCTTGATAACTAAATCGGGGTGGTTCCACGGATTCACCACGATGCCGAAATCTACTTTGAAGCTGATGACGTCTTCGGTGATCTTGCGCGACAGATCGTGCACGAGCTTGATGTCGAGCTCCGGATTCTGGGTGAGCAGGTCGGCCACGAAGCTCGGCAAAGAGTACAGCGCCACCGAAGGGTGGCAGCCAATGACGTAGCGGCCCCGAATCTCGTTCTCGTCGCGCATGGCATCTTCACGAATCTTTTCCCACTCGAGCAAAAGTACGCGGGCCTGTACGGCCAACTTCTGGCCGGCGTGGGTCAAGTGCACCCCCGATTTGGTGCGAATGAGCAGCGGGGCGCCGAAGTTGTCCTCGAGGCGCTGCACGGCCAGGCTCAAAGTGGGCTGGCTTATGCCCAAGCGCTCGGCGGCGCGGGAGATGTTCAAGGTCTGGCTGACCTCGATGAAATAGCCCAAATCGTGCGGAGAAGGCATCATAGCTTTTAGCTATTACACCGATTCCACCTATAAATTCGACAATTTTTTGGAAATCGCCAGAATGGAAATCGAGAACTAAACGTCGGCCCCCAAAGATTAAAGCGACGGGTCTGCGGGGGCCGGCGTTCTCAAGATTTTCAGAGGAAAATGACGGCGTCGCCACCCTGCCCGTGTTTAGTTACCATGGCGTCGTAATGCTTTTCCACCACGTTGCGTTTCAACTTCATCGACGGGGTCAGGTACTCATTCTCCACGGTCCAGGTCTCTTTGACGACGAGGATGCGCGACATCCGTTCGTGCGGATCGAGCGTGGCGTTGATGGCTTCCAGCTTCGCCTTTAGCTCGGCGACGAGGGCCGCTTCGTCCATGGCCTTACCGATCTCCGACTTCGTCACCAGCGCCAGCGGCTGCGGCAAGCCAGTGCCCGTTACGCAAACGTGTTCGATTCCGGGCGTACCCGCGAATTTGAGCTCAATCGGCGACGGGGCCACGTACTTGCCCTTGGCCGTCTTGAATAGCTCCTTCACGCGGCCCGTGATCTTCAGAAAGTCGCCGTCGACCGCTCCTTGGTCGCCAGTGTGCAGGTAGCCGTCGGTAACGACTTCCGCCGTCAGCTCGGGCGCTTTGTAGTAGCCCCGCATGAGGCACGCATTCTTCACCAGGATCTCCTGGCTGCCATCGGCAATCTTGGTTTCCACGCCGCGCCAGGGGCGACCTACCGTACCAATGCGAATGTCTTCGCTGCGGTTGATATGGGAATAGGCGAAGTTCTCGGTCAGGCCGTAGCCTTCCTGAATCTTGATGCCGATTTTTCGGAACCACTCGTTCAAGGCGGGGGCCAAGGGGGCCGCGCCGGAAACACAGTAGCGGGCACTACGGAGACCCAGCGCCTTTTGGATCTTGCGACGAATGACCCACGACAGAACGGGAATGCCGAGCAGCTTGTCCATCTTGGCCGGTGGCAGCTTCTTCACGATGCCGGCTTGAAACTTTTCCCAGATGCGCGGTACGCCGAGGAAAACGGTCGGCTGCACCTGCTCGAGGTTCTTGCCGAAGAGATCGATCGACTCCACGAACGAGAGGGTCGCGCCAGAATAAATTCCCACCGTCTCGGTTAGCAACCGTTCGGCCACGTGGGCGAGTGGCAGGTACGAGAACAATCTATCGCTCTGCGTGATGTTGAAGTCTTTCAGAATGTTCGTGCCCGCGAAGGAGAACGAAAGAAAGTTGTGCATCACCCCTTTCGGCACGCCGGTGGTGCCCGACGTGTAGATGATGGTGGCCAGCTCGTCGTTGCGGCGCGCGGGGCTATCCGTAATCGGCGCTTCACGCAACAGCACCTCGTCCCACAGAGGAAACTCTTTCGGCGCGCCGTACGGGAATGCTATTACCTTCGCGTCGGCCGGTTTGCCGTCGATATACGGCTTAAAGTTGTCGAGCTTACCCAGGAACAGCGCCTTCGCCTCGCTATGCTCCATGATGAGGCGCACCGTTTCCGCACTTAGGTTCGGGTACAACGGCACCGAAACGTGCCCCGCCATCCAGATCGCCATGTCGGCCATAACCCAGTGCGCGCAGTTTTTGGACGCAATGGCGATGTGGCTGCCGGGCGGTAGGTGCCAGGATCGTATACGCGACGCCATTCGGCGGGCTTCCTCGGCCGCCCGCTTCCACGAGTACTCCTGCCACTCGCCGGCCATGGGCTGGCGAAGATAGACCGCATTGGGACTGTTCTTCTCCCAGTGGTAAAGCATTTCGAGCGGTGTTTTGAGTCCTTCGGTAACGGCGGCTTTGGTCATTCCCTAATGATACCAAAAGAACGATGGATATCGAGACAAGCCCGAGTGGCTCTTTAATCGCCGCAAGGCGCGTTTACACCAAGGCTAAACCGGGTAACGTCGCATTTCTTTCACTCAGGAGATCGCCATGACGAATCTATTCTTGTTCGTAACCGCTTTCACGCTCGGTGGCGGACGCGCTCACGGTTTTGAAACAAACATAAAGTGGACCTCTCCGGTAACCGGCAAAACGTGGTCGGCCCATGCCTCACCGGGCCGCGGCAGCTTACTCGACATGAAGGCCAAGTGTCAGTCGCTCGGATTGACTCTTCCCGACACAAACTCCGCGGAGATGGACAAAGACCTTTTCGAGTTTCTGACCCATTCGGTCAAGGTCGATGCCCCGGAGTTCCCGCACTTCACTTTCCGTAAGGTGCCCGTTCGCTTTTTTCCGCTCACCAACGCGTACCGTAAAGAGGATCGTTACCGTTCTTCCCAGAAGCAGGACGGCGAGCTTTCCGGCTATTTTTCGTCCACGCTGGCTTTTTGCGACAAGCTGGGCAACGCCAGCTGCGTGGCCAACTCCCGCAAATGGTTGCAGCACCTGGAGCAGAAGATGAAGGTGCGAACGCAGAACTTCCGCCAGATCGGCTTCCATATCGTGTTCGTGGACGCGCTGGGGCACGAGGCCAATCTTGAAGTGCTCGAGCAGGAGTACGAAAAGTTTTACGTGCAGAAGAAGTCCTACGAGACGGCCCGCACTCTCATCGTGGCGCACGAGGAGCCCCGCGATTGGTCGGGACTCCTGTGCGTCACGCCGTAATCAGATTATTGGATATCGAGATAGACCATCATCGCGTGCTGTACCCTTCCCCCTTCCTCGGCCTGAACCATGATGTACTCCTGCTTGCCCGCGAGCGAAGCCGGTACGTTGTAGATCATGCGGATCTTGGTTAGCTGCGTTCCCGGCGAGAGCGAGCCGTAGTTGACGGAGGTCGTCGATCCATTGCCGCGCGTGATGAGCGGATTGCTGATCTTTGCCTCCCGCACGACGAACGGCCCGGGCAAGCTCGACTTGGCGCGGAATTTAAGCTGCGGCTGTATCACCACCGCCGTTCCCGCGCGAACCCTTATCGTCGACGACGGTACTGCGTTTCCGTTTCCGTCGAAGAGCAGCAAGCTCACCGCACGATCGATCTCGATCATCTGGCGGAAGGCCTGGCGAAGGATTCGGCCCTCGCCCAGATCCAGCTTCGAGATGAAGTTCACGAACGTGTTGTCGCCCACCCACGGACCAGGCTCGATTTGGGTCTCCACGACCGTTTCCCCACCGGCCTCGATCACCGGAAGCTCAATCTTTGGCTCCGGGAACGCCACGAACGCGGGGCTCGTCGATAGCTCGCTGTTCATCACATTGGTCGCCACCGTTTGCCGATTGCGGAACGTGAGTTTAGCCGCGATCTTCTGCCCCACCTTCGGCTTGCCCATTAGCTCGACCTTCGTCAGCTCGATGGGAAAGCCCGTGGCCGCCGTGGCCTTGAAGCGCGCTAGCTCTTTGAAGCCCGCCCCTTCGTCCGTCTCCAGCACGGCCTGCACTTCGAGCGGATCGCCCGGCGCCTCCGTTTGGATCGGAAGCGACATTACGCCGCTCACGATGGTGCGAGTTTGTCCGGCCAGCGCGGGCACGTCGCGTACGTCGGCGGAGCCTTTACCCAGTCCGGATAGTGCGAGCAGGCGAACCCGAACGCGACCGAGCGCCGTCGCCTCTCCGCCGTAGTTGTCGACGGTAAGTTTCAACTTGGCGACCTCTCCGGGCGTGAACAGTCCGTCGCCCGACGACTCCACGAGTTCGGCCGAGACGAGCTTCACCGCCGCCCCTTTCGTTAGCTCTTGTTTGAACGCCTGGCGGCCAAGACCGAACTCTTCGGACTTCAACGCCGCGAGCGAACGATCGAAACCATCGAGCAGCCCCTGGTCTTTCGCCCCCGCCGAACGGCCCGCCGCTTGCGATACGGCATCGACCTTCGTCAGCTCCGCCTGGTAAACGGCATTGGCACCGATGGTATAGGCCGCCGCAAAACCGTTACGGTACACGCGCTGGAAATTTGCGGAGTACTGCGCGGCGTAGCTTTGCTCGTAACGCGACCGGCACATGGCTTCGAACTCGAAGAGCACGAGCCCCGTGCAGGGCGGGCTGAAGTAAAGCTTCAAACTTGCCGGGACGGAGGCGGGGATCGTGCCCACTACGGGCGGGGTGACCACCGCGTCGTTGGGAACCTTCACCGCCGGATTGCCTACCTGGCCAATCACCAAGGCCTTCAACTTGAGAAGTACCCCGTTACCGCCCGGATCGGACGGTACCGACTCGGAGATATCGACGGTGGCCTGCCCCAGAGGGCTTGCCGCGAAGTGGGCGGCCAGGGCCTCGTTGAACCCTTTGGGAAACTCTTCCGCCCGCGCCTTATCCCGCGCCACGGCCACGCCGTTCTTTCCGCCTTCAGCGTAAGCGCCGGCGAGAAAAGGATCACTGCTGCCCGCACTGCGGCCGTCGAGGTAGCCCCGGCGGAAATCGCGCACGCGGATGTCTTCCGTGCCCTTGGCGAGTCCCGCACTTCGTCCGGCACGATCGCCATCGGCCTGCGCCAGTACTACGGCTCGCTCCTGCGCTTCGCGGCCACCGTCGCGCGTGGCCGCGTTATCCGCCTGCGAGTAGACCTCGCTTAAGGCCGCGTTGTAGTTCGCGAGGACCGACTGGTAGTAGCCGTAAGCATCCTGGGCGAGCCGCTCTTCGTAATCGAAGGTCGCCTTCGCCGACAGGTAGGGCTGCCGCGCCTGAATCACCGCCGAGCGGGCAAGATCCGTATTGCGCGTCGCACGCAGCACCGCCTCGTTGGCGTTAGCGATCACTCGCTGTTGCCGATCCCGTTCGCGCTGTTTTTCCGTGATGCGGTACTGCTTGTCGCGCGCCTGGGTATCGTTGTCGCTGATGCGCTGGCGAAGTCGCTGCTCTTCGTACTGCGCATTCGACACTTCGCTATCGAGCGTTTGGATGCGGCGGTATAGCTCATCACGCTCGGAATTGAAATTTTGTAGACGGCGGCGTAGCTCGTCCAGCTCGGCGCTGTCCTTCTCACAGGACCTCACCACGCAGTCGCCGTGAACTAACTTGCAGGCCTCCATGGCCTTCTCGTGCGCCTTGTCTCGCTGCTGTCCGTTAGCGGGGTGTCCGCCCGCGTGCTCTTCCCAGCCGCGATCGACCGCCACGCAAGTCCATTTGCCGGGCCCCGTATCGTTCTCCATCTTGGCGATTCGATCGCGCAGCTGCTGAATTCTTCCGTCTAGATTCTCGAGCTTCTGGCGGGCCCGATCGCGTTCCTGCGTTTTTGAAAGCAAAGAGGACGAAAGATTTTGCAGCTGCCGCTCTAGCTCGCCGCGCTCTCTCTGCAGGGCATCGAGCTCGCGGTGTAGCGAATCGATCGCCGAGTCGATCTGCTGCAGATAGCGTTCGGCCGCATCTCGTTCGGAAATAGCGCGGCGCTCCTCCGATTCCGCGACGCGAAGATCATTTTCGGCCCCGCTCAAGGCGGAGTAGGCCGCATCCATTCTGACGCGGGCCGCGTCGGCGATACTTCGTTGCGCTTCATATTTTCGTCGCGCGGACTCGTGATCCAGATCCGCGCCGAGTACCGCGAAGCAAAAGAGTGAAAGCGACAGAGCTAACGATTTTCGAAACGACAATTGAGCCTCCCCGTAAGCACACCCACTAAGGCTCTTGAGCAAGGCGTGTGCCCGCGTTTTCGCCCCTTTTTTGCCCTTTTCGGTGTCGAAACATCCCCAAAACCCACCCTTTCGCCCCTCCCCGGTGCCATCGGGGAACTAATTTTTTCCGGTGACGAAAAGCGCAGGCGATGCGGCGAAAGCTCCCGTTTTTCAACGGTTTTCTTGACTATCTCGACGCAGCGTGGCATAAGGCGTCATGACGCCGATTTGTCGTTCGAAATACGCGGGGAATTTCGCTAACCATTTCATCGGAGTACTGGCCTTGGCCACCTTCGCTGGCCCCCTATGGGGAGCCGACGACACGGTGCCGCCGGCCGACGCCACCCCGAACTG
>JBGSST010000134.1:0-2835 GCA_041736915.1 Bdellovibrionota bacterium
GATGGCGCGGCCCACGGCGATGGTGGCCAGCGGCGATAGACTTTGCCGTTGCTGCGCCTCGCGAACGAGCTCGGTGGTATCCGCGGCGGCGGCCCGGACGAACAGGTCGGAGCTATAGAACTTATGTACCTTCGATTCCAATTTTAATTGCGGGACGAGGGGTTAAAGGTGACCAGCACCGTAACCGGAACGGCCGTCGTCGAAGTAGCAACCGTGTTCGGATAAAACGAGCTTCCGGGTCCTAAGATACCAACCTGATAGTTGCGCGGATCCACATTGCCGATGCTCGCCAGCTTACGGTCGCCCGCATTGTCGCTGGCCAGAGTGGAAGTAACCGCGTCGCCCGACGAATCGGTGATGTTGCGTTCGCGGGCATCGGCGAGCTGCTTGGCATTCAGGTTACGAATCTCACCCACGCTGGTTCCGTCGAAAGTAGCGCTTTGTCCGGCGCCGAGCGGCTTGCCATTGATGTCGGCGGAGCCAGTAACGCAGGTTGCGGTATTTTGATCCATAATCACTTCCGTACCACGAACCGCCAGTACCGACGACTTGGTGCGGATGAAAAACTTTCCCTTACCCGACTGGGTCTTCTTCACCGAGGCGCGGACGGAACCAAGCTCGAGGTCGAGGTTGCGGTCACCATCGCTCGCCAAGTTCGACGGATAAGTGCGAATGCGAATCGCGCTATCTTCGCCGATGTCGATGATCGAGCGGTCGGTCATCAAAATTTTAACGCGGGAAGAGGTTTCGGTGCGAATCACTTCACCGGCGTAAACGGGGTCGCCGTAGCCCAACGCTCGCTCCGCCGCTTTCGCGGAACCGACGATCTGCACTACCTTGCCCGTTGGGTTTCCCTGAGGAGGTGCCGCAATCGCTAGAGCCGCCGGAAACAGGAACCAGGTAAGTAAATTTCGCATGCCGCAATTTTAGCGTGGAATGACTTTTTTTTCTCGACTCAACGCGTTCGCCCAGAAAGCCGTTGAGTACGCCTTCAACGTGTATAGAATTATGAGCCAACCGGGAGGAAATCTTGTTGAGCCACTTCACTGTCCTGAGGTTTGCCGTACTTGCTCTGTGTCTTTCGCTCGCCGCGAGTGCTGACCCCTCCGCTATGTACGAGGCCGAGATTTCCGAGATTCAGCTCGCGTACCACACGAAAGATTACGTGAAAGCGTCGACGCTGACCGAGAGCTTGCTCCGGACCGCACCGACTCTTCCCGAAGCTTTGGAAATGAAAGCTTTGCTGCTCGCGATGAAAAACGATCGCGGCGCAGTCACGGTGTTCGACCGCCTGATCGAGCAACGCAAGCGCGAAGGGAAAAGCAAAGACGTCGCGAAGTACGAGGTAATGGCGGGACGCTTGGCGTACCGGCTGAAGGAAACCCCAACCGCGATCGCGCGATTGACCCGCGCGACCAAAGAGCCCACCTCCGCCGGCGGGGCCTACTACTACCTCGGCACGATTCAACGCGAACAGGGAAACAACGACGCCGCCCGCGACAGCTTCGCCAATGCGCTTTCGTCGGACAACGAAGATATCAAGCCGCTGGCGCAGTTTCAGCTCAGCCAGATCGATGCCACGAATAAAAATTCAGATGCGGCGGTACGCGGCCTAGTTCGCGCACGCGGTTTGGCCAGCGAACGGTTGAAGTATCGTGGCAGCTCCGCTTCGGCGAAAGACCTGGCGCTGCAGGTGCAGCGGGCTACCGGCAAGGAACTCCAGCAGGTCCAGGACTCTTCGCTGCTCGTGAACGCGGGCATAATGACCGGCTACGACACTAACGTTCTCGCCGTGCCGAACGGATCGACCTCGGGCGCGACGGTTCCGGCGGCGAGCAGCATGGTCTCTACGCTCAACTACGGTATCGTTTACGCCACGTCGCCGGCGGACGACGTTCAGTTCGTTCCCAGCTACCGCGGCAACTTCAACTACAACTTCAATAACGACACCCGCAATGCGCAGTTTCTCTTGAACGACGTGCGCGTAAACATCACGAAGGGGGCGCTGGAGCAAACGAGCTACGGTTTGAAGCTCGGCGCGATCATGGGCTTCCAGTACCAGGTAGATCCGGAAACCAATAATGGTCGGCTCGGAGCCTTCAGCCTAATGGGTTCCTTCGGTCCGTACATTCGCACCCCGTTCAATGACACCTGGAACGTCATCGCCGAACTCTACTTTCAGCCGAAGAAGATGTACCTCGATGATTCTTTTTCGGCGACGTTGCGAGAGTCCGGCTGGGAACAGTACGGTCGCGTCATGCTGCTACGTACAAGCGCCACGACTTATTGGAACCCGGGCGTCGCCGTAACGGGAGCCTTTACGCAGACCACCGGTGAAGAGTTCCGCGGCCGCCGCGTCGGTCTCGATTTCGGTAACACGTTCAATCTCAACTCGGACCTGATGGCCGGTATCACCTTAGGACTCAACTTTGCTTGGTTCCCGGATCGTTTGAATGGGGCCCGTCAGGATCAAGCCATCAACTTCACGGCTACGGGCGGTTATCGTCTGACGGACGAGTTCAACCTAATGATGCAGATGACGGCGTTGAGCAACTTCTCGAATACGGCGGCGTATCGTTACAATCGCGTGCTCGCCTCCATCGGCGGCAACTACGCTTTCTAAAGGTTTCCGGGGTTGCGCTTTAGCAGCTCGGGAATGAGCGTATCTTTTTCACGGAAACGGGCCAGTAGCCACTCGGCTAGCTGGCCTTTTTCTTTGGGTAGCTGCTCGATGGGATAGCGGCGAACGTGCAACACGTTGCCCTTCATGCGCCCCATCACCAGCTGCCACACGCTAGGAATCCCCTCGGGGTAAGCCAGCGTGATGTCGTAGAC
>JBGSST010000176.1:0-6453 GCA_041736915.1 Bdellovibrionota bacterium
GGCCGCGGTGTTGAGCAAGGTCGAGCCAGACAAAAGCGCCCGCGCCGCGCCCGCGCTAAGCAAAGTTTTAGTCGTGTTCTTCACGGTCGCCTGCTGAAACGCCGTTACGATGTTCACCGTGCCGCCGCTCTTGCCGGAGGCCGCCTGGCTCGCCGAGCCGGTGTTCTTGAACGCGGGAGAGAGAAGTACCTTCGCGTGCTCGAAGGGAATCAACTCTTCCGTGACTTTGGGCTTCGGCAGCATCGCCAGCACTATTGCCAGGAAAGCCATCGTGCCGAGCACCCCGGTGAGGCTGCGCCGGAACATGCGATTGGCCGCCACGTCGGAAACCGTATTGGCTCCCAGCATGTTCGGGGCCCAACCACGCGGGCCCGCCGCCGCCAGCTGGTTCATTCCGGGCACGGGGCTGACGAGCAGCCAAGTTTTGTGGGCGCGGCCAGAGACCAGCTCAATGGGGCCGTGGCCCACGAGATCGGCGAGGTCGATCTCCTCGATGGGGTTCGTCGTGACGGCGCCATCTTCTTTTCCCAGATCGCGGATACGAAGCTTGTCGTTCGCTTTGCGCAGCACCCAGCGAATGGGATGACCCACCTTGAGCGGGTGTTCGGTGTCCCACACCTCACTCCACAGAATGTCACGCGACGGACCGCTCGAAGGCGGCTTGGCCCCGAAGGTAGTCACGACCAGCTCGCGGGGATCGAACTCCAAACGGCTCTCGGAAACTCGGGCGGTAGCGGCGGACCTCATTTGGTTCCTCCCTGCGATGTCGTCGGATTCTGCGCCTTACCCGGCGCGGTGCTGCTCAGGTACTGAGCGTTTAAAGTGGCATCGAGCGGACTGCCATTCTCGCCGCGCGTGGCGGTACGGGCACTCTCGAGCTCGCTCAGGGCTTCGGGCTGGGCGCCGGCCACCCCGAACTCAATCGCGCGCATGACGGCGATGGTGGCGTCGGTAGGTTTGGCCGTGGACTTCAGCTGCTGCGCGAAGAAAGCAATGCGGCCCCAGGCGCGCGACTTAACGGCCTGCTCCCACTTGGTGAACAGCTCCGACTCGGGCCGCGGCTGGCCCGACTTTACGAATAGTGCCACGTCGAGCGGCTCGGGCTTAGAGGCGGGGGTACGGCCCGGCGTGTAGCCCGCAATGTCTTCGGGGCTGACCGGGAACTCACCCGCCAGCTCCACCGCTTGCGCCCGGATGTTCTTACCCTTCTCGCGAAACGGAATCAGAATATCTTGCACGCTCTTGCGGTACGCGGCCAGCTCCTCGGCGGTCACGTCTTTGGGCATGGGCAGCTTGGCCAGCTCGGCACAGAAATCTTCGTACGCTTGTCCCACTTCCGACAGCACGCTGATCTTGATTCGGGCCCAGGGCAAGGCCACGACTTTAGTCGCCGTGGTTTCGAAGTGCTTCAGCAGGTCGATGCGACGGGGCAAGGCGTCGGTGCTCGATTTGAGCGACGCAATCGAGGCCAGCGATTTGCGCATGGTCGAGTAGGTCTCGGGAAGCGAACGGTTCAGCACGGGGACAAGCGTAAAGAGGATTAGGGGGTCTAAGTCTTTACTGTTCACGGCGAGCGACTCGGCGATACTGAGACGATCCTTGAAGCCGATCGTTTTGCCGCCCATCGTGAGCGCCACGGCGGACCACAGCGCGCGGTTCGCCTTGGTCGCGTAAACCGATTTCTTGATCAGCTCGCTCGGGTTGTACGAAGTTTTCCCCTGGGCCAGCGCCACGAGCGCGCTGTAGCGATCGCACTCTTCCGCCAGCTCATCGCCGGTCCCCCGGCAGTCGGGCGCTTGCGGCTTTTGCGAGAGCCAGCCTACGATCCACAGCCGTTTTTGGATGGAGGCGCGGTCCTTGGCCGCTGGAGCGCTAGCTAGGTAGTCGGCATAGTCGCGGGCGGCGGCGTCGAAGTCGAACTGCGCGTCTTCGATAGATGCCCGGGCCAGCAACGCCAGGGCGCGATTCTCCGACTTGGGAAACTTGGTGAGTAGCTCGCTTAAGTAGAACAGCGACTTTTCTTTATCGTTGCTCAAGTCCGCGGCGCGGCTCGCCATGAAAAGGCACTCGGGCAAACGGGGAGAGGTGGCGTACTTCTTCGTGTACCGTTCACTCTCTTTCAGAACCTTGGCGTAGTCTTTAGCCTCGTAGCTTTGCTCGATCAGCTTGAACGACGCATCGGCCGGTAGCCCCGCTAAGCGCTTACGAAACGCGGCGTCACCTAGCTTGGGCATCTCCAGGAACAGCTCCGAAACCTCCAGCAAGGCTTCCCACTGCTTGTCGAAAACGTAGGTGTCGAGAATGAGACTCGCGGAGGAGGCGCCCACCGGCGAATCGGGGCTGGCCTTTACCGTGGCGAGCATGCGGGCCAAAGCGGCGCGGGTCTGCCCCTTGGAGTAGAGCAAGCGGTTGGCTTCGAACTCGAAACCTTCGACCGCCTTCGTGGTGCGTCCGTGATCGTCGAGGTAGTCGTCGACCCAAGCAATCCATTCGGACACCGGGGCTTCGAAGTCGGAGAGATCGGCCTTCTCGTTTTCCGATACCTTCTGGGGCTGCAGGTCCTTCGGGAAAAGCTTCTTGGCGTCTAGCGACTGGTAACGGCTCGAAATGGCTTTGAGGCTTACGTCGGCCTTTTTGAGCGCCGACTTCGACTGCCAGTGCTTCAGCACCCATACGTACTCGCTGGTGGCGTAGTCGAAATCCTTGATCGTAAAAAGTACCTCGGCGAGGTTGTAATGAATCTGGGCAACGCGCGGATCGCTATCTTCCACAATCGACGTAAAGGTTTCGTATACGCCCGCCAGAATGCGGCTCAGCTTCAGAGTAGCTTCGGCATTCTTCGTAGCGGCGATCGTTTTCTGCAACGTTTCGGCTACCTCGAGGATGAGCTTCTGCGAAGTAGCGTACGACTCGGATTTGCGAATCTCGCCATCCGTTTTCTTGTCCAGGAACGTAAACCCCTTGGCCGCCTCGACCAGCTGATCCCACGATCGGCGCACGTGTAGCGCCTCCACGTTGGTCATGACCACGTCCATCGCCTCGGGCCGCTTGGCTTCCTTATCGAGGATAATCGCCTGCCATTCGCCGAGCGAATCGATGAGCTCGCGCGTGCGCATCAACTTGGCGTACAGCACCATCATCGTACCCAGATACGGGCCATCTTCCACGGCCCGGAAAACGGGCAGCGCTTCGGCGACGGTGTAGCCCGAAAGCTTCTTCATCGTGCCGTCGAAGTAGAAAGTGACCACGTCTTTCATGCTGTGGTCGAGCGTCGCGGTCTCGGCGGCGCTGAGCTTTTTCTCTTCGGTGTTGTCGCGCTTCTTCTTGTAGTAGGTGATGTGGCGGCGCAGGTAGTCTAGCGCTGTCGGCACGTCACTCAGGTTGTAGTAGCTCCACGCGAGCTGGTAGAGGCCAAAGGGATAATGCTGATCGTCGGGAAAGGCTTCGACCTTCTTCAAGAAGGTGATGGCCTGCAGATGCTTACCCGCGTCGGTGGCGTAGCCGGCCAGCGCCAGGTTCGCGCGCACGGCCCACGACGTTTGGGCGAAGTTGTTCGCGATGAACTCGTAATCTTTTTGCGCGCTGGGCTTGTTGTTGAGCTCGCCCCACGCTTGGGCACGCAGGAAGTAAAGGCGGGGGGAATCTTCCGCCATCGGGGCCATCTTGATGACCGTGCCGGCGGCGTCGATCACCTGCTTTAAGGCCGCCCGGTACTTCGAAAGATCGACGGAACGCTTCGACAGGTGGGCCTCGCCGTGCGCGATCCGGAACTCTAGATTCGTCGACTCTTCCATCGCTTCGAGCAGGCGAATGCGCAGCGGACGCTCTTGTGGCGTACGGGCGTACTCTTTTACTAGCTTGCCGTACTTGCTGATCGCCTGAACCTGCGCGCGGAGGGCCGCGCGGTCGACGTTACGATCGTAACGCTCGTTCTGCTCCGCGCTGAAGCTGGAACCGGAGACGCAGATGGCGGCAATCGCCGCCCAGAACTGAAAGCGATTTAGAGAATTCATTCTTTTTGCACCACGACTAACTTGAAGTCAGTAAACCCATGCAGCGCGGCCGCACTTATCACGGAGCGAACCGTACCGTACGGTGCTCGCTGGTCGGCCAAGATCATAATCTTGGCATCGACCGCCACGTCGGCGTTGGCCTTGGCAATCAACTCTTGCCGCTTGCGCTGCTTGTCCAGAACACCGTCGAGCGCCTGGGGAATCCCGTCGTTACGCAGCTCACCGGCCGGGAAGCGGAAACCCGCCAGCGGAGACACGAAGGTGTTCTCCACCTGGATGGCTTTCTCCGAGATTTCGATGACCGGGGCGGGGGGCGACGACTTGTCCGTCATGGCCACCGGAAGCTTCACGCCTTCACTAGGGGCCACCGCCATCGTGCCGCCCGAGAAGCTCTTGAGCAGAAACACGAGGATGATGGTGAAGATGTCCGCCATCGACGTGATCTGCAGCGCCACATCGGAGCCGCCGGACATCTTGGACTTGAATCCCTTTTTCTTAATCATAGGCCTCTCAGAAGTACGGAGGGGATGTGGGTTTTCAGCGCCTCCATTGCGCGGACTACCTCACCGTACTGAACTTCTTTGTCGGCGTTGAGAATCATGCCTTGGGTGTCGGGCCAGCTCTTACGAAGCTGGGACACTTCGGCCACGAGCGCGGGAAAGTTCCAGTCGCCGTCTTTGGCGGCGAGCGACTTGGTGAACTTGGTTTTGCCTTCCACCCGAAGAACGATGTCTTTCTTGGGAGTCAGCTCGGCGTCCACGCGGATAGAGGCCGGCTTCTGGTCGTTACCGGCCGCGCCATCGGCCGCGGCTCCGGAGTCGAACACGCCGATGGCGAGGAACGACGCGGAAGCCAGCATGAACGTGATGAGTACGGTGAAACAGTCAATGATGGGGGCGAGGTTGAGATCGAAATCCTGACTAGCTCCCCCGCCTTCTGAACCTACATGCATGCGGACCTCCCAGACGTTACGGCATTACTTCTCGGAAACGGCGCTCACGGGCGACTGTACTTGCTCGGACGAATAGAAACGCTGTTTCAGGATGTCTAGGCTACGAACGGCAACGAGGTCGAGCTGCTGAATGAGAACGTTCGTACGGTTCATCAGCAAGCTGTAAACGACCATGCACGGAATCGCGACGCCCAGGCCCAGCATCGTGGCGTTCATGGCGGTCGAGATACCGGCCGACAGGAGCGCCGACTTTTGCTGGGCATCCGCGTGCGCGACGGCTTCGAACGACTGAATCAGACCGGCGATGGTACCAAACAGACCGAGCAGCGTGGCCACGTTAGCTACGGTAGCCAGATACGCGGTACGTTTCTGCAGGAGACCGGAGTTAGTCTGGAGGCTGATTTGAATTCCGTCGTGGATCACGCTTTCGGGCAGATGCGCGCGGGACAGAGCCGCTTGCATGATCTTCGCCGCCGGCTTACGCGGTTGGCTTTCGCACAACTTCACCGCGTCGCCAAACTGCGACTTGGAAATGTAGCCCGTGATCTTTGAGAAGAAGCCTTCGATGTCGTTCATCGCGGCGTCCATATACAGCGACCAGGCACGCTCGACGGTGATGGCGAGGGCCAAAGCACCCGCCAGCAAGATCGGAAACGCATGCCAAAAATGATCCTGAATGAAATGTAGAAATCCCATTCCGCACCCCTATTTCTATTAAATTTTGTGTTGGAACTATGAAGTGGAAAAATTGGTAGTCGTCGAAGCTCTTATAATTTACATCGCTTCTGGAGTTTTGACATTACGCGCTGCAATCGAAGTCGTATTATCATGGTGTCTACTCTTCCCCACGAGGCCCCCCGTGAGCGCAAAATTAAAACTCGAACCGAACTACTCTTCCGACCATCAGGAGCCCGAAAAGCACGACGGATTTAACCGTCGTCGTTTTCCGAAACTGCTCATCTATCCGCGTTTTCAGTTGCCGCTGATTGGAATCAATCTAGGCATTCTGTTTCTGGCCTTCGTCGGCTTTTGGGTCACCTCGCAACAGATGGTGCAGGACCTAGCCCCCGCCGCGAAGCTGTCGGGCGTGGAGGTTGAGTTCTTTCAGCGCTACCTTAGCTATCAGGAAGCCCAGTTCCGCTCGGCGTTCCTCATCGCAATGTTGCTCGCCGCCCTCGTTTCCGGCGGCGCCACGCTTTTGCTATCGCACCGGGTGGCCGGCCCCATCGTTCGGCTGCGCGGTTTCCTTCGCTCCATCGTTAAGGGAGAGCAAACCGCACCGCTCACGTTCCGCGACGGCGATTTTTTAAGTGACCTGCCCCATCTGGTAAACGAAGCCGTGGATGCCTTGCGACGTCAGCGCCGATAATTTTTTCCTTAGGAGATACACCCATGAAGTCTTTCATACGCCGTGGCCTTTTCTTTACCGTTTCGATCGCAAGCCTCGCGATCTTCCCCTCGGGCTGCGGCTCGGATACCCCGGAGTCC
>JBGSST010000178.1:0-2951 GCA_041736915.1 Bdellovibrionota bacterium
TGGTCTGGGTATGGGGTTGGCGTTTCTCGGCGTAAGCAGCTTCTTTGATCGCGCGGGGCAGCTCCCCAAAAGATCCGTCGTCGCGGGCTCGGCGTGGATTCTGCTCGCCTCGCTCACTAATCTGCATTCGGCGCTGCTCGCGGGGGCGATGCTCGTGCCGTTCCTGACTGGCTGGATTGGCCGGCGTGATTACGGTAAGTCCGCGATCGCAATGGCGGCGTGGACGGCTGGATTCGCCACGGTTATGGCCTTGCTGTGGGCCCATCCCGATCGAATGGAGTCGCCTTCTCCGGTGGCGCTCAAGCCACTGGGTTACTCGGCCCTGCTCTTCTTTCAGCGGTGGGTCAGCGGTGAGTCGATCGTGGAAATTTACGAGACGTTGAACAGTCTGTTCTTCGAATACCCTTTTCCCACGCACTGGTGGACGATGCCCGGAGCCGCCCTGCTGAAGAGTTTGGGGCTTAAGTTTTTCTGGGGTTCGCTCATCGTCACCATCGCGCACTTCACCGTTACGTTTGCGAAGGAACCGCAGAAAAAAGCCCACCTCATTCCGGTGCTGGCCGCCACGGTGCTCTACGTAGCTCTCATAGTCTTCTTTTTTCGGCAGCTCTACCCTCCCAGCTTTCGTCACCACCTGTTCCTCACGCATCCGCTTTTCTTAGGGTTGGGTTGGTACTGGCTGCACCATTTTTCCCATCACCCTTTTCTTCCTGCCACCTCGGCCGCTTCCGCCCCCGACAGGCTACAGCGGCAAGCGAACTGGCTCGCGGTCGGCGGGCTGGGCGTGATCACCTTTCTGCAGATCGGCGCCTCGGGGCTCGCCTGGACGTCGGATTTTTTCTGGTATTTTTCCCAGGCGCCAATCGCGCGCGACCTCATCCCGAATCGGCGGAACGTTACCGTGGCGGTGTCGTGGGACGCGCTAGCCTCGCCGATGGTGCTTCTGCTGCCGCGGGTGCGCTTCGTTTCTCCGTTCGGCCAAGGGCGCGAGTTTACCTATACCAAGTGGGACAAGGCGCGTTTCCACCGCATTCGCGTCGACGAGCTGCTAACGCGCGAGTGCCGCGAAAAGCTACGCGCGCCCGGAAGTTTACTCTACTACGCGGATCGCGGGCGCCCCCCCGAGGGCGACGCCTACATGCTGCGCGAGATTTACGCGGCCGATTCCGAACAGCCAAGCTCCGTGCCGCTCGAGCGATTCAAGTTTTACGCCGTAAGGTGCCTGGGGCAGCCGCCGCGCCCAGGTCAGCAAGCGGCCCGTTAATCCAAGCGGGGCTTTGGCGGTAGGTGGTTCGTAAAGAAGCCATTTACCCCTTTGCGCCCCAGCTCCGCGGCTACTTTAGGGTCGTCCACCGGCGACACATAAACCCGGATTCGGTGGGCCTTCATGTTGGTGAGTAACGTCTTCGACGCCTGTTCCTTACTCACGATGACCGACGTCACCTCGGGATGCCGGGTAACCGTAAGAATGAGCGCGTCCTCACTGCCCTGGATGCGGTCGAGGGAAAAGGCGACGGAAGAGAAGCGGTAAAACGTTTTGAGGAAGTTCAAATCCGCTTCACTATGCACGATGGGAATGACCCGCGCCCAATACTCGCGTGTATCCGCCCATTCGCGGAACATCTTCTGGAAGACACGTTGATAGGCCTCGCCGTAGTTTTTTTTGTCCTGCTCCGCGTTCCGGCTACGGCTATCCTTCACGTCGATCACGAACGAGACATCGGCATGCTGCTTGAGCAGAGCGGTGAGTTCCTTAAGGCAAAGCGGCGTTAAACTCCCGTGATAGGTCCGCGACAAAAACGTTTTCTCGTCTACGTCGGCAAACCGCAGTGGCACTCCTAGGTCATCGGCCAGCGAGCCCCAGTGCGAAAAGGCACACGGCTGATCGTCCCGGGTCAGCATCATATCGACCTGGAAGGAGCGAAAGCCCCGCTGATAATTGGCGAGAAAGCCCTGGGCCGAAGGCACGTTCGTGTGGCCGCTAATCGAGCCCATGGCGATGGCCACCCAGGCTAAGTTCGACGACATCACGAACACCCAGCCTAAGATAGCGACGACCGTGCCGATAACGGCAAACGTGAGTAAAACCAACGGGCGAATCTGCGTGGAATCTTTTTTCAGCATGGGTACGATCCTTTCATTACGCGGCCGGGGTAGATTCGGGGTTTTCCTCGCCGTAGTCGACGATAAAAGCGGCCGAGTTCTTCAAATCATCGCGGCGCTTATCGTAGCGTTGAATCATCAGGGGCGTCGACCAGCCCGCCAAGGATTGCACCGCCCGGTGGGTAGCTCGCTTATCCAGCGCATTGGAGATACACGTCGCGCGGCACGAGTGCGGCGAAATCTTTTTCAACACGCCCGCCTTACGCGCGTAGCGCACGACGAGGTAGGTAATGGCGTGCGGGTTCAGCGTTTTCACCAGGGTCTTGGTGCGCGGGTTCTTCGTGGGAATGAACAACGGCTCTTCCGTGAGTGAGCGGTCGCGCTGGCAGGCGAAAAGGTAATGCTCGATAGCCTCCTTCACCTTCGGGGTGAGCGGCAGGATACGTACCCGATGCCCCTTGCCGCGCACTTTAAGCACGGGCACGCCGCGCTCTTCTTGGAGATCGCCCATCTTGAGCCCGATGAGTTCCCCTTTGCGAAGGCCTAGGTAGAGCAGCACGTGGAGAATGGCCAAATGAAGCGCCCCCGAGCGGCGATTGCGGTCCGGCAGGCGGAGGATCTTTCCGGCCTCTTCGTCGGACAACCCCTTTAGGTCCGACTCCTGACTTTGGGGAAAACCCTTAACTAGCCGTGCGGGATTCTTATCCATGACGTCGTTCGCGCAAAGCCAGTTGAAGAAGCTCTTCACGACGGCCAGCTTGCGATTGATCGAGGCCTTCTCCAGCGGCCGTCCGGCGTGCAAACGCCCCTCTTCGAGGTACTTGCGAAACAAGATGATGTG
Organism: Bdellovibrionota bacterium; assembly: GCA_041736915.1. Classification (GTDB taxonomy): domain Bacteria; phylum Bdellovibrionota; class FAC87; order UBA2466; family UBA2466; genus JBGSST01. Next base: position 2,945 of record JBGSST010000178.1, read on the forward strand.
CTCCGCC
>JBGSST010000208.1:0-2336 GCA_041736915.1 Bdellovibrionota bacterium
GCGGGCGTGTTGCCATCATCCGACATATTGCCGCCGCCTAGGCCCGTTTCCGAGATACGCCACCGCTTCTTGGCGGGAATCCGGATGCCCAGATCTTTCAGCTCACTCACGGCCATCTCGAACGGGAATCGAAAATTTTCAGCTTCCACCGGCACCATCACCTCGTGGTACGCCGAGATGCCAATGAAGTCGGTGGAGTCGAAGAGCTTCTGAACTTGGGGCAGCAACGGCAAGCTGATGGTAGTGCCCCAGCCAAGAACCGAGGTGTAGTTGATGTTAACGCCGACTTCGACGTCTTTGAGCCCCGCGAGCCGTTCTTTAGTTAAATTCAACAACCGTAAATTTGCTTCCGGATAGTAAGCCAGCGTGGCCCCCATCTCACCCTGCAAGCTAAACTCAATGTGCTTTGCCGGATTGGCGCGCGAGCTCACGATCTCAGCCAGCGGCTTCGTGAGAATGTCGTCATACGAATAGCCCGAATGCTTTTGGAACGGGTCCAGCTTTAGGTTGTTTCTCCACAACAGTGATGGGCTTACGTCGTCGATCTGAATGTAAACGGACAAGGCCATGTCTTTGTCGACCGCCGCCTTCACGCATTTTTCCCAGTGCCCCTTCATACGGGCAAGGATCTCGTCGGTCATTGGGCGGCAAACATTGTTGTCGTTGCGGATACAAAAGTGATCGACCGCATCGTTTTTGAGGAAAAAATGGGCGGTAAAGAGGAGGTTCACCTTCTTATTGCCCAAGGCCGCCGCGGCCTCGACCTGCTGGGGACAGTAAATCGCATCCGCCTCGTCAAAAAGGGCGATGGTACTGTTGAGCGGTGTGCACTGGCCGGCCTGCACGTTTCCACCAAGCAGAAACGGGACGATCGTTGCCCAAAAAAGCCGAAATACCATTCACCCCTCCTGCTTTAGACGTTCCAACGAACCGTGGCGGGAGGCAAGGTCATTCCCTCACTTGAGGGATCAAACGCTATCGAGCCAGGCTTTAGGCGGCCAATCGGTCGTCGCCGTGCCCGTGAGGACCATCCGCGGTAAACTCGGTTCCACGCGCGTAATGGGTCGGCTCTTGGTATTCCTCAACCCGGCGTATCAGATGAAGCAGCCCAAGCACCGCCACGGTGTAACCGGTCATGTGGCCAATCCCGATGGCCACATCTTTGACGTTAGCGCCGCGGTCGGTGGCCAGCATATAAATCCAGCCCAGCAGTACGGGGAAGATAATGTACGCGAAGTGGCGGGCGCGGGAAAACGCTGGCCGTTCTTGGGTGCGGCGAGTGACGGTAGTGATGACGTTCATGCGTTGACTCCTTTTTCAGAAAAACGGCGGGCTGGCGCTGAGATGGTATCCCGCCAGCTTGGCTTCGGTCGCAAACCGTTTCGCGACCGATTCCTGATCCGGATGCATAACCAATACCGGTGAGGTCGCCGTTCTCAATATTTTTCGTGTGAGGCTGCCGAGCAGAATCGCTTCCGCACGGTTGGATTGAGACGCGATACTAAGCATCGTCGCGGGGCCAAGTTTCTTCAGCTCCGCCAGCACGCCCTGGAGAGGTGAGGCGCTGTGGCTGTCGAGGCGGAAGGTGACTCGCACCCCCTGAGTTTTGGCGTACGTTTGCCACTGGGTGGCCTGCTTCGTGAGATCGGTGCGGGCATCCCGCAGGCTGTCGGCGGAAACTGCCGGATAAAAGAACGGCGGCGCTACGTCGGGGTAGAGGTATTGAACACGGTGATAGAGCTCGATGGGAATGTTGAGGGCCTTCGCCAAAAGGGTCGTTCGCGAAAATGCCTGGTTGGAGGCCGTCGAAAAGTCCGTGGGAAAAAGAATCTTTTTGATTCGTTTGACCGTTTTCGCCTTCGAAAGTGGATTCACTACGAGCACCGGTAGCGGTGACTGCAAAACGAGGCTTTCGGAAAAACTTCCCATCAGCACCCGTTCCAGCCCCTGGCGAGCGTGGCTGCCCACCACGAGCAGCTGGGCATTGTGCTGTGTCGCGAACGCCAGAAACTGCTGGGCAGCCGCATAGATGGACGAACCCTTTTGGCGGAGCAGCGTGGGCGGTTGCAGAGCGGGGTGCTTTACCACGCTGAACAGCTTATCGAGATGTTTCTGCGCGGCCACGTAAAGGTCGGGCCATTCTTCCGAGAACTCCATCGTCTCCGGGTTGTATCGGCCCAGAGAGAGAACACTCACGGGTTTAACGGAGAACTTCCGTTTACCAAACAGTTTGGTGAGCGCTTCGAAGCAATGAAGCTGGGCGCTGGGCTTTTCGTGAAAGGCATCGACGGCCCAAAAGATGGAGGCTGCGGCATTTTCCGTACAACGTCCTTTCG
>JBGSST010000260.1:0-9509 GCA_041736915.1 Bdellovibrionota bacterium
CGCCGTTACGCGGCCTTGTTCTTCTTCGCCGTTTTTTTGGGGTCGATGAGCTGAGTGGCTTCACCGGAGACGAGGAACTGCCAGAGCTTGTTGGACGGGATCGGCGGATCGAGCGCGATCAGAATCTGCGACGCCTGCTCGAAGATCTTCGACTTGTCTTCATCGCTGGCGGTTTCGGTAGTCGTGTTCTTGATCAACGTGGAGGCGCCGGTGAGGTTGTCGAGAAACGGCGACGCGTTACTGTGGCCTGCCTCGGGTGGCTCTTGCAAGCTACGCGCGGCGTACTGGCCGTTCCACTCCAAGTGCAAACGCTTCAAAACCTGCGGGCCGGGCTGTACCCATAAGGTGAGCGTGGCGCCGCTCGGGCTTTCGTAAACCGAGCGCTCGAAACCGTTCTCCGCATCTTCCACGGGCCCTTGCGTTTGTTTCATGCCGATGGCGAAGTTCGCCGGCTGCAGCATCTCGTGAAGCTTCTGGCGGAGCTCGTTACTGATCTTCAAAAACTCGAGGCCAATGAGGCGGGGCGCCCCGTGATGCTTCACGCGCGCCTCTAGCTCGAAAACCTCTTTCTTCGACCAGTGAAAGCGGAACGTGCAGATAGCCCCGTTCTTGAACGGAGCGGGCATGGGCTCGGGAACCCAAATACCGAGACCACCTTCACTGATGTTGCGCACGGGATAGCGCTCGCTTCCCACTTCGACCTCGGGTTGCAAGGTGCGGGAAAGCGTCGTGACCGGGATGCGTGGCTGGCGGCGATAAGTCATTCGTGAAAGACCTCATCTAATTATCGGTGCTTTTCTCGGCTAGCTTTACTGCTCATTCGGCCCGCTGCGCCACAGGCCGGCGAAGGATTTCCAGCAGCCGCCCCAGGCAAGGCCGATCCGCGCGGCTAAAGAATGGCGATCGCGAAAGACCCTCATTATCTCCTCCGCCCGGTGGCGAAGCGCCCCGTCGGGCCCAGCCAGCGCAATCCTCAGTATCGAGCGTATTTCCGGCTCGGTGAAGGGTTGCAGGCCGAGCGTGAAGTAGTGCTGGGAAACAAAATCGTGGTAGTCCATGTTCGATAAATTCTGCAGCGCCCGAAGTACACTTTCCTTCAGTGGCGCCCTGACCAGCAGCGGGGCGGGTAGTACGAAAAGCATTCGCTTGGCGGTTCGGGAATCGTTTAGACCATCCAAAATGCGGGCTAACGCTCCGGGATTGTCTTCCACTAGCGCCCCGATGAGTTCCATCGTCCCGCTGCGCGAATAGCGATCTTCGATGGCCTCCCCGATCAATTTTTCGGCCCACTGTTCGCTCGTGAACTTCAGCTGCCATTCGCTCGGGGGCAGGTGCTTTTGCTCGTGTCGGCGGAAATGCATGAGCTGACTGCGGTTGTTTTTGAAGAAGGCCGGTTCCGTCCGGAAACGTTGTTGCACCTCCTCGAGAATCAGCCGACTCAAGCGAGCTTCTTCGGGAATCCCCCGGGGACGTGTATTGACCCGGTTCAGAAAACGCGAAAGCGAATAGTCGGAGTTGGATCCGGAAAGCGCTCGCTGGATGGCTTTGACCACCTCGGGGGAGTCTACGGGCAGCGAACCACCGGCGCCCGGCTGCGCATTCAGAGTCAGTAGGATGGAAAGCAGACCATCTATCTGGTGTGCCCCAATCAGGGCAATCGCCTCGGGCGTCAGGCGTTTTCGGATCTCCGCGGATAGCTCCTTTCGGGACTCCGCCTCGGGCTGCGAGAAAAGACGGCGAAGATAGCGGATGTCCTCCTCCGGCGAGATGAAGTGATTTCGCAGCTCGAAACGATTCTTGCTGACGGCCTTGGTTAGCCCTTTGACGTGAAGATCGAAATTAAAGCCGAACACGTCGGTCAGCGCGAGCTCCCCCTTCCCGTTTTCGATGAACTTCATCAGCGAGAGAATATTGACCAGCTCGAAGATGGGCGTGAGATCCCGTTTGTTCAGAACGCTGAGATGGATGTGCATCTGCGTTTTGCCCATGTGCTCGAGAGGATTATTTTCAATCTCTTCCATCTTCACTAGCCGCAAGAACGCCTTGGTGTGCGCGTTGAACTTGGCCTCGTCGGAAAAAGGAACCTTGTCGCGGAACTCGAGCCCCGCGCCGTCGGGGGACCAGGACATTCCTTCGAAAACCTGTTTAACCTCCGGGGGGCTGTCCTTACGCACGTTAGCGCCTCGCCCGTATCGGGAGAGCGCTTCGGCTAGGCGACGATCCCACTCGGGCTTTTGGGGGGCCGCTTCGAACTCCTGGGGGTGAGTGAGGTAGCGGACGGGAACGGCCTCGAGCTGCGCGAGGTAGCTTGAGGTAGCCGCCCGGGACGTGCGCACCGTTTCCAACAAGTGCGGCAGATCAAAGTACGGAAGCAAATGGATCAGGTGCTCGGCCGGTACTTCCACCTCTTTTCCCACGAGAATAGGCGACGGCCGAAGTTCCGCCCGCACTTCCGCCGCGAGCAGCAGAAAAAACAGCAGAATGAGGTTAACGAGTCTCACGTAGGATCTCCCTTACGTATCGGAAAAAGTGCGTAGTGGCTCAAGACGGTACCCAGCCGGTGACGGCCCCCTTTTTTCTGCTACTGTCGACAGATGTCGATCGGACGAGCGTATGCGGAACTGACCTTTGCGTCGGCCCTGTGGGGCTTTGGTTTCATTGCCACCCGCTGGGGTATGGAGGGGTTAGGCCCCGTTTGGTTGCAGGCGGTTCGTTACGCGCTGGTGGTGTCGCTGGCCTTCCCATTTTGGTACTTCCGCAAAAATCGCAAGCCCGCCGCCCAGGCGCTGCGCATCGCCGCGGTACCGGGGATCGCGCTGGGGCTTACCCTGCTCTTTCAAACCTACGGACTGCAGTACACCACCGTAACGAAGAGCGGATTTCTCACCACGTTGTACGTCATCATCGTGCCGCTCATCGAAACGATCGTGCGGCGAAAGGCGCCCCAGTGGCGCCACATCAGCTGTGTATTTCTCGCTTTGATCGGCACGGCCTTCATGACCGGCATGGGGCCCGGGGCCCTGGGGCAGGAAGCGGGAATGGCGGCGTGGAACGTGGGGGACCTCCTCACGCTGGCGTGCGCGATGTGCGCGGCCGTGCAGATTCTGGCGCTGGGAAGGCTCGCGTCGCAGCTGGGCCCCTTCGAGTTCAATTTTTTTCAGAGCGTGTGGTCGGGGCTGATTCCGGTAGCGTTAGCGCTGGGGTGGACGGCTCCGCCGAGTATGACGGCGGTCACCTCGACCACCGTGGCGGGGGTCCTGTTTCTCGCTCTGGGCTCGACGCTGCTGGGGTTTCACATTCAGATTCGCGCCCAGCGGGTGATCTCCCCTTCGCTGGCGAGCTTTTTCTTTCTGCTGGAGAGCCCCTTTGCCGCTCTATTTGCGGCCTATTTTTTCGGCGAGCGGCTCAGCTCCACCCAGTGGATGGGGGCGGCGCTAATCTTTTTTGCCACCGCCGGATCGCTGTGGCCCGAACGGGGACGTAGGGGCGCGGACACCGAACGGCTCAACCCCGGAATTTGACGGCGCGGGCGGTGAAGGCTCGGGATCGGGTGGAACGTGGCTCCACTCTTTAGAGAGACTCGCTAGTTCGGTGAAGTCTTTCACCGGTGGAGCGTCCGTCAATGCCAAGGGACGATAGGTCAGGGGCTGCGACTCGGGCAGCTTCAACCGCGCGGCCTCTTCCTTCGTCACGACGATTTCGGCCTGATTGCACACCGGACCGGTACCATTCTTGTCGTTGCGCCGGGTGTAGCCCCGCTTAGTCCATTTGGCGCGATCGTGATGAGAGTTGCGCTCGTGCCACACGGGCGAAAGAGGGTCAGAGGCTTCGATGCGGTAGCCCATGATGACGAACGCGTGATTAAGCGCCGTGCACAGCACCGGAATTCCCTGCGCCAAAAGCGCCTTTAGCTCTCCCGGGAGAAGCTGCTTCCGGTGGATCGGCGGCGCGAGCCCGTCGAGGCATTCCCTTAGCGCGGGATCTTTCGTTTCGTATTCGTAGAAGTCAGCACCCCGTCGGGTCGCAACGCCTAAGGCCGCCACCTCGGCATCGAGGTTCTTTAGATAGTTGGCCTCTACCTGCTCCGCAGAAAGGCCCGCCCCCGTCTCGGCCGCCGCTTTTTTCCGCAAGCGATCGAGTAACGGAGTCAGCTGAGTTTCCAGTGAAAAGGTCTCTTCGCGGCAGACGGCGCCGCGCACGAACCTGGTCAATAAATAGCCGGGGCTCGAGGCCTCCGCGCTCGATACCGGAAAAGGCTGATCCTTCGCCGGCCGATCGTAGCCAAAGGGCAAAATTCCGCTTTGCAGGTGACTCCGGCCGACTAACCAGATGGGTAAGGCCTCGGACAGCTTGAGGGGCTTCTTTAAAACGCGGCGGCAAGCCGCCTCGGTCAGGGCCACCGCCGCGTAGGCAGAGCAACTTCCCGTTCTCCCCTGAGTGGGAACTTGCTCATTGAACTGGTTGGAAACATCGAACTGCTCGCCCGTTACCGCCGCCGGGTTACCTTTGGGCACGTGCTCGGCCTGGGCCGGCCAGCTTATCGGCCACGCTAGTAACAGTGTGAATAGAAGGCGCATCGGCCTATTATACTCGTTCGAAAACCGTGGTAAGACCCCTCCCATGCAATCCGCCCCATTTGACTGGACCCTTCTGTCGGCCACCTCCATGGCGTGGGTGGATGCCGTGCTGTCCGATTTCCCTTCGTTCATCGTCGACCACGCCAGCTGCGAACGGAAAGCCTCGGCCGTAGGAATGTCGTTCGTAGTGCGCTACCCCGACCGTACGGCGCTGCTCGAACCCATGATTCACTTTGCCCGCGAAGAGCTCGAGCACTTTCACCAGGTGATCCGGCTGATGACCCGGCTCGGTTTGTCTCCGCTTCCCGATCAGGAAGACGAGTACGTAAACATTTTGATGAAAGCCTGCCGCACGGGACGCGACGAACGGTTTCTCGACCGGCTGCTCATCTCCAGCGCCATCGAGGCCCGCGGTGCAGAACGGCTGTTGCTCATCGCCGAACACTTACCGACCGAAGAGCTGCGTAACTTTTACGGACGGCTGGCGCGCGCCGAAGTGTCGCATAAGAACCTTTTCGTGGACATCGCGCTGAAGTTTTTCGATGCGGAGACGGTAAAGAAACGCCTCGACGAGTTGCTCGCTATTGAAGACCGGGCCATTCGTTCCGTGCCCATTCGTGCGCTGGTTCACTAATGCTTTCGCCCACGGCCAAGTACCTCGCCTCCTTCGCCGAGCCCGAGTCACGCCGGGAAATTTCCGGGGCGTGGGATCACGTCATCGCGGTGCCCGCGATCGGTGAGGCGGAGACCTTTCCGCGTTTGTGGGAGAGTGCCGTGCGGGCGGCGACGCATGCCCAAGTGCGCGTCGCGCTCATCGTGGTGGTGAACGGCAAAGAGTCGACTCCGCCCGAAGCGAAACTTTCGAACGAGGCCTTGTGGAAGGCCCTGCCCCGCCTCGAGAGCGAGTGCGTGACGATCGTGGCGGTGGATCGCTTTTCCCCGGGTCGCGAGTTGGGCCCCAAGCAAGGAGTTGGACAGGCGCGCAAGATCGGTTGCGATCTTGCGCTGGCGCTTATCGCCGCCGGTAAGGTTCAGAGCGCCGATATCGAGATCACGGACGCGGACGCCTCACTGCCGGAAGATTTTTTTGTAAACGCGAAGGACACGGCGCGAACGCCGTTTGCGGGTTTGAATGTCGATCGCCCCGTCGTAGGGCTGCACGATTTCGTCCACCGCCCGGAGCCCGGCTACGAGCGGCACATCGCCGAGTACGATGCCTTTCTTCATTACTACGAGCGCGGGCTCGCCCAGGCGGGTTCGCCCTACGCGTTTCAAACGGTGGGCAGCACGCTGCGCGTGTCGGCCGCGGCTTACGCCGAGGTGCGCGGCTTTCCCGACAAGGCCGCCGGTGAAGATTTTTATCTGCTGAACAAGCTCGCCAAGGTAGGCGGCGTGTACGCAACCGGCAAAACGATCACGCTCAGCGGCCGGCCCTCGTGGCGCGTCCCCTTCGGAACCGGGGCATCGGTCAACAAAATCGACCAAGAGTTTTCCCAAGGAAAGCCGTACGAGATTTATGACCCGAAGGTTTTCGAAAGCGTCACGAGCTGGCTCGGCGCTTTGAACGCGTGGGCCGAAGTTCCCGACGATCTGGCCTTCCGCCAGCGCGTGGGCGACCTGTGGCCCATCGGCGAAATGCTGGGCGCGCCTCACGCGTTGCAAAGTGCGCGCACTTCGCGTCGCGATGCCGCCTCTCGACGCCGTCACCTGCACGAATGGTTCGATGCCTTCCGCACGCTGCGGTTCGTACACGAAGTAACCAACGCGCAACTGCCGCGTCAGGCTTTCGCCGCGGTCCTTACGGCAACTTAGTAAAAGCCGGGTTGAACTCGCCGGATTTCAGGCACAGCACCTTCGACTCGTAAGCCACCAGAACACGTTTTGATTTTTCGGCGCGGGCCAAGTCTGATTCCCCCAGTTCCTTACCCAATAGTAAATGGTCCTTTTGAAAGAACGGTACGCCAGGGAACGTGCGTTTGAACCGCGACGCCTTCACGAGGCGGTACTCGTGATAATGCGGCACGGGCAAAATAATTTTTAGTGCGTGAAGGCGATGGGCGGCGATCAGCATCGAGATGCCCATCGTCACTTTGCGGGGCTTTCCTTCGGGGCTAGTGAACGCTAGCTCCTGAGTCGTCGATACGGAGGTTACCGCTTCGAGATCGTGGGTGGCTACGCTCCACCCAGGCGGAAAAAAAGCATCGGTGCGCTGGCCGGCGAAGTAGCCCGTTGGGAATACACTCTGAAAGCCCGCCACCGGTTGCCGCAAGCTCTTCGTCACCGAGAAACTTTGGGCCGGGGCTTTCGCCCACGCGGCCGAGTCACCGGCGAAGGCCCAAAGATCGCGGCCGTATCCCACCTTGAAGGAAAGTCGTGAACGTTTGGGGGACACTAACAGACGGATCGACTCGCCTTCCTGTCCGGGCACCTTACGTGGGCCGGTCCAACGTTCGTTCGTCGCGGGATCCAAGAACTCGGCGCGGTCGAGCAGAAACGCCGTACGCTGCTCAAATACATCTTGCAGATAGCGCTCGTCGGGCAGCGTAAGCGGGATACCGTCGCCGGCCAGGCCGCACGGATTCAAAGTGTCCACTGGCACATTGACCGGGTACTGTTCGTAAATTGCGACCCGTAAAAAACCCATCTTCCATTTCGCGAGATCTTTCTGCCACGTCTCGAGCTCCGACGGGATCTGAATCGCGGGCACCTTGGCGGGCGGCACGGCCGAGAGCAGTTCATCCGAAAGCGTGGGACGTTTCAACACGACGTCGACCGTGGAGGAGAAGTAGTGCGATTCGTGCCGGGTTACGTTCTGCCCGTCCGTCACTTTGAGATCCCGAATGAAGTTGCCGACCCCTTGGGTGAGCGACGAGAAGTTCAGCCCCCCCTCATTCGTATCTACTTTGACCTCTATTCTCCGGGCCGGGCTCTGCTGAGCCTGGCCGGTCACCACGAACGAAACGAGAAGGAGACAGAAGAATGAGCGCATCGGGATCCTCGGTTTGCATTTTCCCGTCGTGTCGCAGTTTCCGCCCGGCAATGTCAAACCGCTCCCGCTTCGCGCGGAACCGAATTGCCCCTCTGCCCGGCGCTCTGCATAACGCATTGCGTTCCCATCAATTCACAAGGAGTGATCATGTTTCGTTTGTTGGCCATCGTATCTATTTCGGCGAGCTTCTCCGCTTTCGCGGCGGACAAGGTCGTCACCCTAAAGGGCTTGCCGTCGGGCGAAGCCTCGCATGGCATCCGCGTCGGCGGCTGTCAGCCTTCTTCGGTGGAGGCGGATGGCGAAACGCTTTCGCTAGTGGACGGCACATTCACCTCTCCCCGGAAAATTTCGGGCGACGCCACGGTTTCCGTGCGCACGGCGGCCGAGTGCGAGAACGAGCTCGTTTTAAATGAGCTCAAGTCCGACAGCGCGAACCAGGACGAAGACCAGCTGCCGCCGGAAGCTCCGGCCCCGGAGCCGGCCGCCGCCACCAACTCCGAAGGGGCTCCGCTCCGATCGCAGGCCATCCGTCAGGGGGCGTCGATCTCGGTGCCGGGCCGCTTTCTGCAAAACTCACGTAACGCGACGGTGGACACCGCCGTGCAAGCATCGGGCAACATCCGCCGCCGTGACCGCGTAAGCAACAACGTGGGCACGAATGTGAACCTCGAACGCCGGGGTGGCACGGTAATCCGCCGCAACAACATCATCGAGTCGGACAACGACACGGTTCGCACCCGATCGACGAAAGCCGGCCAAAGTCAGAATGACAGCACGCCGGCCTTTGCCGGTCACTCGCACATCAACAGCAACAACAAGCTGGCAACATCGGGCATCGTCGACTTCGGCAATCAGGATACGGAAACTGAGGTCGTGGGCAACATTGGTGGCCGCGTGAACATCATCGACGAGGTGAACAATCTGGTCGACGAGCGCAGTGAGCTTCGCGCGGCTCCGCAGCCGAAAGAGGTCACGCACGTTCACAACCACAACACGACGGTCAACCCGACCACCGTGGTCCGGCAACCCCAGTACGTCATCGGGTACTACTACGATTCGTACGGTCGCCTGTGGTACGGCCCGCATTACCGTTACTAGTAATAGTCTCCGGGGCGGGGACGTTCTCCGCCCCGGGTTCAGAATGCCAGAGTATGAAATCTTTCTCTTTCTTTCCGTTTATTTTCTTGGCCCTTTTCGTTTCCGTGGTCGGCCGTGCCGATGTTTTTGTCGGGACGGCGGAGCAAGCGAACGAGTTGCTGCAGCTGAATGGGCTGACCCAGAAGTATGCTACGCGGATTCGGATTCCCTACGAGGAGATCCGGCGCCGTTTCGAGGAGATGGTGAATCACGGTGAGAACTTTGCTTCCGTCTCTCTGGATCCAGACAATCAGAGCGATCGCCTCATCTTGAACCGCACGGGTAATGCGCTGAAGGTTAACGCCATCGTGAACAATATCGGCACCCGGATCGACATCAAGCACGACATCTCGTTCATCCTCGACCGCCACCGCGATGGTAAAGAGGGCTCGGGTAGTCTCGTTATCGATCGCAGCTTCAACCAGCTGGCCATCTACGTCATCGCCGGAAATGTGGGCACGGTTATTCGCATCGATCATCGCGTACAAAACACGGTGCTTAGCCGCGGCGCCGGTCGTCCGGCCACGCCGGTTACCGCGGGGGGCTTAGCGCAGTCTGGTCAGCGGTACGCGGTCACGCCCGGCACCAAGTTACAGTTTCCCAACGGCTACCAGTGGTGGGACGCCGAAGCCAGGGCCTGGGAAAGGGTTACCCCCCTTCCCGTAAATGTGGAATTTCACCGCAACGGATGGGTGTATGCGAACTAAGTTACTCTTCGGACTTTTTCTGGCCGCCACTGCTTTCGCGCAAGATAGCGCGACCTTCGAAAGAAAGACCGCCGCCCAAGCCGGCGGCGCCAAGGTAGC
>JBGSST010000261.1:0-38351 GCA_041736915.1 Bdellovibrionota bacterium
GCCTCCCCCGTTTTATTCAAACCGGTGAAGGACCAAACCCAGGTGATCGGATACTCCAGAGCGAACGACAACCCCGAATTCCCTATCGGACCCCAGCTTCGTTTTGAAGTTCGATTCGGAGAAACCGTATCGGTTAACGGCAAACGCTTGCTGTGCGAAACATCGTCGAGAACCGACCGGAGATAACTTTCGACGTTCATTGCAGCTATCGGCTGCTTCTTTGCTTCTGAGGAACAGAAAGTTCCGTTTCTAACGCCCGAACTCGGTCGGGTTGGTTGAAGAGCACTACGTCTCGGTAGTCGGCGGACTGCCAGGCATAGTGCTCGACGCCGCCCGGAACGTGGTAGGTCTGCCCGATGTGATACGTGGTTTCCGTGCCGGCGATGTAGAGCTTACAGGTACCTCGCAGCACGATCCCAAAAGACTGGGCGTGGCGGTGTGTGGCAAAAGTGATGGGCTCTTTATTTTCATTAAAGACAAGCTGATGCTTCTTCCCTTGTAGCACATACCCCACGATGCCTTCTTTGGCGTCGGTGCCGTAATCGGCCCGCGGCAAGGCTTTTACGAACGCAGGGAACTCTTCGTGCGATAGAATGTCCAAGGCAAAACTGGAATCGAAATTTAAGTCATTTTGGGCGGCCGTCAGTAGGGCGAGGCGGGGCGAGGTCTTTTCCATTTTTGTTTCTCCACTTTTGGGATGGGGATTGGCCCCCACCGACTTGTAAGTGAGAGGAACGAGGCAAACGTTACGGAAATTGTGTGACGCAACGGTTCAGACGCAGCAAGGCCTTTGGAGGCTCTGGGCGGTGACTGCCAGAGCCTCCGAGCACGGCTTTGCTAATAGCAGACCTTTTCGCGTAGCAGAGACAAGCTGAAGTTCTGGCCGGGGTAGTCGAAGTGGCTTTCATCTTTGTTAAAGCCCAACCCTTCAACGTGACCAAAGCGGCCACCATGCTGATGGGGCTCCTGCATGAAGGTCGTCTTGCCTTTCTTTTCAATCGTGTACGGCAAGAGGTAGCTCGTTTTGCTCCCTCCCTTTTTAAAGAGCCGAGCTGGACCGAACGCGACCACTCGCTCTTTCGCCGTATTAGCGTCCTTGGGCCGGGGCAGGACGTATCGATTGATCAAATGATCGAAGTCACGATCCGAGTATGGAATGCGAATGACGCCGCTCAAGGGAGCTTCGCTCAGCGTTACGGGAGCAAAAAATACGCAGGTATCGTCGGAAAGACGTTTGAACTCCGAAGCGGTAGCGGGCAGGCGATAAAGATTGCACCAGTAGTCGCCATGAATCACGCCCGGTTTCCCTTGATTCTCGTAGAACCCATCGCCGCAGTCATAAGGGTTTTTGGGAGGGCCGATTTTGATGCGTTCGACAACTGGAAGACTTCGTTGCACCAGCCGGCGACGCTCCCGCGCGGGGAAATTCGTTACGGCCTGACCGACCAGAGCGGCGTCAGGTACGGTGAAGGAGCTTTTTACAAGTATGGATTTGGTCTTGAAGTCGAGCGTCAGGCTCACGGGGGCGCGCCGATCCTGAATATTGAGGTCAATCGTGACCTTTTCGTCATTCCACTGCGTGGCCTCGCCAATCGTCGAGTCCTTTAACTCTTTGCGGAAACGATACTCCACCGTTTGCACTTTATCCGCTGTCCCTTCGGGCGCCATAGATCGGGAGAAGGGCACCGATAAAAAGAAGCGGTCGTAGCGTTGACTGACGTAATACCCTTCCTCGTCCACCTCGATAAGGCCGGCGTACTGAGCGCCTTGCGGAACCTTCACGTGAAAGCGGATGACGATATCGGTGACCGCCACCTCGGGGTTGGCCGGGTCGACCTTGAAGTCGAAGATCCCGTGGGATCCCACTTCGACCTTCATCGCCGGGACTAAATTCGGTAGCTCTTGGGAGGGCGATATCGCCATTAAGAATCCAGGCGAGAATAGACTCGCCACAAAAAGAACTGGGAAACAAAACGAGCCTTTCATAGGAAACCTCTTTCTGTCCGACAGCTATCGCAGTGCAAAGATCCGATCAAACTAGAAACGGGTACCGGAACGGGAACTGTTTCTGCCCCTGCGAGAAACAGTTCCGATTCAAACCCACGCCTTCGCCAGCCAGTTCTTGCTGAGCTGCACCATCTAAACTAAATAAAGTTTTTGACCGTTTGGTCAGAAACTAGCAAAGTAGAAGTTCAACCATGGCCAGACCACGCGAATTTGATTACGACCAGGTGATTTTAAAGATTACGGAGGTCTTCTGGGCGAAGGGGTTCAAGGCCACTTCGCTGGACAACATCACGTCGGCAACCGGACTAAACAAGGGAAGTCTCTACGCCTCGTTCGGGAACAAGGAAGCCATTTTCCGGGTGGCGCTGCGCCGCTATGTGGGAGAGGGCCCCTTCAAAAAAATCCGGGAAGAGGTCCCTCATCTGGACTCGCTCGACGTATTGGTACGTTTGTACGCCAAGCTGATTTCCGAGGCAGGGGTATCGAAGCTCGGTCGAAGGGGGTGCCTGGCCTTCAATAGTGGTGTTGAAGTAGGGCACCAAAACACCAAGCTTTCGCAATTCGTGGTGAAGGAAGTGGATCGGCTCGAAAGTTTTTTTCACGAGCTGATTGGTGAGGCCGTCGACGAGAGCGTTTTGCCTAGAAAGCTCGATGTGAAGAAGGCTGCATTTCGGGCGTTTGCGGCGGCTTTCGCGATCCGTGAGATGGCGAAGTTTCGGCCCGATCGGGAAATGCTCGCGGAGATTGCAAACTCGGCACTAGCGTCGCTAGGAACGGAACGGCGCGTATGAGCGTCGCTTCTCTGCTACTGGCTCTTGTCGCCGGTCTATTGACCACGCTTTCGCCGTGTGTGCTTCCTGTTTTGCCCTTCGTTACGGCTTCTTCGTTTGCCAAGAACCGGTGGGGGCCCTTGGCGCTTTCGGCGGGGCTTTTGGTGGCCTTCGTGGGAGTCACGCTGCTGGTCAGCCGCACCGGGGATCTATTGGGCATCGATCCCAATTACATTCGGCGCGTATCGGGTGTTTTGCTTGCCGCTGGCGGGGTTCTCTTCGTTTCCGCGCGACTCAGTGAGCGATTCACCGTCTGGCTGTCAGGGCTTACCGGAGGTGCCGCTTCGCTGGCGCCGAAGCAGATCGGTGGCCCTATCGCTAGCGAGTTTATCGGCGGCCTGTTACTCGGCGTGGTGTGGACTCCTTGCAGCGGCCCAAGCCTGGGTGTGGCGCTGGGGCTGGCGAGCCAAGCGGGAGGCACTGGACCCGCTTTTGTCGTTCTGTCCGTCTTTGGACTTGGGGCGGTTATTCCGCTCATACTCGTGGCCTACGGCGCAAGACGTTTCCTGAAGGGGGCACGGGCCCGGGCGGGACTTATCTCCGGCATCAAGAAAATTTTCGGGGCTTCGATGATCCTGGTGGGTTTACTGATTGTGCTGGACTGGGACAGGCACCTCGAAGGTTTTCTGACGAGCCGGCTTCCCGACTTTTGGGTGGAGTTCGTGACTAAATTCTAAACAAGGAGCTAACAACCATGAAACGACTTATCGGCATTTTTCTACTCCTAGGCCTTACCCTTTCCGCCTTGGGCAGCCCGTTTGACGCCGCGGCCTTTCAACGGGCGCAAAAAGGCGGGCAGAAGATTCTGCTTCATTTTCATGCCGACTGGTGCCCCACATGCCGGGTGCAGCAAAAATCGCTTTCCGCGTTGGAGAAGTCGGGCTCGCTGAAGGGCATCACACTTTTTACCGCGGATTTCGATAAAGAGGCGGACCTTAAAAAACAACTCAAAGTGACGGCCCAATCGACTTTTGTGGCCTTTCTCGGGGGAATTGAAAATGGCCGCGTTACCGGAGTGACGGCGGAGCCCGATATCAAGGCATTCACCGACCGAACTCTAGCAAACGTGTCTTTGAATGAGCAGCTTACGCTCATGCGAGAGGCTTCGAAGCTTCCGCCCGAGAAGAGAAAAGTGATGGAGGAGGCCGCGGAAAAGCTCAAGCAAGCGCAAATCGCCGAAAAGGCGCTAAAAGTAGGGGATACCATGCCCGACTTTTCGCTTCCCAATGCTTCGGGCAAGACGGTGCGGCTTTCGAATTTGTTGAAGAAAGGGCCCGTCATCATCGCCTTCTATCGTGGTAGCTGGTGCCCGTACTGCAACGTGCAGCTGAATAGCTATCAGCAGAATTTAGCCGAGTTCAAAAAGCGGAAGGCTACTTTGCTCGCCATCACCCCCGAAAAGCGCGACCTTTCGGTAGAAGCCGCCACCGCCAAGAAAATCGAGTTCGACATCCTGTCCGATAAAGACAACCAGCTTGCGCAGAAACTGGGATTAGTCTTCGAGCTTACCGCGGATTTAAAGGCCCTGTATCAGCAGTTCGGTATCGACTTGGAAAAGAGCCAGGGCAATGCGGATTGGAAGTTGCCCGTGCCTGCTACCTACATCGTGCAAGGTAACCGCAAGATCGTCTACGCCTTCGTGGATACGGACTACACGCGGCGAGCGGACCCCAAGGACCTCATGAAGCGGTTGGATGAGCTCAAATGAAAACGTTTAGCCGGACGCTAGTCCTTTTGGTTGCAGTGGCCGGAGTAGCGGCGTTTTTTGGAATGGATCTCGGTCAGTTTTTTTCTCTGCAGAACCTGAAGGAGAAGGAAGAGTGGCTTAGGGGCTATTACGCCGATCATCGCCTGACGGTCATCGCGGGATTTACACTGACCTATGTAGCCTCCGTGGCCCTATCGCTTCCGATCGCCACGGTACTCACGCTGGCGGGCGGAGCCATTTTTGGGGTTTGGCTTGGCGCCTTGGTCGTCGTGCTGTCGGCGACCGTGGGGGCCACCTTGGCATTTTTAGGGTCTCGCTTTCTCCTGCACGAGTGGGTGCAAAGTCGATTCGCCGACAAGTTCGAGTCGTTAAACGAAGGCTTTAAACGGGAAGGAGCCTTTTATCTCTTTACCCTACGCTTGGTGCCGCTTTTTCCCTTCTTCGGCATTAATCTGGCGATGGGGTTAACCCCGATAAAAACGGTTACCTTTTTCATCGTAAGTTTAGTGGCGATGGTTCCCGGAACGCTGGCCTACGCCAACGCGGGCACGCAGCTTTCCAAGATCAATTCGGCCAAGGACATCTTATCGTGGGAAGTTCTGCTGTCGTTCGCGGTGCTGGGCGTGGTGCCGTTAGTCGGGAAGAAAATTGTCGAATGGCTTCGTTCGCGACGCGCGCTCGGCAAGTACCGAAAACCGGCAAAGTTCGATTACAACCTGGTCGTTATCGGTGGCGGATCGGCGGGTCTCGTCTCCGCCTATATCGCCTCCGCAGTTAAAGCTAAGGTCGCGCTCATCGAGAAACACCGGATGGGCGGTGACTGTCTCAACACCGGATGCGTCCCCAGTAAGGCGTTTATTCGTTCGGCCCGGATCTTTTCCTACATCCGCCGCGCCGCGGAGTTCGGCCTAGGGACGGCCAACGCCGCAACGGAATTTTCGCAGGTCATGGAGCGGGTTCAGCGGGTGATTCGCAAGGTAGAACCGCACGATTCCGCTGAGCGTTACTCCGCGCTGGGGGTAGATTGTATAAGTGGCGAGGCGAAGATTCGTACCCCTTTCGAGATCGAGGTGAATGGTAAAACGCTCACCACCCGCAGCATCATCGTGGCCACCGGAGCGGGTCCGTTCGTTCCTCCAATTCCGGGGTTGAACGAAATGGATTACCTGACTAGCGACAACGTTTGGCAGTTGCGGGCATTGCCCAAGCGCCTGGTCGTGCTGGGAGGAGGCCCGATTGGCTGCGAGCTGGCGCAGAGTTTTGCTCGCTTTGGCTCCCAGGTGACCCAAGTGGAGATGCTTCCCCGGATCATGTCGCGCGAGGATGAAGACGTTTCGCGCGTGGTTTCCGCCCGCTTCGAAGCCGATGGCGTTAGGATTCTGGCTGGCCACAAGGCGAAGCAATTTCTGAAAGCCGGATCGGCGAAGGTTCTTCTTTGCGAGTATGCGGGCAAAGAAGTTCGGATCGAGTTTGATGAAGTGCTGGTCGCGTTGGGGCGAAGGGCCAATACTAAGGGATTCGGATTGGAAGATCTCGGTGTGACGCTTTCCAAGCGAGGCACGATCGAAAGCGACCCTTTTTTGCGTACGAACCTACCGAACCTCTACGTGTGCGGTGACGTCGCGGGCCCGTATCAGTTTACCCACACGGCGGCGCACCAGGCCTGGTATGCAGCGGTGAACGCTTTGTTCTCTCCCTTCAAATCGTTCCGTGCCGATTACCGCGTGATTCCCTGGTGTACCTTTACCGATCCGGAGGTCGCTCGCGTAGGATTGAACGAGCTAGAGGCCAAGGAGAAAAAAGTACCGTACGAAGTTACCCGTTACGAAATTGACGATTTGGACCGCGCGATTGCCGAGGAAGAGGCTTATGGCTTCATCAAAGTGCTTACGGTTCCCGGGAAGGACAAAATTCTCGGCGTGACGATAGTGGGCCACCATGCGGGGGAGGTCATCGCCGAGTACGTTAGCGCGATGAAGCACGGAATCGGATTAAACAAGATTTTGGGAACCATCCACATTTATCCCACGCTGACCGAAGCGAACAAATATGTGGCCGGCAACTGGAAGCGCGCCCACGCCCCGGCGGCCGCCCTGCGGTGGCTCGAAAAATTTCACGCCTTTCGGAGAGCTTGAGTTGGCCCCCCTAGACTGGCTTACCTTCGCCACCACCCTTTTGGCCCTCGCCTTGGTGAGTTATCAATCGGTGTCGAAGAAATCTTCCTACCTCGTCGCCAACCGATCCGTAGGGCTGTTCGCCTTGACGGCGACTTTAGTAATGACGGAGTTCAACACGGCCACTTTGCTGGCATTCTCGGGGGTAGGGTACCGCGCGGGGCCCATGGCGCTGTCTCTGTCATTCGTATTTTTGGTAGGGCTGGGGTGGTACACCGTTTCGGTGGCTCGCCATTGGAAGCGATTCGACCGTACTTCGGTCGCCGAGCTCTTCGCCGATCGGTACGGCCAGGGTATGGGACGCACTGCCTCGCTGTTGCTGATCGTGGCGATGATTGGGTTTAGCGCCACGTACGTAAAGTCTCTCACCCTTATTTTTCTGCCGGTCACCTCGTCCCTGACCCCATGGTGGCTAAGCGCTGTTCTTTGCGGATTGGTGCTGGCGCTGACGGTGAGCGGAGGACTGCTATCGGTGATTCGGGCGGATGTTTTCAGCTTTGTTGTGACTTTACTGCTACTGCCGGGATTGCTCGGCATCGCCGTCTACCGTCACGGGGGGCCGAAGGTGTTGGCCCGTGTGTTTGATTCCTCGCAGCTGACCGTTTCCCCCTTAACGCAGTGGTCGCATCCTCAGCTTCCGTTTTGGTTCGTGACCTCACTCATCGTTCTCACTTGTTTTACCTACATTTGCTCGCCCTGGTACGGGCAAAAAATCTTCGCGGCCAAGGACGAACGGACGGCGTTTATTTCGGTGGGGTTGGCTTCCGTGCTCGTCTTTCTTTTGTACGGCTGCACGCAGCTTGCGGCGAGCTACTATCGTCTGGATAACCCGAACCTGGCGCTGGCAGAGACGGTCGTGCCGCAGATGATTTCCGCCTGGTTTCCGCCGGTGCTAAAGGGGTTGGGCTTTGCGGTGCTATTCGCGGCGGCCCTGACCACCCTGAGCGGAGTGTGGAGCGCGATGGTGGCCATGGTGGCCAGTGATTTTAGCCTTCGGGCTCTAGATTCGGTGGGGCGGCAGCGATGGCTAACGGCCGGATTTGCGCTGGCAAGCTGGCTGGCGGCGAACCTTCTGGTGGACGACATTCTCAATCGCCTGATTCTGGCGAACATCCCGATTGCGGCGCTTTCGTTCGCGCTACTGGCCGGTTTTTACTGGCCCAAGGCGAGCCGGGTGGGGGCTTGGGCCAGTGCGGTGGTGGGGGTGTTTTGGGGCGTGGGCTGTTTCGTCCACTTTGGCGATGGTGGTGGCTACACATGGTACTGGTCGATTTTCGGCATCCCGCTCATTTTCGCTACGGGAATCGTGGGGTCCTGGTGTTTTCCCAACGTCACTCGAAGGTATCGTGACGCCCATGGTAGATCGCCAGGAAACGGGGCCAGTAGGTGACGAGGATTTGAACCTCTAGGACGGACAAGACTACGGAGGTGGCAAAAATAAGAATGGCGAGACTCGACCGGTGCTCTGAGAGCGTACTGCTCATCGCCATGAGTCCCAGCAGAATGATGACGTAGCTCAAGGCTGAGCCCCATTTGGGAATTAAGCGGGGCTTTACGTGAAAAGAGATTTTCTTCCAGCCCAAAAGCACGGGAATAGACAAAAGCTGGGAAATGTTTCGTACCGTAGAAATCACAAACAGCCACCAGGGGATGACCGCGTGAACGTAGAGCATCCCAAAAAGCGTCAGGATGAGAACTTTGTCCGCCACCGGATCTAAAATGGCTCCGGTTCGGCTAACCTGGTTTAACCTTCGCGCCGCCCAGCCATCGAAAAAGTCGGTAAAGCTGGCGACCAAGGTGGTCAGGATAGCGGCTTCAATTTGATTGCGGAAATAGAGCCACAGAATAAACGGAGCTGCGACCAGTCTGAGTAAAGTGATGACATTGGGAATGTGTTTTCGCATTCAGTAATTCCGTTGGAACAAACAGGTAATTTGTACTTGCATATCATATGCGAGGTAATCGGAGACCATAAAGGGGAGTGCAAAAGTGAAGTCGGAATCTTTGAAGCTAATATACTTTGAGGGGTGTCCCAATGCGACGATCGCGGAGGCCAATCTCAATACGGCCGGCATCAAATACGAGAAAATCTGTCAGGATCGTTTGGATGAAAATCACCCCTATAAAAAATTTGCCTCCCCGACCTTGCTGAAGGGCGACCGCATTGTTTTTGGTTCGGCGACGGGTATTGATGGTGGATGTTCGTTGGATCTTCCGGCAGCGAGCGAGATAAAGGTGCGCTTGAAAAAAATGGGGTGACCTAGTGAACCCGTAGGCCCTGCCGCCAGCTCATCCGTGCGACCATTGCGACCAACCTCATGCGATTTCCGTGGATTTCAGTAGACGCCCAAGGAAGTCGTGGAATGGGATGTTGCTGATATGGTTACGATTGACTAATCGTTCCAATTATTTGGGAAACGGCGTTCAAATCCCGCCGCCCCGACCATTTTAAAACTAACCGTTCTGAAACTTTGCAGTTCCTGTATCGCTAGGCTGCGAGAGGATTTCCCGCCGCCCGGTTCCCCTTTTCATGCGGAAATTTCAGCCATTTTCTCGCCCGCGTGATGATTTGGAGCGTGGGAAGAGCGCGGAAAAGTCAGTTCGGTAATGGAGTCTCGCTTCCCTCAAACTCGACCTCGTAATGGGGGCCAATCTCGGCAATGTACTTTCGTGAAAGATAGTGGACAGCGTCTTCCATCGTATTGCAGTAATAGCCCTCCATTGCCATGATGTCTGAAGCTTCCTCGAGTGCATCGAATTGCTCCCAAGTTAGTTTCAGTATGTGAGAAGTCTCATGCATGGCTTCCGCCTCCGTTCACGCATCGTTCATCTGCCGGCGCTCAATTGACAACGGGAACCGGGAAGCGCGGACCTAAGGCAGCACTCGACACGGGCTTTGCAAAGGGAAATAGGGTAACGCAGGTTTAGAATAGGGTAATTTGACCTCGAAATTACCCTATTAAACGAGTATATTACCTATATAGCCATGCACTCCCTCGACCCAAAATTCTTAAGCAAACTCTCGTTCACTTCGACTCAACTCGCCACTTTGCGCCAGATTGGCGAGTACCGAGGCAAGCAGGAGCTTTACTACGCGCAAGCGCCGGAAGTGCTGAAGAGCCTTCAACAGGTCGCCAGTATCGAGTCGAGCGAGTCCTCGAACCGTCTGGAAGGGATCACCGTTCCTCACAAACGGATCGAAGAACTAGTCATAAAGAACACCAAACCAAAAGATCGTTCAGAGCAGGAGCTTGCTGGCTACCGCGATGGCCTTGCGTTGCTCCACGCCCACCCGAAGGACGTTCCGTTCACGACTGGCGTGCTCCTTCAACTTCACCAAACGCTGTACCGGTATTTGCCATCCCCGGGTGGCCGTTGGAAGGCGACCGACAATGAGATCGTCGAAATGAATCCTGATGGATCGGTTGAGCGCGTAAGGTTTAGAGCGACGCCCGCCAGCCAGACCCCAGAAGCCATGGACAAACTTGTGAAGGGTTACCACCGGGCGGTTGGCGCTGGTAAACAGGATCCGCTCATTGCCATTCCCCTAACGATTTTGGATTTCCTTTGCATCCACCCATTCACCGACGGCAACGGACGTATCGCGAGGCTGCTGACCCTCCAACTTCTGTACCATCACGAATATCAAGTGGGCCGCTACATCAGCTTGGAACGAATTTTTGAGGAGACGAAGAAAAGCTATTACGAAACTTTGGAAGCCAGCTCCCAGAATTGGCATAAGGGTAAGCACGACGTGTTCCCTTGGCTGGATTATTTCTGGGGCGTACTGATTCGCGCGTATCGCGAATTCGAAGAGCGCGTTGGCAGGATCAAAACCGGCAGCAAGGGATGGAAGACCGTCCAGGTTCGCCAGGCCGCCGAACGCCGGGTGGGTGCCTTTGCCATCTCAGATATTGAAGCCGATTGCCGGGGCGTCAGCCGAGATATGGTGAGATTGGTTCTGCGGCAGATGAAAAAAGAAGGTCTTATTCGCCTCGTGGGTGTGGGGCGAGCGGCGAAATGGATTAGTGCCAGATAGCGGCGGCTGGAAGCGGGGGGAGGTCCGAGTCAGGCCTCTAACGTGTGCTTTCTAGTGCCGCAAGGCTGGCCCCGACGGATCACTTATCTCGAGCGGTACGAACCCAGCCATGCCCTTTGGGACGAGACCAATTCCTAACGAAACACATTGCATTCCCAGTCGTCGAAAGAGATTTACGTAACCACGGCATCCTTTGTGAGGTTAGGGATGAGTGCGAAAGCGAGTCTTTTTCGTATGGAAACCGCACGACAACCGGTACGCCTTTGGAGGCGTTCTTCACGCCAAGCTAATTATCGACCTCACTAATGTCCCTATTCGTTGAGAAACACCGACCGGAGATTCGCGTTGCGACTCGCCATGATGTGGGTTTGATGTGCCTAGGTATGGCTTAAAAAAATGAATCGCTGCCGAGGCGCAAAGCCCTAATGAGCAATATTTGAATGTAGGCGGGGCGTTCTCGCGTGGCTTCTCACTCTGCACCCCGCGGCAGCGGGCCGAACCTACGCCGCTTATGGCGGAATATGTGATCTCCGGATCGGGATTCGCCATGGCGTCGAGCCCCGCATACGAGGAGGTACAAATTAATTCTCATGAAGTGTTTTTTGACGTTCATGCGGCATCAGTTTTGCTTGATTTGCTTGAGCATGGACGATCCGAACAAAAGAGTACGCGCCGCTGCCACACCGCACCTGGCAGCGGAGCCGGCCCTCACTCGATCGGCAAGGTTGAGATCTGTCGACCCTGAGGGAAGCCAGCCCGCAATCAGGTTTTCCTACTGGAGTGCAGGAAAGACCGCCTTTCGGGAGTGGCGGACAGGCGATTCCTTTCAAATGGGCGCGGCATTGGCCTACTACGCTGTTTTTTCCATCGGCCCCATGGTGCTTCTACTGGTCGCGATGGCGAGCTTGGTGCTGGGCGAGCAGGCGGCCAAAGGGAAACTATTCGCCCACCTCGCCGAGACGATGGGGCAAGAAGTCGCGGTCGCGGTGCAGCCGATGCTGATCGCAGCCTACCGGCCGACCACTGGAAAGATTGCCACCGTGATTGGTGTCATCACTCTTCTATTTGTTGCCACCGGATTCTTTTCACAGCTTAGATTTTCGTTGAACCATATATTCGGAACCAACTCACCAAAGGTCGCGGCGTGGAAGGTTTTCTTGCGCCGGAGGGTCGCGGCATTTTTAATGATTCTGGCGCTGGGAATCACACTGCTCGTTTCCTTGGCCGCCGACACCTTGGTTTCGTCACTCGGCGCGGAGTTTACTCGCTGGATCAACTTGCCTGTTTGGGTCTTCAGCATAATCTCGCTGACTGTCTCATTTGCATTGCTGACCGGCGTCCTCCTTATTTTGTTTAAATTTCTTCCCGACAATGACTTAGGCATGAGGTCACTACTCATTGGCGCTGCGGTTTCATCGGTCCTGTTTTCCATAGGTCGGGTTTTGATTGGGTTGTATTTAGGCCGAATGTCGACGGCCTCGGTCTATGGCGCCGCCGGGTCTGTGATCATCCTGCTGCTGGCCGCCTTTTACTTTTCCCAGATTCTTTTTTTTGGGGCCTATCTCGCTAAAGCATGTAGCCATGTCGGCAAATCATCAGGCGCCGCACTTCGTGCGCTGGGTGTGACCTCATTCTTACTATTGGCTCCACTTTCGGCGCACTCAAGTCCGCCCGGAGCGGTTCCGGTTTTCGCTAGAGCGCAATTTAAGTCCATGGGCGGTTCCCAAGTTACGGGACTCATCGAGTTCGCTAAGCATCCGGACGGTGGGCTCGTGGTGGAAGCCGAAGTGGCTAACGCCATGCCGGGCGCCCATGGGCTGCATATCCACGACGGCAAAGATTGTGTCACGCCAGGCGGGCATTTCAATCCGACAAAGAGCATTCATGGAAAACCAAGCACGAGGCTTAGTCACGTTGGCGACATAGGAAATCTCTTAACCGTGATGGATGGAAGTGGAGTTTTGCGCACGATCCTGTGGAACCGAGGGGGGCGGAGTTTTGGTGGATGGAACGCTATCATCGGCAAACCGGTGGTCTTCCACCGAAGACGGGACAATTTCCATTCCCAACCCCACGGGGATTCCGGCCCGCCCATCGCCTGCGGGATGATCGAGCCCGCGCAAAAAGAGTTTTTGGTGCAATAACGCTGCCCACGCCACTCCACTTGGAAACTCACTCATCAGAAAATTGAGGCGGAGTTCGCCGCGATGCGGTCGCGGTACGACAGTGTAAGTGGAGGATAACGGGGGCGCTCGTGTCTCGTTGTGGCACTCGATTTGCAAAATTGGAAAAACATGAGGAAGCGGACCAAAGCAATTAAGGAGTAAACGTGAAACGAGTACTAATCATTTTTGGCTTGTCCTTTGCGGCTTTAAGTAACGGCGCCTTCGACGATCGGGCGCATTTTGGTATTCAAGGAGGAATGAACTTTAGTGGTGCGTCGGTAAGCCCCTCGACGGCTCGCGCTGACCTGTTCGGCATCTCGGCCGGAGTGCTAATGGAAATGCCTTTAAAGGATAGTTTCTTTTTACAGCCCGAGCTCAATTTCGTGCAAAAAGGGGCGGAGAACAATTTTTTCGGAAGTCTGGCCCGCACGCGTATGACCTACCTCGAGCTGCCCGTGCTTCTGAAAGCGAAGCTAGACCTTGATTTCATGCGCCTCAATCTTTTTGCCGGTCCGAAGATTTCTTATCTTCTCTCGGCGGGAGCCACCCCGATTGGCGCGGGTGGCGTCTCGGTCTCGCGGGGTAATTTCAGCGACTTCGATCTTGGTGCGAACCTAGGTGTCGGCAGTGGCTTCGACGTCGGTTGGGAGAGCCAGATATTTGTCACTCTGCAATACTCGTTTGGCCTGCTCGATGTCGCGCCGGGCGCCGGCGAATGGCGGAACAGTGGCTTTCAGTTTCTCGTCGGTCTTTGGCTGTGATTGCCCCGTCAAAACGAGAGAGATTGCTCGCAGCGCTCCAATAAAGCTCGCCGGTCACCGTCTGGAATCGGTGCCGTCTCTACCACTTGAGCGAGGCTTTGCGTGTAATCAAGGAGAGTCTTCCGCTCTGTCATCGACTTCGTCTTCGCAACCAGGCGTGACGTGGCCGTGATTAACTCGCGGAGGACTCTTGGGTGTGGTTTCCCATTCTGACCTACCTCATCGAAGGCTTCCCGCAGCAGCCCCTCTAGAGTGACTGGGCGAATAATGAGCCTTAGGCACCCATCGGCGTAACAATCCACCATGTCGGGGTGCCGGCCCACCGCTTCGTTCAAGATAGAAGAGAGCTGATGAATACAGATAATCGCGGTAGTCACATCATTGATTCCGGGAGAAAGGGCCTTTAAGGCGACGTCTACAATCTGCCGGATGCCGTAGACCGGATCGTTTTCGATAGTTCGCTGATCATCAATGGTGCAGAAGTCGGCGAGCGCCTTTTCTAACGCGGGCACCCCACCGGAGTACCCGGCGAGCTTATCGCCTTGGAGGACGAAGTCGCCGACCGCTTTTTCCATTCTGACTAACAGTGTGTGCCGAACCGCGTACTTGACGAGCGGCTTGAGCTCGATGTTTTGGAGGTAGCCACTCCGGGGACTTCGCACGGGGAGCCAGCGGGCGTCATTCTTGCTATCCCACACCGGTTCGTCAGGCTGTTTCGGCTCATCGGTCCACATTTCGTGAAGCACTCCAATGGTATCTTTTTGTATCAGGGTGATGATGCTCGTGGCTCGAATCGACGACGCGATATGGTGAATGAAAAACATGAAAAGACCGATTCCCGCGATGCCGATCACCAGCGCCAGTAGAACCGCGAAGCTGGGTACGAAGGGCTCCTGGGAAGTTCCGGGCCCCACATGCAGCAGCACCACGAGACAAAAGGCAAAGATTCCGCTGAGACCGCCCAATACGATTTGCGTGATCCGATCGCCCATGAAGTTAGCGAGAACTCGCGGGCTGTACTGCGACGACGCAAGCGCTAGTGCCACAATCATTACTGAAAACGCCACGCCCGTAATGGTGATGATGGAAGTAGCAATTGTGGACAGGATAAGACGGGCGCTTTCGGGGCCCCCTTTGAAGATGGTCGGCCACGCCTCGAGCCCATTGAGGTACCGGCTTGCCTCGACCGCGCCGAAAGCAAGAAATGCGGAGCCGACGACGATGATGCTTGGGATCAACCACATGTTGTAGAGCAAACGGTTCCACAGAATCTCGAGCCGGTTTCTCAATCCCATTCTATCTCCTCGGGTTTCGTTAGTAGCAAGCACGGTGCCATCTGGAATGACGCTTGCAGCACACCCGGCGAGGAGCTTCTATGGAATCCATTTTCTCGATCGCCGGCCCGAAAAATTCTCTTCACGTCTTCGGCGTTAAGCTTGTCGGTGTGAATGCGGACAGCGGTACGAAGCTTTTGCTTACGTTGGCCTTGGTAGCGATTGTCCTGATTCTGAGGGCGCTCTTGCAGGCCGGCACGGCACGCCTCTACGCTCGGACGGAGAAAGCACAAACCCGATTCTGGGCACGGCAAGCGATCCAGGTTGGACTGGCTTTCGTCTTCGTCGTGGGCGCCCTTTCGATTTGGTTCGATGATCCCGGGCGACTGTCGACAGGGCTGGGACTCGTGACGGCCGGTTTGGCCTTTGCCTTACAAAAGGTCGTGGCTTCGCTTGCGGGCTACGTGATCATCCTTCGGGGGAGAACCTTCAACGTGGGCGACCGCATCACGATGGGCGGGGTTCGCGGAGACGTGGTTTCCCTCGGTTTCATGCAGACGACGATCATGGAGATGGGGCAGCCGCCGCCGGTGCAGAATGCCGATCCGGCAATGTGGGTAAAAGCGAGGCAGTACAGCGGTCGTATCGTTACCGTGAGCAACAGCAAGATTTTCGACGAGCCAGTCTTTAACTACTCAAAGGAGTTTCCCTATATTTGGGAGGAGTTGTCGCTTCCCATAGCTTTTCGTGACGACCGGAACAAAGCGGAACGGATTCTTCTGGAGGCCACCCAGGAACACACGATTCATATCACCCAAATCGGTATCGAGGACGCAAAGGAGCTGGAGCGTCGCTACCTCATCAAGCTTGGCGATCTCAAGCCGAGGGTGTTCTTACGAATTACGGACAACTGGGTGGAGCTGACAGCACGATTTATCGTGCGGGATCACCAGATACGCGAGGTCAAAGACGCGATGAGCCGCCAAATTCTCACGAAGCTCGACGAAGCGGGAATTGGAATCGCGTCTACGACTTTCGAGGTCGTCGGACTACCGACGATGCGCCTTCGTCTCGAAGAAAATACACGGGGGGTGAAGACGGGCTGAAGGGGCACGCTAGTTGCAACCTAAGGTCAGCGAACACCTGCTAAGGAGGCAACATGATCCGGACTACTTTATCGATTCTGACACTAACGTTTCTCACGGCGATTTCCGCCTGTACTGGGGACCGAGCTCAGGCGCTGGTGACGGGGCCAAGCGTCCCCGCGGCCCGGGGAACGTACTCGGTGGACTACACCGAAAATGGCAATACGCGCATTCGTATGGAAGTGGCACATCTGGCCGAACCGCCGAAACTCAATGCGCTAGCTACCACGTATCTGGTTTGGGCACAGCCAGCCGAAGAAAACACCACGCCCGTACCGCTTGGCGCCCTGAAGCTCGACAAGAATCACAAGGGATCGATCGAGGTCATGACTCCGCAGAAGAGCTTTCAGGTTTTCGTAACGGCCGAGCCGACCCCTAACGCTTCCGCGCCGTCCGGAGAGAAGCTGCTCTGGGCGGACATCGGAAAAGGCGCAAGATAGTGGCCGTGTTTTTTAGCCCCTGGGCCGGCGCGGGAGCCGCGTGAGCGCAGGCTTAAAGCAGACGATCGATCGGAAACGCTGGCAGCTTCTCGACCGCATTATCCGGGCGGTGGACTTACCCATGACCGTGCTCGGGGTCGTTTGGCTCATTCTGCTCGTGATCGAATTGACGGCGGGTCTGGATGCGACGCTCGAAAAGGTGGGATACGGTATCTGGTTTGCGTTCCTCTTCGACTTCGCGCTTCAATTCGCGGTCTCGCCCCGGAAAGTCGCTTACCTAAAAACAAATTGGATAACCGCTTTATCTCTCGTACTTCCGGCGCTTCGCGTGTTCCGCTTCTTGCGCGCCATTAGAGTCTTACGGGCCGCGCGAGTCGCGCGCGGAGTGAGACTTCTGCGCGTAGTGGGATCTCTAAATCGCGGCATGGGAGCACTTGGCGAGAGCTTCGGCCGCCGCGGTTTCGCCTACGTCTCCGCGCTAACGATTGCGGTGATTTTCGGCGGAGCCGCGGGCATGTACGCCTTCGAACGAGACGTGACCGATCCAGCGGGCCTGCACGACTATCCGACTGCTTTATGGTGGACGGCCATGCTCGTCACCACGATGGGGTCGCAGTATTGGCCTCAAACGGGCGAAGGTAGGGCGCTCTGTTTGCTAATTGCGATTTACGCCTTCGCCATTTTTGGTTACGTGGCGGCCACGTTCGCCAGCTTTTTCATCGACCAGGATATTAAGGGAGATCACCGAGGAACCAATGATGGCATTAAGCCGGCCGAGCTAAACGAGAGGCTCGGAGTCATCATCAAAAACCTGAGCATCGTGAATCCGACGATTCGCATCCTCGCCTTCCAGGGGACCAAGGCCCGCGACCCGCTCTCTAACGTCTTGTTCCTTAACGTCCGCGTATTCGGGACCCCTAAAGTTCAGGACTTCTCGAAAACGGTAGCCGCTACGTCTTTCTTCTTTTGTCAGTTCGAGCAGGATGCGAACCCCAAGGATGCCGACGATTACCAACAAAACTTTTTCGCTGCGTTTTCTTGGCATAAACCCGAAGACGACTACGAGCCGTTCTTTTCGGAGACCGCCGGATTGGCCGTGAAGGTAGCCCCCTTGAGGGAAATGTGGGTGAAGGGCTCGAAACACGAACCCGCGAACTCTCGTGGAAACCTAGCCCTCTTCCAATCCATCAACAGCCGGTTCGGCGCAGGACGCCGGCAGTTCATCGAGCAGGGCTACGATGAGCTCAAGCAAAATTTACTGAACCAAATCTTCACCACCGCGGCCCGTGAGCTTCCCTTGCTGAACACCGGGGCTCCGGCGCTGGTGGTGGACCAGGTCAGCCTCCCCAAATTCTTGGCCGAAGCGAAAGCCCACCAGAAGAACAAACACCTTTTTTTGGAGTTCCTTTCGTTGAGCAAGGCCAAGGCGGCCAACTTAGGTCAGCCCGATACCAAAATCGACGCGGCGTTGGCGGAAAATCGAAAGCAGATCTCCACCCACTACGGCTGCCAAACGTCCTACAGCGGCAAAGACATCGAAACCACGGAGCCAGTGCGTTTTCAGGTCTTGGACTTCTACCGTTCTAAAGTAGCGCAGATCTCCAAGTTCGTAGCGGCGATGGGGGCGCCCGATTCCAAGTGCTCGTTCGAGATCGTGGCCGCGGTGGATAAGTTCCGGGGCTATGACTCCGGCAACAAGGTGGTTTCAGTAGAGCAGAAGTGGAAGGAAGATCCCCAGGTAAAGGCCATGCGTGAAATGTACCGTGCCGCCGCCGCCCGTGCCGCCGAAGACGCTAGCCGCGCCCAGTTCGCCAACTCGTTGAACCGTTTGCAGAGTACGGCCAATCAGCTCCACCAGAACCGCAACAAGATCGAGTCGCGCCCTGGCGGCACTTACCTCGTCATGAACAACAAGCGGGTCACCGGCAATTCCGACAAGGACACCAAAGGGCTCAGGGACAATGTTTCGGCCGCCAAGCGCGCCCAAGGGGAGGCTGAGAATATTCAAGGAGGCATGATCAAAGACAAGGTCGTAACCGTTAAGGAGTTCTACAAAAACTACGAGGACGATATTCAATACAAGCTGGTTCTGAGAAAGGGTGCGGTTAAGAAGGTTTACGAGTTTCCCCCCGAACGGCTGCGTAAAAGCCACGGCCCGTGCAAGGTGGAAACAGATAACAAGTCGAACTGGAAGTTCGACGTGAGCGGAACGCACGGGTGCTGGACCGGGGGCTTTTCACCCTCGGCCGGTCCGCGCATCACCTACACGAATCAATATCTGGTTTCCCCCACGGACAGCTTTCTCGTCGATCAGGTGTACCCTCAGCTGCTCAAAGAGGTGCAGCTGAAGCGCGCCGCGAAGAAGCCGGAAGCTCAGCTCGACGGCATGATCTTGGCTGGCCTGCTTAGCGGAGAAGCAACAGAAAATCCCGAGTACGACAAGCTCATGCAAAAGGTGTTCGGCGAGGTCGTTCCGATCTCGGAAGTAAACGACCGTATTTTAGCCGGTAAATGAAGTCATTCGGTATATACGGATCTCTTCGCGCGCCCAACAGATGAGTTTAAATAGCGAACGGGGAGCTATTTAAGCCACTCCGGCCGCTGCCCCATAAACAGGGCAACGGCGAATTTTTTCCAGAGCTGATCGTGCACGGAGTTGGATTGAATTACTGCTTTACGTAAGCGTTCGGGTGATCGAACCACACGTACGGGCCGGCGGCCGTGCAGGGGCCGTAGGGGTTGAAGGGAATTCCCTGCGGCGTGTTCTCGCGCAGAAACAGCTGCCCCTCTTTCACCCACATCCGGGCGCCCACGCGGTGCTGACAGCCCAGGTTGTTGCCGTAGCGTACGGTGATGGTGCCGTTGCCCCGGTACTCATTCTCCGCCACGCGCTGAAACCGGATCTTTACGTCGTGGAGGTGCTCCCCTTTTTTCAGCTGGGCCGTCATCACCTGGTGATAGCCCCAGGCCGCGAGCTTAAATTCGCCGTTCTGGTAATGGCTCCAGCCGGTCGTCCGGTAGAGCCCGGTCAGGTCCTGCGGCCCGTAACTTTCCAATTCGCCGGATAGTCCCATGGCCGATAAGAATAGACCCAAGAATATAAATCTCCGCATCGTTCTCTCCTTCAGTTTGTGTTTTGTCTCGACGGAGATAAGCATATCGCGGTCGATGCCGGTTGCCAGCCGCTGCGCGCCGGGAAATGCTTGCGGGCGTTTAGTCTCCGACGCTGGGAAGCGCGAGCGGCACTTGCCAATCGAGCTACCAGGGCCGACCGGCGATCCGCAACTCGCGTAGGCCGAGTCAGTCCGCGGCTAGGCCCCCGCCGGCCACATTATCAATATGCCGGTGCCAGCGGCGATTGCCGTGCCGAAAAATATGAAGACTTTCCGAAACAGGCGCCGGCCACCCATCAAGCCAACGATTCCGGCTTTGAATGCAAGGTTGGCGAGGGACGCAATCAACATGACTCGCCAACCGATGGCGGGAGATATCTGCTCTTTGTTGATGAGCTTGGCCGTTGAGATGGTGATGGCATCCACATCGGTCAAGCCCGTGATGAGGGCAACCGCATACAAGCCCTGCGAACCGAAGTGCTTCCTCGCCAGCGAGCTGAGGAAAAGAACGCCAGCGTAGAGAAGGCCGAACACCACGGCGGCCTTTACTTCGGATGGATTGGACGGTGAGGGCAGAGATATCTGTTGCCCTCTCGTTCGTAAGTAGGCGGCCACGGAAGCCAGCCCCATGATCGCCACCATTATCACCAATGGAAGCGCAATCTCGGGGAAAACACTCGGCGCTATCACTACGACTTCTGCCAGGATGCGGACTAACGCACTGGTCGATGCGAGAACGATGATTAGCACGACGAGCTTTTCAGACGACTCTCCGTCACTCTGGTTCTTCGCACGTTTGGAGTACGTTACCGTGGTGGCCGTACTCGAGATGAGCCCTCCCAGTAGTCCACTCATTACCGCTCCCGAACGCTCTCCCACACCCTTTTGAAGCGCATAACTCAAAAGGCTGATCCCAGTGATGAGGACCACTACCATCCAGATCTCCCGTGGATTGAGGATATCTCCCGGGCCGTAGCCCTGGTCTGGCAAGAGCGGAAGGATCACGAAGGCGATCAGTACGAACTGCATGACGGCCCGGATGTCTTTGCTATTCATCCGAGCAATGAGCCCGTGGAGAGGCTCCTTCAAATAGAGCACGATCGCCGCCGCCCCACCGGTCACGATCGCTAACTCTATGTGCACGCCAGTGGCAAGGTAGGCGCCAATGGCGAATACCAGGACGGCCGCCATCTCGGTCGTGATTCCGTAGTCTGCTTCCTCAACCTGCTTTCCTTTGAGAAAGCCCACCCAAAGGAGAGCCGCTAATGCCAATAGACCGGCGGCCACAACGGAGCCATCGAATGGCTCGGCGAGCAGAGCGACGAAGAATCCACAAAGAGAAATGAGCGGGAAGGTACGCACTCCCGCTACCGACGGGCCGGTGCGTTCCCTTTGAAAACCGATGATTAAGCCTAGAGCGAATGCCAGGCCTAAACGGAAGAATAGCTCCTGAAGTCCCATCTAATCCGATTGCGTTACGGGGGCCACCGACGTCGAGATCAACTTGCTCGTAATCCAGTGGCCCCGTTAATCGACGACAGTACTTAGGCGCTCTTCTTAACCGACTCCTCCGTCATGTTGTCGGCACCGCGGCGTTGATCACGATTGTCTTTGTCCTGCAGGTGCTCCACTTTGTCTCCAAAGTTACGAACGGCCTCGCCGGTTTTTTCGTAACCCTTCTGCGAGATCTTCTCGCCCATGCGCTCGATCTTGTCGCCGGCCTTGTAAGAGGTGGACGACGTGTCGGTGGTTTTATTTTCGAGGTCTTTGTTTTGTTTATTCGTTTCCATTTTTTTCTCCTTTTCGTTCTTTTCTTTTATCCGTTACTTAAGCAATCAACGGGCCAAAATGTGCCGCGAACAGATCTGAGTTACGGCGGAATCGTGCAATTTTTTCGGTGTAACGCTCCCAGATGGAGACGCCCCGGTGACTCATTGTAACGATGTGTTCCAGATATCACTGCCAGGCTGGGCGAGAGAATTTTCTTAATCTCGCCGTCGATCGCCACGGGCCTTGTCATGTGCAGATACAAATTTGAAAGAAGTTTCTGATTTCTCCCTTCGAATCAGCGATCATCGACCACTCCGGTTCTGGCCGGCCGCTGCGTTATCCAGGCAAGCGAGCTTCATCGATTCGACACCTTCGGAAAAGATGTTCTTGTGCAGGTCGGCGACTTTCTCTCCGGGCTTCAAATCGCGCTTCTTGTCTGCGTATCGCTCGTCTTCAAAAAGAGTAAGACTGGCTTTTGGTCCGACCTCGATGCTGTCGATATCGCCTTCCCAATCCATGCCGACACCGAACTCGAGGTTAGGCAACGATTGCTCTCCCACCAGGGTTAGTGTTCGTCCCTCGAAGTTGTGGCCGTCATAGATCTTGGCCCAACACCCAGTACTTTCCGCAAGGGTGATGGTAGTTACGGTTACCGCAATGGGAGTGTCCGATCCGTTACTGGCAGCCGTTTTCGCGCGGTCGTTCTTTTTAGTCTCGGCCATTGCCGTTTGACTCAGCGCCAGAGTAGCGGCCACGGTCCATAGTGATATTAACTTCATCATAGTTACCTCCTAGTTAATTTGCTCACGTCTTGGTCGTGCAATCACAGGGCCAGTAGCCATCCTGGGACCACTCGTGGTCATAGTCGCTGACGTACACACCGCCGTAAAAATCGTAGTACTTGTACGCGAGTGCCCTTAGGCAGACTTAAGCTCAGCGCGAGTAAGAGGGCCGCTGTTCCTAGGCGGCTTAGTGTCTTACTTTCGAAAGATCAATTCTGTCGTGCCAGCTTCGTGCAAGGCATTTTCCCAGGGCCATTCGCGGGGGGACGCCCCCATTTCGAAACAAATTAGAACGGTGTCTCGCGGCGCGTTTCGAATGCGGACAAAATCACGGAGGGCCGTGGAGTAGCGGAGCGTACGTGAAAGGGGCGGCTTCGATTATGCATGCATGATGACTAAAGGAGGCAACGTGAATTTGTTTTCGTTCGGTGTTTTAGTTGTCGGGGGGCTCGTCCTGTCACTTTCGTCGGCCTATGGTATTTCACTCAGTGCCGAACTGTCGCCGAATGAGCGGGCAGAGTTGAGCTCACGACTGAAGTCTTTTTACCGCGGCACTCCCGCATCGATGAGCCACGTACCGCCTTCGTACGACGTTCGGACGGGTAAGCGCGTGGTGCTCCACCCCGAGCTGGGCATCCCCTCTCACAACGGGCCGAACGAGGGAGAGATGAACGCTGGCGCGCGGGCCACGCCCGAGTTTCGCCGTTATTATTGCGAACAGTTTTTGAAGCGCCATTTTCCTGGGCTCGATTGCGGTGAGCACACCGATGCGCTGGAACAAGCACGGCACAATCTGTCGAGCCTGACTGACACTTGGATATCCGATGAAATGCTCATTCGCTCCTTGGATGAGCTGCCGCAAAAAGGAACGCTGGAGGGGGGCTACTGGTCAGGTAGTTACTATCCCACGCGTTGGGGCCTTACGTCATGGCGTTACGCCATCGCCGACGAGTACGAGACTTACGAAGAGGCGGTCAATGCCTACCAGCAACCCCAGGAATGGCGCGACCTCGTTGACGGCTCATTGTGGGGTGCGCTCGACGACGAGCTGGCCGAAGCCATCGAGCGCTGGTCCCCGGCAGAAAAGTACGACCTCTCGGTTGGCGACGAGGAGCTCACGCTAACCCGGCAACAGAAGGAAGAGGGCCGTAGATATTTGGGTCAGGATGGAAAGATCCCTTTGTGGTTCGGCATTTGTCACGGGTGGGCACCAGCGTCACTTTTCGTTCCAGCGCCTACGCGACCCGTTACCGCGACGGGCGCCCGCGGAGTCAAAGTGAAATGGTACCCCCACGACGTAAGGGCTATGGCCACGCTCGCGTGGGCCAACGGGGACTTTTCCGCGAACTACGTGGGCGGAAGATGCAATCCCAAAGATCCAAAAAGGTATCCGAACGGGAGACTGAGCGACCCGAATTGCTTCGATTCGAATCCCTCCGTGTTTCATCTCGCGCTGGGAAACCTCATAGGAAAAGCCCGGGTGCCATTTATCATGGACATCGTCTTCGATCAGTCCGTCTGGAACCAGCCGATTCTGTCGTATGAGCTCGAGTACTTCAACCCGCTCGATTCCGATGAGAAGAGCTCGAACTGGGAAGCGGTCGCCGTGGACTATAACGACGATTTTAAAAAGGGAGACCGTTTCCAAACCCCTTTGACCCGCGGAAAGCATGGCGACGGCGGGGATTACGACGACTCGGGTATCAAGAAGGTAGTCGGCGTATTGGCCACGGTAGTTTACCTGGATGAAGACGGGCCCCAGTTCGGCGCCGAGGTAGTGTCTCCCGCCACGGTGCGGAAGACCTACACCTATGATCTCGAGCTTTACGAGCGGGAGGGGCGGCTCATCGCCGACGGTGGTGAATGGCACTCGAATGCGCACCCGGATTTTCTGTGGGTGCCCGAGAAGGGCAGTATCGCTTCCACGAGGTACGATCAAATTCCATTCTCTTTCTCGTTGGAGAAAGAGGCGGGCGAGCCGGTAGGACGGCTTGCCTCAGCCACGAGCGCACGGGAAAGGGCCCCTTTATGCCGGGTCCTGAAGGTGTTGGTCGAGGCGGCGGGCGGAGATTCGGCCGAGTACCGGTGCCCTTGAGGCCGTATTTTTTGTTTTGCTGGTACGGGTTGGCGACCGACTCAGCTACGAGACGCGCCCTGCTCACTTGCTGATAGGCGGCGCGACGATAGAAATCGAGGAAACCACCCAGGGAACGCGTTGCACTTGGCGGGGCAGCTACTCACCGAAATCACTAAAGGGCGGGGTGGCGCTGGTGTGGTTCAAGGCACTTTTCGAGCCCGCGTTTTTCTCGCTGCTGAAGGCGCGGTTCAAGCGATTAAAAATCAGGTGGTGGCCCCGACCATAAAAAAGGGAACCATCCAACGGATGATTCCCTTAGCGCAATTTACTTACAACGATTTGCTTCGAGTACGCTCGCCCGGTCTTCCGCTTGGCGGTAGGCCTGCTGTTTCGCATAGGAGCTATCCGGGTGGGCATAACGGAACGAATCGGTCTTTTTCAACAGATCGGTATACTCGCTCGTCTTGGTGGTGCCATCGTCGAGGAGAATTACGATCCGATGTTGATTTTTGAGTCCGTAGCTCACTTTGCAGGTGTACTCGACTCTCGGGTCCACAATCCGAACCGAGCAGCTGGATTCGGGCGGCAAATGCACCTCGGTGGCGCAGCTCGCAATGATCTGATTGGACAAAACCTGAGGCGGAGCCGCATTCGCTGCTCCAGCAGATATTAGACCAGTTACCAGGAACGTTCCCCACAAATATTTTCGCATCTCTATTCCTTCCGTTAATTTTGAATGACTCGTCATCAAGACGCGTCAAGTCACGACTTTTGCGGGGGGCTGAAGACAAACGCAAGCTCAGAAAAGCAACATGTCCCTTACAACGCGGTCTCCGTGCTCAGGGCAGGGCAGAAAGTGTTTCCTCTCCCATGCAGGAAACATTTCATTCCATCGTGACGACGATGTTTCCCCGCTTGTGCCGTGTCTCTACCGCGGCGTGCGCTTGAGCGATCTGCGCTAGCGGATAGGTGCGATCGATCAACGGCAGAAAAGCACCGCTTTCGGCTAAGGCCTTTAGGTCGCGCAGCTGCTCTACATTCTCCGGCGTGGTTCCGATGAGTGACTGCTTGGTGGTCTTTCGAGCGGCCCACGCGGACTGGATCATCTGCGGTACACTCGCGGCGGCCATTAACATCCGGCCTCCGTCATTCAGGGCGTGTTGCCAATCCGAAAACATGGACGTCCCGACGGTGTCGAAGATCACATCGTATTTTTTTTGGATCTTAAAAATATCTTGAGCGGTGTAATCGACAACGTGGTGAGCCCCCAA
This sequence comes from Bdellovibrionota bacterium, assembly GCA_041736915.1. Lineage (GTDB taxonomy): Bacteria > Bdellovibrionota > FAC87 > UBA2466 > UBA2466 > JBGSST01. The sequence goes on from JBGSST010000261.1 coordinate 25,557, forward strand.
CGTTGTCACCACTTCACAGTTTGCCGTGCTCGTGACGCCGGTTACGGTGGCGCCGAAATGCTTTGCGATCTGCACGGCCGCACTTCCCACCGAGCCCGACGCCCCCACAATGAGAACCTCTTCGCCCTGGGCGATTTTGCCGAGATCGCGAAGAAAGTGGCGCGCCGTCGATCCGCCAAACGAAAGGGCCGCGGCCTGTTCAAAGGTAAGGTTCCGGGGCATGAGAACCAACTTACCGTCTTCCGGCATCGCTCGGTATTGCGCGTGGCCGCCCAAGCCGATACCGGGAAAGGCAAAAACACGATCTCCCACTTTAAATTGGGTCACCTTGGGGCCCACCTCGACTACCTCGCCGGCGAGTTCCAAACCTAAGATCGGTTTTCGGGGACCAAAAAAGCCAAAGGCGGGCCGGGCAAAAAAACCAAACCCTTTCGGCACGGATAACGTGCGCATGCGCCAATCCGCCGACGAGACCGTGCTGGCCCGCACCCGAATCAAAACTTCATGGTCTTTCGGGATGGGCGTTGGCCAATCGATAACCTGAATGACCTCCGGTGGGCCATATCGACGATAAACGGCGGCTTTCATGGTGTTCGGCATGGGGGAATTCCCTCTTAACCTCGGTCGCTACTCGAACGACGAGCCGTCCTTACGAAAATACGAGTGGGTTCGTGGCTTAAGGTCGAGGGGATTTAGGGCGGGCAGTCGCAGTTTCATCGCATGATTTTAGACGCTTTCGGGGAGGGGGGCGAGCAAGGTAGTAACGGCCCGCCCCTCCCGGCTTCCGGTAGGGTCGGTCGCGGGCGTTAGCGAACGTCGAAGAGGGACCAGGTGTCCAGGTCAGGATTTTAGGCTACGTTTCGCGGATGGAGTTCCAGGTAGGAAAAGCCGAGCTTGCGGGTGAGCGGCGTTTCATTCTGCTTTAGGAACTGGGGGAACTGGCTTTAAGGGGCCTGCCGCCCTTAGACGCAGAAAAGTACCAGGTTGTAAAAGCACAATGCGACGTGTTACGAGGTCAGGATAACTGTGATTTGTTGGGAGGTCTTGGCATGATTCGCTCTGTACTTTTGGTGTCGTTTTTCTTACTTGGTTCGTGGTCAGTGGCCCAACCGGCCTCGCCGACGATAATCGGAAAGTGGAAAGACACCCGGTCGGGAACTGAGCTGGTCATCGACGACTCGCTCAGGCTGGGCTCGCGCTATGGTTCGGTGAAGCTCCAGTGGCGCCCCTTAATCAACTCCGAGCTCAGCGTAAAACGGCCGACCAAGCTCGAGGCAGAGCTGGAGTGGATGAAGAATCCATTTTTTTCTGGCTACTACTATGGGTTCGTCGAAGATAGCCACGGCGTTACCTACGCGTTCGGCCGCAGGGGCCGTTTCACCTTTTACAAGCATCTGGCGGAAGTTCGCATCGACCCGGCCGGATTGTTACACATCTCGTATTGGGAAACAGACGCGGTCGGAGGAGGCTCGCCCGGGCAGACGAGAACTGAGACCGAACACCACGACGTATATCGCCGACTGTAAGGCACGTCCGGTTTAGCCGGGGCTCAATTTCGGCGGGTACAGCCGTCATTCTTCGCGCCGAGGAGATCCGCCCAACCGGTGCTGCGGGCTAAGCGATTCATTTGGTAGAAGGCGCCGCCGGTTCTCATGAAAACGCATCCCGCCTTTTTGACTCGCTTTTCGATCTCGGCCCTCTCGGCTTCGAACTGTTCAAGCGTTAGAGAAAAAGGCTCAAGCCCCAGAGCTTTTTCAATCAAGTCGAGAGGCATCACTCCGTTCTGGTGCCATTCGCCGGCTTCATTAAAGTAAGTTCCGAAATAGAGTCCGAACCCCTCTTTGAATTGGGCTCCGTGGCTATGGGCCTCGGCGACGTAAAGAGGCTGGCTCTGACCAGGAGCCGGCACGAAATAGCGAGGATCCGTGAGCACCCAGGGGCTGTAAGAGTCTTGCTCCCGTCCTAACATTTGGGCCGCGTACCCGGGTTTCTTCATTAGGTAGTCATTCGCGTTCCCGCTAATGTACTCAACTACGAATCCGCTAGTTCCCGGCATTCGGAGGGCAAGCGCGTAGCTCAGCCGCTCAACCTGTTTGGGTAGGTAGAGAGAAAAGGTTCGCCGTTTCAGGGTGTCCTGTTCCCGATACTCGGTGAGAAAGGCGCTGACCCCCGCCGGCCAATCGACGGTTCCCCCAAAAATCCGGTCTAACCGAAATGGACGCCCCGAAACCAGCGGCTTCGGCTTAGTAGCGTCTGGACCGGCTTCGGAAAACTCGTGGTGGCAACTGACCTCGCTCCAATTCTTGTTCTTGGTGCCCAGCCGGATACTTCTCGGAACGACGTTAGCGTGCCGCCAGTTGTGAACCGCTAACGTTCGAATAAGAAAACAAGACGCCAGCTCTCCATTCAGGGCAGTCGTATCGATGTCGTAGTGGATCCAGGCACCGTCGGCGCTGGCGTGGCTTATCGGCGTAGTGGCCAGACTTGGATTGGGTGCTTGGTAGCCGAGCGAAGCCTCCAACGCGATGGCCGAATCCAATGCGGTTTGCCACTCAATCCCGCCGCCACTTTGCAAACGCTCCGAATAATAAGTTCGGAAGGCCCGCGCCAAACTTCTAAGATCGGCATTCTCATCGACATCGCGGAGGGCCCAAGCTTCTTTCGGTAACATATCCTTGATCACGGATTTTGTGACTTGCGGCATGTCAGTGATGAGTCGTTTGAGCGCGGCTACGACGGGTTCGAGCTGCTTTAGGCGGATGGCGAACATCTGCACCACATCTACGTGTTTCTCGGCAGAAACTAATTTGCCCCCGGGGCTGTGGCTAACTACTCCCTGATGAACGATAGGGCTCAGTAGTCGTGTCTCGATGAAGGCACTGTCACCGGTGGACTGCCCTTGGCGTGCACGGGTCACGACCTCGGTAAGGAACGGATCTAAAATGTCAGTGTAGGGGAGGCTGTAATACGGGACGTCGAGTGACGTCCCAATGAAATAGGTGAAGAGTTCCTTCCATTCGAACGAGGACTCCAACTCTCCACTTCCACAGGCATCGACCAGTAGGGCATCGAACTTTCCCTGCGGAATATGGGGCCGCCCACTTTTTGCGTCCTCACGGTACAACTCCTCCATTACTCGTCGGAGCTCGTACGTTTTCATGATGTCGCCACTCACGTCCTTACCGTTCACGTTGAAGTCGGTAAGCAGGCCGTTTTTACCGGAACCGTGGCCCTGAAGGATGAGCAGGTAATGCTTGGCCGGATAGGCGGCGATCGCCCATTTCAAGAAGCGTTTTAGTTCGGTTGGGGAGGCCGAGTTCGGTTCGGTATACCGAAAGCCAGGATCAATCTTTTGAATCTGTTGCTCACTAATGGGCGGGCTCGCTAAGCGGTCGGGCGGAGAGTCGGGAAGGTACTGGATGCGGCGGCGCCATTCCCGATTGTTCATCGTGCCATCGGCATCGTCTCCCGAGGCGTCGTACCCCGAGACTACGACCACTTCTTCGTGGCGAAGTGCCGAAAGCCTTTCCAAGTCTTTGTTTACCGATAGGGACGCTTGGGTGAACGCACTCTTACGTTCATTAAACCCTTCATCGGCGGCGGCGTAGACGATAACCGTCCATTCCCGCGTCGCCGCCATTGAATTCATTCCGCCGATCAGACCGAGCAGTGCAGAAATCCGGAAAAAAAACGATCGCTTCATGCGTTCCCCCACTTAGTGGGGTTACCGAGCAATAGAAACGCCGTCAATTTTCAAGCGGAGTATGAGCCCCCAGCGGCCCCACCATAGTTGACGGCGCGCCGCAATAAAGGTTGATTGACCACATTAACCATTAGGGGGACCGAAAATGAAAACGTTAATGTGGGTAGTGAGTGGATTGATTGTTTTGGGCGGAGCAAGTGCCCAAGCGTGTAGCTGCAGCCAGCCCGAGTCGGCCAAGGCGGAGTTAGCCAAAGCCAACGTTGTGCTGCAAGGCACCGTGGAAAACATTAAGCTCATCGTCCACGAGCGCGGCTTTAAGCAGAACCTGGTGAATTTAAAGCTCGAGCAGTCGTGGAAAGGGCTAGACCATCGTTACGAAAACCTAGCCGTGCGCACCTCGCCGAACGAAGCGGCTTGCGGATACGGTTTTCGCGTAGGGGAAAGTTACGTGGTCTACGCGTACCTTCACGAAGACGGCACGCTAATCACCAACCTTTGTACGCGTAACGCTCCCACCGAAAAGGCTAGCCAAGATCTCGCCGAGCTCGGCGAAGGGATCCGGCCTCGCTGATCAGTGTCTGACTGACACCGGACACGGAAAAAATTGCTTGGCCAGAAACTGAATTCGAGCGTCTCCCTCTAAACGGAAGAGAACGATAAGCGCGTACCCGGCTAACGAGGTGAAGAGTGATCCTCCCCGACCGAAAGCCTCACCCGAGTCGCCTCGCTTTTTAGACTCTGCTCGCGCGCCGGGAAAAACTTTGTCGCCGCTCGGCTCCGGCGTATCTCTTCGGGGTGCAGGGTGTACAGCACGAGCGCCGGCTGGTTACGGGGCCCTTCCGTAACGGCGCTCGGCATGGAGGGATCTCGTGGCGTCAAAAAAGCAGACTGGCCAAAATGTTGCCAGTCGGTCGAGACCCGCCCCACCGTGCTGCTTACCACCACCGTTGCGTGAAGTTCCACCGCCCGTGCTTGGCTCGTCCAGCGCACGCGCTCGATCCCACTCGCCGACTCGGTCATTGAGGGAACGAAAAGCATCTCCGGTAACTCCCGGCTCAGCAGCTGCGCCAGAACCGGGAACTCCACGTCGTAACAGATCAGGATGGCCGAACGGCCCCAGGGCGTCGAAAAAACCTTCAGCTCGCGTCCCGGCGTCCAGCCCACCTTCTTCTCCCATTCGGTCAGAAAAAGTTTGTCCTGTACGATCTTTCGGCCGTCGGGAAAAAGTAGATAGGCGCTGTTGAAAATCTTCGCGCCGTCCACGCGTGGTAACGAACCCGCTAGAATACTGATCTTGAGATCACGGCTCCACTGCGCCATCTTTCGGAGCACTTCTCCGCTCTGCTCGGTGGCAATTTTTCTAGCCTGCTCCGCTTCCGAAAAGTCGGATGGTGTCGCCCACAGGTCCAGCAGAAAGAGCTCGGGGAAAACGATGAGCGTTGCCCCCGCGCGGTGAGCTTCGGTTAGGTACCGTTCCACCTTCTGCAAGAGCTGCGATTGGGATCGATTGCCTTCGATCGGATACTGCACGGAGGCGATGAGGATACCGGGCCCTCTAGCGACCGATGGCGCGACCGGGGAGGTTTGGTGCGCGCATCCACCCAGGAAGAAGAGAACAAACAGGGACGTGTATAAGCGGTTTTTCATAGGGTTGACGATCTTTCCCCGGTGCCTCAGGGAATCTCCATCGCGTCGAAATTACCGACGTAGAATTCACGGCCCTGCGCCATTTTGAGAAGGAAGCGGGGGCCGGCAATTTCGAGGCTCGAATAATGGCCGTACGGAATCGCGGAAGCTCCGAGCCGCTTGCCGGTTTTCAGGTCGTACCAAAGTAAATGATCGCGCTGACCGTCGTACACCAACACCGCGGCCTTGTTCTCGGTGGGATGCACTTTCACGTCGAGCACGTCGACGGGCTGGTCCACCGGATTTAGCGGCACGCCGAGATCCTTTACCGAACCCGCCGCGCCGAAGGGGGCCGTCGCCAGCTGCAGCGCGTCCTTGCCGAAACCCATAGCGGATTGGCCGTCGTGCGACCACACGAGCTGCGTCGTCTCCGGCTCCGTCCACGTCCAGCCCGGCAGAGCTTCCGTTTCGCCGTTCTCTTTCACCTTGAAACGAAGCACTTCGGTCTGGTTGGGCCGGCCCAACACCTTACCGGTCCCCGGCGTATCCGATTTACTCTCGGAGGTGATCCATAGCGTGTCCGTCGCTGGGTCAAGGCCCCAGTTCTCGTAGGCGCGCCAGTCGATCGGCGTTGCGAATTTCACTCTCACCCGTTCTCCAGTTTTGAGATCGAAACGAAAGATTCCGCGCTTGGGATCCAGCTTCGCGGTGTCGTTCAGGTGAACGTAGGCCGCGCGGTCGTCCGACGTCACGGCTATCTCATGCGGCGTCCCGAGAGAACCATCCGCCTTGCCGAGTGTCGTCATGCCCGCAACGGTCAGCGGACCACCGGCGGGAATACGGAAGAGCTGCCCGTTCAGGCCGCCGGCAATGAGTGCCTCTCCCCCGTGGGTGTAAACCGCCTGGTTCATATTGAACGGGCCGGTCGTTCGGACCGCCGGAACTTCCTTCTGTTCTTGCAAATCGAATAGGTGAGCGGTGGAGGGGCCAATCCCGGACACGTGAGTGACTAGATAGCGCCCGTCAGGAGAAACTTGGAACCGATTCACGTGAGGCCGTTCGATGACGTACGCGGACCAGGACTTGCCCACCTCTCGCTGTACTTTTTCCGTGGTCCGCCTCCCGGCGGAGCTCCGCTCGCGCAAGTCGGCCAGTAAATGGGTGCGTAGTTCTGCTGAATCCCATTTTTTATCGCGCACCATCGCTTCGAATTCCTTCAACCGGGAGGAGAGGGCGCTTAGATCGATGCCCGGTTGTTCCGGCACGGCGAAGGGATCCCCACCGTCCGCCATCTTGGCGAGAGTTTCCGGAGTAAGCTTCCCGCCCAGCTTGTCCAGCAGCTCGCGGTGAGTATCGCGCACCAGCTGGCCGGGATCGGCCACCTCCTCGCCGAGAAAAACCAGACCGCTGCAGGCTCCGAACTGAATCAGCCCCGCATGTAGCGGAATCCCGGCGGCCAGTCCCCAAAGAAGGAGAAAGATTTGAATAAAAGGCATCCCGCCCATCTTACCAGTTACGCCTTCGGGGATACGCCGGATGCGTCTAGAAATCTGCATTTCGTTTACCGCCCGCCTGGTGGTTCACGCGCGTAGGAAGGCGGAACTACACCCCACCACCATCGCTGATGGTCCATAGGTGGGGAGCCGAGGTTAAGACATTTCTCGCCGCGCCCGATGCACCGATCGAATACTTCGCGGTACCGAAATGGATCGTCACGTTCGGCTTCAGCGTTAGGGTACTCCAGCCAGCGAGGGTGAGATCGTAGTTCACGTCGCCAAACGGCGTTCCCGTCAAAAAGTCATCGGCCGTAGTCAAAGCGGTGGGCACCCATCTCCCCAACGGCTGATTGAAACTCACGGCCCCCAGAAACATGCGGCGCATTCTCTGCACCGAGGAAACGTTCCACGCCTCCAGAGGCTGGTTGAAGGCGACCGCATTGTTGAACATGAAACTCATGTCCGTGGCGTTGGCCGTGTTCCAAGTCGCCAGTGGCTGGTTGAAGCGGCCCGTGGTCGCAAACATGGCCGTAAAGTCGACCACCGAACTCACGTCCCACTGGGCCAAGGGCTGATTGAAGGCCTTCGCATTCGAAAACATGAACCGCATAAATCGCACTCGCGACGTATTCCAACCGCCTATCGGCTGGTTGAATGAGGCGGCGGCCCAGAACATGGCGGCCATGTTGGCTACGTTGCTGGTGACCCACCGATCCAAAGGTTGATTAAAATTCGAGGCGACATAAAACGTCTTCTCCATGGTGGTAACCCGCGAGGTATCCCATCCCCCGACTGCGCCGTCGAAGTTTCTCGCAAAGTAGAAAGTGCTCTGAAGCGTGGTCACTTTCGACGTATTCCAGCTTTCTAACGACTGGTTGAAAGCGGTGGCCTCGGCAAACATGAACGCGAGGTCCGTAACGTTTGACGTGTTCCAGCTACCGATTGGCTGATTGAATGCGCTCGCCCGTTGGAACATCTGCTTCATCGTCGTCACTGCAGAAGTATTCCACGCGCGGATGTCCTGGTTGAAAAGGGTGGCCCCCTCGAACATCCGGCTCAAGAGCGAGAAATCGATCTCTGTTCAGCATGTCGATTGGCGTACGGGGAAGGCTGCCCCGGCGCACGTGGTTCGGCGGAATCATCCCGCGGACGACGCCTTGGATTGCCGCCCTCTACCCCGTGGGGGATTTTGGTTGCTCCGAAAAAATTACATCTCAAAAACGAGTTCGCTGATTTATTCAGTAGATCGGTATCGGCTGAACCGGAATGGAGAGGTCACAAAGGTGGGGAGCCCGTTGGTTCTCCACGAATCGGATTTCAACCAACAGTACGCCAACGGGGTACGGTTCTCGCCGGACGGAGAAAAAATGCTGCATCTGCACCATGATCCGAAGGGCTCAAGGCTTCGAATCGTCGACGTTAAATCGGGAAAGAAAACCGACGTTCCCACACCCCAGTTTTCGTCGGGCAAAACGTATCGTTTTCAGCAGGCTGTGCCCGGGCGAAGTCCGGGCACCCTGTTGGCGCTGCTAAGTGATTCCGACGGCACGGAGTCGCGACTTGCGGAAATCGACATCAAAACGAGTCGGGTGCTTTCCCAATATGTAATCCCCCATCAAAGTTCTGAAGAAATGGAGGTCACGGGGGACGGGAGATTCATTGCCCTCGAAAACCAACGCACGCGTACCGTGGACCTAATCCCCTTCGACAAGCTCGAGCCACTGCCCTAATTTTTTGACCGGTCTGCCCCGCGGCGTCAGGTTGCTCAAATTAATTCGTACTCATTCGTAATGGAATGTACGGATCTATTCCCCGGCTGGTTTTCTCCAGGTTGCGGCCCGGAGTGGTCTTAATCAGTCGTGCAACACTTGGTAACGAGGCCGGTTTGATAAACTAAGAGAGTCGCATGCGGCCCATTCTTCTCATTCTGTTTTTTACCGTCGCGACGAGTACGTCGGTCGCCGCGCTAGCGACCTGCTTTGCCAACTTTGCCGGGCTCGCCGAACTCGATCCCAAAGCGGTGACGCTCGTCGACGATACCTTTGCCGCGTTGCTCGAGGTTCCCAAAGAGCTTGAGGTGCGGCGGCGGCTCGTGAGGGCCATGGGCGAAGGTAAGGACCCGTTCACGCTACCTTCGGGCGAAGGAGAGCTAGCCGGGCTGCGCAAGAAACTCGCCGAGTTCCGCGACATGATCGATCGGCTTGGCTGGAATGGGCCCGTAACCCGGGCGCGGTTGCTGGCACTTGCTGCACGACGCCTCGGAGAATGGGAGGGGGCTTTGGACCAGAGGTTCGTCACTCTTTACGATACCGCGGCCCCGGTACGAATCCCCTTTCGCGACGCCTTGGGCCTCGCGCAAACTCCTGACGGGCGTTACCTGATTTCGGAGGCGTGGCCCGCCATCAATCCTAACTACGCTCACCCCCGTGGCTTTGAAATCTTGGATACGTTTTCGGGAAAGACGAAATCGCACCTCGACCCCGGCGGTGCATTCGAAGCGTGGAAGCCGGGAGTGAACAGTGATGGTACACGCCTTTTTTTCTTCCTTCGAAATCAGCTCGCCTTTACCTCGCTACAGGACGGAGTACCGGGCACTGAATATACCTATTTGGACGGGCGCAACTTTTACCAGCGGCTCTACGCCAGGATTGTGGCGAATGCGGAGCCGCCGGTGATCGCCCGAACGGTGGCGGCGAAGAACCCAAACTGGATCATTGCCCAATTTAAAAAGCAGCCGGGTCTGCACCTAGTTGACCTCAACCAGAAGACGTTTACTTCGCTCGAAGGGACCAAGGACTTGAGCTTTCTCACTATTACGGGCAGGGCGGCCGGCGATTGGTGCCTCGTTCCGGGCACCAATCGGATCGTAGTGGTGAAAAACCTGAAAAAAGAAAAAGTCGTGGTGCAAACCGCGGAACTTGGTGGCGACGGAAAACTGGGAAAGTGGCAAGAACTTGTCAATCTTCCGTGCGCCTCGCACTTTCATTTGAATCCCCAGATCTCCGTGCGGGGGAATCTGTCCGTGCTGGCGAATGTTCCCAAGGCGGGCGGCGTTACCCTGGTTCCGCTAACTGGCGGAAAGCCCTACGAGCTGGCCGAGGTTCCGGACCGCATGCGTGACAACATGAGCGACACGGTTTTCCTACAGCATCCAAACGGCAAAGAGCTACTGGCCACGTTTCGCTACAAGCCACCGACGGGAGAGATTCCCGTCTACGTTTTCGATCTGGAAAAGGGCGCTTACGCGGGCTCGTTGACCGTGCCGCGCGCCCAAGGGTTCGAGCTTTCCTCCGACGGGGAGTCGCTCATCGCCAAGGAAAAAGACCACGTCACCTTAGCGCGTTGGCGTGGACGAGTGGTGGGGCCCTAAATCTTCCAAGCAACAGCATCATGCGGTTAGAGGATGGCTCGCCCCTTAGGAATGCCCCTGCCTCGGGTTCGGTGGCTCTCGTTGCCAGATTCGTCACTCGCCAACTTTTGACCCGATGCAAGTTTTCTAAAGGGCATCGAGTTTCGACGAACTACGCGAAGTGACGGCGCAGGCTTGGACTTTACTTAAATCGAATAGAGCGACCGAGGCCCCTTGGCGAGCAACCAACGCTGTTTGAAGGCACGCGCTTATGGCAGGAGATTTCCCCTTGGTGAGCCGCTTCAGTTCGTTAATCTTGTGGTTGAACGGCAGAAAGTATCCTGGCCTCGAGACATCCCGCCAATCGTCCATATCGAAGATGAGATGGGTCACTCCGTATTTCTCGTGCAAGCGCAAGAGGGGAGTGAAATCAGTAGCGAAGTAGGCCGCGAACAGCGCGTTCGCACGGCGCCGCATTTCCATTATGTACTTCTTGTTCATCACTTGGTGGGTCTCGTAGCTTAGCAAAACTCGCTTTCTTGCTACGTAGGGAACGTCATCGATCATCCGCCCCGGCCAACCGGCAATCACACTTTCGGGTGGCAGGTCCGCGATGACCTTGAGGAGAGTTTGATTCGTTTTTGCGGAGCCGTTCAGACCCGCGCGTGCCGAGACGCGGCCGCCGAAGAGAAAAATGACGCCGCCGACGAGGAGAACGGCCGGAACCCAGGCCCCACGAGCCGATTGTGCAATTCGCGTCGCTACGAATGCGACCGCGCACGCAAGGTACAGATGCACGAACACCGGCAGAGGGTAGGTGATATAGCGCTCGGGGATATAGAAAAACGGAGCGGCTAGCTTCGCTAAACAAAAGCCGATCGGAACGATGGCAAAGGCCAACAGAACCCTTAAGGCCGCCGGCTGCTTTTTCGCCTGGTACAAAAAAATGGCAAAGGCGGCGGCGAGAACAAAAAACTGAATATAGTAGGGGGCCGGCCATGGAAGAAGAGATGAAAGTCCCCCGGTTAGCAGCTCGAGAAAATTCCCCGAGCCAACTACGTCGTAGCTCGCATAGCGGCCACCTGGTCCAGACTCTGGGAATGTCGGGAGATCCGCAGGGGTAATGGTCGCACCGAACGGACGCGTCCGAATCAGTAGCGCTATCAGCGGGAGACTGGCGAGAGCGCCTACGCAAATGAGGAACGTGAGCCGCTGAGATGTTCTGCGAGAAGAAGGTGAAAGCCAGAGTAGGAGAGCCAGAAACATCCCGGAGATCATTCCGGCCACCGGATAAAACATTGCCGCCAGTATGACGACGCCGGCTAGGACTTTTTCTCTTCCGTATACTAGGGCCACAATCGCGGCCGCAATGAAAGGGTGCCCGAATGCTCTTGGTAATCCTCCCGCCATGCGAATGAGATAGGCGTTACTCCCGAGAACAAAGAGCACGGCGAGGAGCGCCGCGAGTTTTCCGCCCAAGTGGTGGGCCGCGATGCCCATCGCGGCGGCCGTCAAGCCGAGAGTAACGTAGGGGAGGATTTTGCTCGTCGTGGCGGGATCGATTCCGCATTTTGCTCCCAACCAGTAGAGCCCGATGAGGCTGGGAGGCGTGATGGCGCTGACGTAAGTGGATACGTGATCGTTTTGAAACTGAGGGCTGCCGGAGAAGCGGAACAACGAAAAAATGTAGATCCGGGAGTCATTCGCGTAGAGGCCGGGATCCGCGGAGTTACGAGCGTGAGAATAAAGCGCCGGCCCGACCCAAAGAAAGACCAGGGCCAAACCTAGTACCCAACTCACCGTTTGCTGACGCCGCGTATTTGTCATCGACAGCGCTCGCCGTCCAGCAACCGCGCCTGCATTGATTTAGGGAGGACCCACCTGACTCTAGGGTTTGGCAGCAACTCGTTAACGAAGTACCGCCGGTTTGCCTCCGGCTCGTGATAAGGGATGTTTACGACGGCCACGTGACCTTTGGCCGGCGCCTCACCCCCCGTTTGCTTGGCGGGTTTCATTTTGTGATGGACAGCGTCGGTAATCTTGCGGCCGGAGTAGTTTCCCGTCAGATAAAAATCCATGCCGTAAATGTCGATCTTTTTCACTCCGGTCTTCAGTAGAAGATCGATGGTCCACACCCCGGAGAGGGGATTGGTGTTCAGCTTTTTTGTGAGGACGTCGTACTCGGCATGACGTGGCTGATAAAACCGGACGTGGGGAGGAAGTAGCTGGAGGAAGCGAATGGGCGGGTACAGCGCAGCCGGCCCGACTTGAGTCTGAACGACCCAGTCGACTTTCTTCCACTTTTCCCTCAGCCGCTCGAGCGAGAAAATCGCCTTGTTGTTGAGGTTGGTAAAGAGGATGTCGGTTCGAGTTCCGAAATCCCCGAAATATTTCTCGGAGACGACCGGGGTATTTAGCCTCGCCACGATGTCGTGATCGTCGATTTCCTTTCCAAAGCCGGCGCCCTCGAAACTTGCCGCCGGCCCCACGAGAGCCACCGACTTACCGGCGAAGTACTCGAAGAGCTCCGACCTGGTTTGCTCGCTCAAGTAGTCGGGGGCCGAGGCCTGGGCGGTATTTTTCGGTCCCATTTGGACAAGGCAAAGCGTCCCGATGAAGAC
>JBGSST010000325.1:0-3234 GCA_041736915.1 Bdellovibrionota bacterium
CGTGCAGGAAGGCGTGTTCGAAGTGCTCGCCACGAACGGCAACACGGCCTTGGGCGGTGACGACATCGATACGATTTTGGCGGAGAAACTTTCCAAGCGCCTCGGCAATGGCGCGGCGTCGCCCGCAAGCGACGTGCGGGCGAAATGGCTCGTGACGGCGGAGCAGATTAAACGGGGTTTGTCGGACGCGGCTTCGGCGTCGGCCACGATTGAGCTCGACGGGAAAACGCACACCGTGGACCTGCTGCGCGAAGAGTTCGAAGCGTGGATTCAGCCGGTACTGGCGAAGTTGCAGGGGCCGTGCGAACAGGCGCTGGCGGACGCGAAGCTTCGTCCGGAGCAGATTACCGACGTCATATTAGTCGGCGGTAGCACGCGCGTGCCGGCCGTGCGCGATACGGCGAAGAAGATCTTTCGTAGAGAGGCCCACTCGACATTGAACCCCGACGAAGTGGTCGCGATGGGGGCGGCGGTGCAGGCCAACCTCTTGGCCGGCCAGGGTGGCGACATGGTGCTACTCGACGTGATTCCGCTGTCGTTAGGCATCGAGACGATGGGCGGCGTGGTCTCAAAAATTTTGCATAGGAACACGACGATTCCTACGGCGGCGGTGGAGCACTACTCCACTTACGTCGATGGCCAGACCAACGTGGACATTCACGTGCTGCAGGGCGAGCGCGAGCTCGTCGGCGATAATCGCAGTTTAGCCCGATTCCAGCTGCGCGGGTTGCCTCCCCTGCCCGCCGGGGTGCCCAAGATTGAGGTGGAGTTCGTCATCGACGTGAACGGCATCTTGAGCGTGCGGGCCACCGAGCTGCGAACGGGTACGAACACGTCGGTCACGGTGAACCCCACCTTCGGCATGACCGACCAGGAGGTCGAGAACATGCTCATGGCGAGCTTCGACAATGCCGAGCAGGATTTCGAAGCGCGGTTCTTGATCGAAGCGCAGAACGAAGCGGACATGCTGTTGCGCGCCACCCGTAAGTCGGTAGCGTCTTACGAGGGGCTACTCGAGCCCGGCGAGAAGGACGAAGTGCAAACGGCGCTTTCGCGGCTCGAAAAGTCTTTGGAGATCAAGGATCGCGAGCTGATTAAGAAGCGAATTGAAGAGCTCAACGACACCACGCGCGGCTTTGCCGAGCGCATCATGAACCAAGCGGTCTCGTCCGCACTGACCGGACAGGACTTGAGTAAGAAGGATCAGCCATGAAGTGGACCGACACCCGTGACATCGCCATCGCCCTATTCGAAAAGTTTCCCGATCAAGACCCACTGACGTTGCGGTTCACCGATCTGCACAAACGCGTGACGGAGCTTACCGGCTTCGACGACGATCCAAAACGTTCCAACGAAAAGATCTTGGAATCGATCCAGATGAACTGGCTCGACGAGCGGGACTAATCCCCGATGCGCATCACCGTGCAAGTAAAGACCGGCATGCGCACCGAAACGGTGGAAGAGATAGGCAAGAAATCCTACTTCGTGCGCACCTGCGCGCGGCCGCAGGACGGCGAAGCCAACAAACGCGTAGCGGAGCTTCTGGCCGAGCACTTCGACGTCCCGAAGTCCTACGTGACTCTCGTGCATGGGGCCAAGAGCCAGATCAAGCACTTCGAGATCCAGAAGTAGTACGAGGGTAAAACGCCCCGGTCTTGTAGTCGACTGCGAGGGGGAGTGGGGAGAGGTCCCCGAAGGCCTCCGCAGGCCCTAAGAACCAATTGAAAAAACTGGATACGATCGGCCGAGGCACGACGAGGGGACCTCTCCCCACTCCCCCTGTCCACTACAGGACCAGGCCGTTTTCCGCGGACTAGAGCGGATTCACGAATCTACCGACGAACCCCTCGTACAAAGTACGGAACGGCTGGTACTCGAGTCTCCCGTTCGAGATTCCCGCCGGGATCGCGAAGGCCATGAAGGTGCGGTTGGCTTTGTGGAGCGGTTCTTCTTTTCCGTTTAGGAATAGCCGCCAGCCCGGTAACGCCGTTTCGCTAAAGAAAACCCAGCCCGCGCACGGGGCTTCGAGGTTTAGGTCGAATGAGTTTTTTCCGGTCCACTTGACCGCTTTTTCGCCCCACGGCAACGGGGCTTGTACGGTATTGGCGCACCCGCTCGTCGTCTTATCCCAGTCCCACTCGACGCCGCGATAAAAGGCCCTACGCTTTTCCACAGTAGGCGGCCAATGGACCAGGTCGCGATCGGGGATGTCCTGGCCGAGGTCCGGAAAGAACCAAAGCGACGAGGTTGGCTCCTTGGGGCCCAGCACCGTCCAGCCATTTTCCTGATGCCTTATCTTGAATACGTTCGCGTCCTCCCGCACCGCCCCCAGCAACGTGCGAATCGGTGATTTGTCGTCGACTACCAGCGCGGTGAGATTAGTGAGGTGCATGAAGGATCGCACCACCGCGGGCTCGAGCGGTTCCGTGGGCCGCGCCATGAAGCGCGTAGCGTTGCCGGTGAGCCGCTTGAGCATCGACTCCAAGAAAGGGGTCATGAAGCTGTCGTAGCCAAACACGGTCGAACGGCGCGTGAGCATGTTCGTGCCGTAGATGAGGTACTTGTGCGGGTAATCGTTTTGCGCGGCCTGGGGCGTGACCTCGAAACGATCGAGCGTTGCCTCGGGGATGATCGACTTGATGTAACGGGCAATATCCGTGTCCCCTTCGAGCTCCCCAATGGGCATCGTGCGCTCGGGCGCTAACGCGGACCAGGCCTGCACGAAGCCCAGGGCCAACAACGCCCCCACGGCCCGGCGGTGGGTGAGTCGCCCTTTCTCGAATGCGAGAATCACGGCGAATACTCCCGCCGAGGCGAACGCCACCACGTAGTCCACGCTGAACGAAAGCAGCGGCAAGGCCACGAGCGCAATCATCACCGCCCTAACCCAGGGCTGACGAAAACCGTCGAGGAAATTCCCCTCTTGGCGGAAAGCAAAGTGCAGCGCGAGAAGATTGGCGATGAGGATCCACTTTTCGGGATAGCGGAACATGGAAAACGGCGGCAGGTAGCACAGCACGGTCATCGGCCCCAGCTCACCGAACGACAGTAAAAGGGCTACGCCCAAAGCCAAGAGCCACGGCAGCGAACGCGCCACGGTGGCCCGGCGCTTCCAGACCCCCACGATGCCGGTAAGGACGAGCAGAAAAAGTGGCGCGGGGAGATACGGGGTATCGAAAAGAAACCGGGGCGAGGCCGGGGCGGAGTTTACGAAGGAATCGGGAACGTAGGTGC
>JBGSST010000327.1:0-5410 GCA_041736915.1 Bdellovibrionota bacterium
AACGGGTGACGACGTCGTGGCCGATTTCGACTCGTCGGGCGTGCTGAAGGGCTTCAAAGCCAAAGCGCAACGCGCGAACTAAGTGCCGCTGAAGAAACAAAACCATTTGCCGACCCTACCCTCACTTCTGTGGGGTCGGCACATTCCGCTCATTCATCGCGACATCAGCTGGCTACAGTTTAACGAACGGGTACTTCACGAGGCCCGCTCGGCAAGCAATCCCGCACTCGAACGGGTGAAGTTTCTCGCCATTTCCGCTTCGAACCTCGATGAGTTTTTCATGGTTCGCTTCCAATCACTGAAAGGCAAATCGGGACCGCCTATCTCGGTGAGACGGCGAGCGGAGATAAGGGCGAACATGTTGGAGGACATCGCCGAATTCGGGGGGAAACAGATCGAGGCCTTCGATCGGATCATCCCCGAGTTAGACGCCGCGGGGCTACACATCATCACCCGTATACGTGAGCAGCCGGGAATCCGCGACGTAGCGAAAAGTGTTTTTGAGAAGGAACTTCTCGCCAACCTACCCATTCCGGAACGGTTCTCACCAATCGATCTGAGACGGCTGGGCAATCTCGAGAAATGCATCATCTTCCCCGAGGGGATGTGGGTTCGGGTTCCCAAAACCATTCCCGAAGTTTTCGCCGTGGCCAAGAGTGAGCCCGGTTCGGGCGGCTACTTCTTTTTGCAGGACGATTTGCTGCTGACGTTTCTGGGGACAAGCCTTTCGACCACGGGTTCGCCGGTTGTATTGCGCATGACGCGGGACTCGGACTACAGCGCTGATTTGGAAGAGCATGACCCGGCGTCGATTCCCGATATCGTGCGAAGAAAAATTGGCCGGCGCGAGCTCGGCACGCCAGTGCGGGTGCAATACCGCGGCGAGCTAGAAACGGACCTCATTCCTCGCGCCATGCGTGCCCTGCGGCTTAGCGCTAGCCAGTTCATACCGGCGGCGGGCACGCTTTGCTTGCACGGTTTGTGGACGGTTTATAGAGAAGCCAAGAACGTACTCAACAAGCTCGACACCATTACGCTACCGACGCCCGAGCCCGTCATTCCTCGATCGTTCACGTCGAGCGCCCAGATTTTTTCCCAGCTACCCAAGCACGATTTTCTTCTGCACCACCCTTACGATGCGTTTCAAGCTTTCGAGGAGTGGTTGCGCACCGCCTGCCGCGATGCCGCGGTGGAATGCGTCGAGCTGACGATTTATCGCTCCTCGCCAAAGTCGGCGCTGAAGGAAGCGCTAAAGAAGGCCGCCGCTACTAAGAAAGTGCGGGTCTTCATCGAGCTACGGGCCAGGTTCGATGAGTTAAACAATCTGCTGCTGGCCGAAGAGCTACGCGATGCGGGGGTGGAAGTTTTTTTCGGGTTCGGCGCGCTCAAGTTGCACGCTAAGATCGCCTTGGTCACTCGCCGGGGCAAGGACGGTGCGATCGAGTGCTACACCCATCTGTCGACGGGAAACTACAATGCCGAGACGGCCCGGCAGTATACCGATCTGGCGATTCTGACGGCGAATCCCGAAATCGCCGCGGATGCCCGCATCTTTTTCGATGCGCTGATGGCGCAGAAGGTGCCGAAAGGCTTCAAGCGGCTCGTAACCGCACCCGATCAGCTCCATAAGAAACTACTGCAGCACATTCAGCTGGAGACGGAAGCGGCGAAGCGCGGAGAGAAAACGAAGATCATCGCGAAGGTGAATGCGTTGGTGGATGAGAAAGTGATCTCGGCACTATACGAGGCTTCGGCGGCTGGCGTGGCTATCGATCTCATCGTGCGCGGAGCCTGCTCTTTGGTACCCGGAGTAACCAAGCTAAGCCGTAACATTCGCGTCATTAGTCTGGTTGACCGTTACCTCGAACACAGCCGCATCTATTTTTTCGAAAGCCAGCGCGCGATGTATCTCTCCAGCGCAGACCTCATGCCCCGCAACCTTTACTCGCGACTCGAGATCGCCTTTCCCGTGATCGACCAGCGTATCTACGATTTCATAAAAGACGTTCTGTTTCCTACCTACCTTCAGGACAATCAGAAGGCTTGGGAGCTGACCCAGCTGGGAACCTGGAAGAAAAAGCAGAAACCGTTCGGTGCCAAACCAGCCCGCGCCCAATCTACCTTTGAAGCCCTAGCGGCCACTGGCTATCGCGACACGCCGCTCTTCGATCGCACTGGCCCGCGCGCCCCCGTCAAATCGACCTAGCCATTCTTTGCTATAATCTTTCGATGGCTAAGAATGCGGCCGCTCTCGCCGGCTCCAAGGAATATCCCGCGTTACCCTCTGACGGCATTCCGTGGAGCTTTTCGGCTTCCGATCGGATCGTTGCGGTCGGTGACATTCATGGCGATCTCGAAGCGCTTTGCCACGTGCTGCTGGACCGCGGCGTAATCGATGAGAGCGGTGGCTGGACCGGCGGGCAAGCCCATCTCGTTCTGGTGGGCGACTTAGTCGGCGGCTCTCCCCACTCGCGCTTGCTACTTAATTTTCTGATGCGCCTGGCTGGCGAGGCCACGCAGTCGATGGGACGGGTCCACGCCCTACTCGGCAATCATGACCTACTGCCCGTGCAGAATAACTTTCGCAAGATGACGGGGGCGGAAAAGCGCCTCTACAAATCGTATCCGGTGCGCGGGGCGCAAGGACGGCGCATCGATCACGTGTTCGCGGGGAATTCGGTCTACGCCGAGTGGATCCGCAGCCGCAACGCGATCATCCGCATCGGAGAAACGCTATTCGTTCACGCCGGGCTAGACGAGTGGGCGGCGCACGTGGAGCCGGCGGAAGTGAACACCACGGTCCGGGCGTGGATTCGCTACTGGCAAGGAGTAGACGAACGCCCGCCTAAGAAAACGGAGTGGGCGGCCCAGAGCGAGAAGGGGCCACTGTGGACCCGGGCCTTCAAAGTGCGCTTGGCCAAAGGGGGCAAGCGGCCTAAGGAAGGAATCTCGCGCAAGCAACTCGACGCGATACTGGAATCACTCGCCGTTCGTCGAATCGTCATTGGGCATGCGCCCGTGAAAAAGGGGAAAATTTTGGCGGCCCACCCCTATTACGACGAGCGCGTAGTGATGATCGATACGGGAATCTCCCACGGCGACGGCGGAGCGCTTAGTTGCCTAGAGATTCGCAATGGTGAGCTGCTATCGCATTACGCGCCGAAGGCAAAGTTGTCCGGCCAGATCGTGAAAATCGAAATGAGCCGTCTGCGTACGCCCGTAAAGCGCGCGCTACTCGACGCCGAAAAGTTGACGTCACTGTTATTTGAGACGATGGAGAAGTTAAGGGACTCAATTTTAGGCCTCTTTAAATGAATGCCTCAAGCGTAAGAAACAAGTTAATCCAGCAGATACAAAAAGCTCTGCAGATTCTCCGTTCGAAGAAACCGGAAGATAAACGGTTTCACGAAACCCGAAAGAAGCTCAAAGAGCTTCGCGCTCACCTGCGCTTACTGCGCACTGAACTGGGGGAGCTTCGGTACGGGGTCGAAAACCGTTACCTCCGCGATACGGCCCGCCTCTTATCATCGCGCCGGGACGCGCACGTGGTGGGCGACACCATGGCGAGCTTGCTGAAATCGACTCCTGGAGTCTCCGCCAAGGACAAATTGGCGATCCAAGCCGCGCTGGCCAAGTACCAGGAAGAACTCATTGGTCCGCAAACGGCCTCGCACCAATGCACCGAGGCGGCGCGTCGGCTCCAAACGTCACTGAGCCGGTGGCGATCCATGAAGCCACTTTCGCCCGAGCCCTCCGCGGTGAGAAAAGGTTTGAAAAAAACTTACCGCACCGGCAGCCATCGGCGGAAAGAGTCTTACCGCCACAAAACTCCCGAGCACTTCCACGAATGGCGAAAATCGGTGAAATACCTACGGCATCAGCTCGAGCTGCTGAGCAGCTACTACCCGCGCGCCGGCGGCCCCCTGGTGACGAAACTGAAAAAATTGGGTGACCTGCTGGGGCTGGATCACGACTACGCCGTCATCGACGAAATACTGGACTCAGGCCCGTTAAAGAAGAACGTGGGCGCACGCAAGTTGCGGAAGAAGATCACGCAACTGCAGCAGGACTTGCGCCGGCAGTCACTCGAGCTAAGCGACGCGATTTATCAACGCGTGCCGGATGAGTTTTACGACTATCTCACCACGCGCCCATAGCGCCGCGCGCTCCACTCCCCCCGTTTTTTGAATATAATAAAAACCTAACTTGAATTTTTGAGTGAGGTTTTGATTGCCCCGCGTCCAACGCCGTCGCCCACAAACAGCCGAATCGCTTTCTAGCCCTCCGCCGCTTCTGACTCCCGCGCTATTGCGCGCAGCAGCGCGCTTTGGTTCTTCGGCCGCTCGGCTCAAGGCCGTATCCCGTAACGCCCTAGTGCTGTTTCGCTCCACGCACGATCTTCACGGCCTAGGGCCGCAGTGGGAGCGGCCGCTGCTGGTGGCGGCGCTGTTTCGCGACAGTGGCAAAAGCATCTCGCATCTCGACTACCCGTGCCACAGTGCCCACATCCTAAAGACGGTCCGTTTCCCGGGGTTGAGTCCCGCCGAAAAGGGGCTGGTTGCGGAGCTATGCCGCGACTTCCGTTTCATGGAACCGGACGGCGTCTCCGTGCACGACCTTAGCTCATCGGCCCCGAAGGGGTTGAAGGTTTTGCTCCGCGTTGTCGACGAGATCGATCTTCCCGAGAGTAAGTGCCCCGTCGTTAAAAAGGTAGCCGTGAGCGAGCAGCAGGTTCGGCTACGCCTTTCGCCTTGTCCTAATCTCGAGCTGCGGCAACTGCGGGTAGCCAGAACCAACGCGCTGTTCTTAGAAACGTTCGGACGACAGATTGCGCTCGAGTGAGTTAACCGCTCTTCTTGGTCGATTTTCCGCTGGCAAGTTCATCACGGCGTTTTTTCAAATTCGAGAGAAGCTGACTGAACGGCTTCTCGCGCAAAAATGCGGTGAGCTGCTCATTGATGTTCGTGCTGTAACGATTGTCCTCGTACGAGATGTCGTAAACGAGCCAGTCGTTTCCCTTTTTAACGAGGTAGTAATCGAGCGTTAGCACTTCACCCGATGCGTTGAACTTGCTGACCACGTGCGCATCGTTTCCTTTCGCCTCAATCTTGTCGAAAGTGTAGGTGGTCTTGTCCCAAAAGGTGTCCATGCGCGAGTAAGCAGTGCGCACGATCACGTCTTTGAGCAGATTACGGAACTCGGCGCGCTGTCCGGCGCCCAGCTTGCCCCACTGGCTGCCAAGACACGCCGAAGCGATCTTGTCCCAGTCCATCGCCGTTTCGATCTGCTTGCGGGCGGACGCCTTGGTGGCGCCGTTCACGTTCTTGGAGGCTTCGAAGAGCCCTTCCATCTTCTTTTTGATGACCTGGCCGTCGGCCGAGAGAGTCGGGGCCGCCGCCGTATCGGTGGT
>JBGSST010000341.1:0-11164 GCA_041736915.1 Bdellovibrionota bacterium
GATTACGGCCGTACCTGGACGGCGTTCAGGTTGAAGCGGTTAAGCTCTTCGCGCGCGAAATCCTTGTTCACGTTCACTTTGTAGAACTTCAGGGTCTCGTACATCATCAGCCTGCCGCTTCGATCGACGGAGAGCGTGGCGTCCGACGCATTCGCTACCGGCGAAAGATTCTTTCCATCCAGGCTCGTTTCGGAAAAGCCGATCTGCGATTCGTATAGGTAAAGCTCTTTGTTATCCGGGCTCAGCTCGATCATCGCCGTGGAGGCGCGACCGGTAGGATCCTCGAGCGTGTTCTTCACCATGTTGGCCACGCCGACGAGGCTGTTGCTCGTTACCCGCTCGGTAAGTGCGTAGCGCACGATCACCGTGCGATCGGTCCGTTTCACCTTCGCCGTGGGATTTCCTTTGGCGTCCAGGGTCGTATTCGACTGCTGAATCTGGCGCACCTGATCGAAGATCAAACCGTCGGCCGTCCGTTTCAGATTGTTCCACGTTACGTAGGCCTGGAACCGGATGGCGTACTTGGCCCCCTCGTGTTCCACCGTACCTTCGGTCGTCACGAGCTGCGTGCGCCCGATGACATTCTTCTTCATAAAATGGATCGCCCGATCCTGCAGGGAAACCCGGGCCGTCGGCTCGCTCCCCATCGCGGAAACCGCCCCCACCAGCAACAAAAGACTACTCACCATTCGCTTCATATCATTTCCTCAGCTGTAGGATTCTGCACGCGGGCACGAGCCCCAACCCTGAGGATCGCCGACGTCAAATCCAGTAGTGTACCCGTGCGCGTACACGAGCCGTCGTGGGTAAGTCACAATGTTTTTGATGACGCGGCGAACGGGAACACTCGTAAAACCCGCCGGGCTGAAGAAGCTTTTTGAGTATCCCGGCGGCACCTTGTCCACCTCGGCTTAAGTGAAAAAATACGGAGATTTACGGTCCGCTTAATTCTTCCAAGGTCTTAGCGTAAAATCTTCCATGGGTTCGGGAGATTTAATGAAAACTTTCTACGTTGTTCTTTTTTCGATAGCTCTCGTCAGTTGCACCAAAACTCCTGACGCCCCCAATGAGGTAAACCAGAATAAGAACAACCTCTCCGCCTCTAATAAGGTCGTAAACACCAACGAAGACGTTGCCGTACACGTTAGATTAAACGAAATCTCCAGCTCTCCTTCACCGGTTGTATACGCCCTACTGCGCCTTCCAGAGCATGGCACGCTTTCGGGGACGTCGCCCGATCTCACCTACACGCCGGCCCAGGACTTCAACGGGTCCGATAGCTTTAGCTTTCAAGTTGTTTCCGGTGAGATGAAATCAAACACGGCGGAAGTAATAATCAACGTGGGCGCCGTGCTAGATGCGCCCGTGGCGCAGAACGCCGAACTATCAACGAACGAAGACAGTACAGCGTCGGGCACGCTACTGGGCAAAGACCCCGATGGCGGTACGCTCGTTTACTCAATTGTAGTGAATGGCACCAAAGGCACGGCCCGAATTACCGACCCCAGTACGGGCGCGTTTAATTACGAGCCTTCGAAGGAAAGCAACGGAACTGACCTGTTTGGATTCAAAGTCACCCGAGGTTCGGTATCCTCGATGGTAGGGGCCGTATTGGTGACGATTGCCCCGGTCAACGATGCGCCAACCGCAAACAGCGCCACGCTTGCGGTAACCGAAGACATCACCAAGACCGGCACTCTTACCGCCTCAGATATCGACGGTGATGCACTCACTTACTCAATTGTGAGCAACGGCGCAAAGGGCACCGCCACAATCACCAATGCCGGAACCGGAACTTTTTCCTATCAGCCTTCAAAAGATCTCAATGGCACCGACACCTTCACCTTTAAGGTTAATGACGGAAACGCTGACTCCAACATTGCCACCGTCACTGTCACGATTGCCCCGGTCAACGATGCGCCAATCGCAAACGACACTACGCTTGCGGTCAAGATTGGCGATAACACCCTAAGAATACCGGCTACGGATGCCGACGGAGACCTGCTGACATTCGAAGTGGTCACCGCTCCCCTTCATGGCATCTTGACCGGAACCACGTTGGCTCCACAATACCGGCCATCGCACTCCTGTCCTGCTGCAGATTCTTTTTCATACCGTGTAGTGGATATCCACGGAGCCTACTCTGACACCGCAACCATTGAGCTAGAACGGGGTTTTGGAACAGAGGGGAAGCAATCACTGAGCGGTATTGTTAACTTTCAACCTACTAACGTCAGCTTGCTCCCGGATGAGAAAATTTTAATCGGAGGAATAGCTTCCGTCAGCATCCCAGGGCAAACTCCTCCCCATTACCAACCTTCGACGGCGTATAACGTTGGAATCTCACGACTGAACTGCGACGGTACCCGCGACACCTCTTATACTGCGTCTGCCGCTCTGACCAGACTTGAAACTTCAGCGAGAATATTGGCGATGGCGAATGACTCCACCGGCAAAACGGTACTGCTCGTACGATTCATCGAAAGTATCGAAGCCATTAGAGTCCTCCCAAATGGCGGGGTGGACACGAGCTTCGGAACTGGTGGTCGATTTGCCTTATCCACGCGCGACACCATTCTCTCAAATCCCGCGACTGGGTTCATAGCCGGCGCCTATATCTATGTGTCGGAAATTGGAAATCGCGTGGTAGGCGCATATCCATTCTTTTCGCGACTCAAACGCTTTACGATGAACGGGGTGCTAGACACCTCTTTCGGTAATAGCGGCGCCTACGAAACCGCCGTGATGACGGACTTTTTAGCACAAAATGACGGTCGGCTGGCGTTGCTCGGAACTCAAAGGGACGCCACGAACAGCTGTTCGTATCCGTCAGTTGTGCGCCCAGCCCTTAATGGCCAAGAGTCCAGCGACTACCTATCCTTTCCCACTCTTTGCTGCACTACCGACCCTAATGGACCCCGCCTGAAATCTTTTCAGAATCGTCTCTTTCTTTCCTATTGCGGAAATCTATTGGGAATAGACGGCACGGAAGCGACCATGCGGCAGGTGTTCGCCTTCGAAAGTCCTAACAGCAACCAATCGGGTATTTTTCAGGCGACCGATTCCAATTTTTTCGTCTCTCTCGTCGGCCAAATTGCTAAGTACACGGCTTCAGGGGTACGGGACCAGAGTTTTGGTTCCAGTGGCAGCCTGGTTTTGGGCGCCCAGGGCTTGATTCAGTCAGTCGTAAACCTCACCGACAAATCCATAGCCCTTTACGACGGTTCCTTATTTAAATTTAATGCCGACGGCACCCTGAGCCGGTAATACGCCCGTTTTTTGGCCCCCGCGCTCCTGCCCCACGCGGACGAAGAAAAAAAGCAGGGGCCGCTAATGGCCGGAGCTGAAGCCATCAGTCGCGCGGCTTCAAGTTCTGAAGAGCGAACTCAATTGCCTTGGCCTTCGACAGGTTCAGACCACCGGTCGAATAGCCGTAATTGTAGAATTGCTTGAAGGTCTCGAGCCCGGTAGGGCCGTACCACGTGATGCGCTGAGCGACCTTGATGGCTTCTTCCTTGCCGAGGTTGAGACCGCCGGTGCCGTACGCATAGTTGTAGGCCGCTTTGAAGTCGGCGAGATTTCCGTGGCCGAACTTCATCAGATCCAGCGCGAGTTCGACTGCCTCGTCTTTGCCAAGGTTGAGGCCGCTGGTGCCATAGGCGTAAGCGTAGAGATCTTTAAAAGTCGGCAGCGCCCCTTCGCGGCGATACATCAGCCGCCGGGCGAACTTGATTGCTCCCTCTTTGTTGAGGTTCAGGCCACTGGTGCCGTACGCGTATGCGTAGCCTTCTTTGAAACGAGAAAGTCCGTCGCCGGGAAACCGAACTAGGAAAGACGCCAAGCTGACGGCTTCTTCTTTACCCAGATTGAGGCCACTGGTGCCGTAGGCGTAGTTGTAGAAGCCCTTGAACTTCTCCACTAGATTTTCCGGGGCGGTCATCAAGTCCAACGCCACTTTGATCGCTTCGTCTTTACCGAGGTTGAGGCCTTGGGTGCCGTAAGCGTACGTGTAAGCCTTCTTGAAATTCTCCAGCGCGTTCGGACCAGCGTTGGCGATCTCCATCGAGATTCGGCGCGCTTCCTCGCTGCCGAGGTTGAGCCCCGAGCTGCCGTAGGCATACTCGTATGCTTTCTTCACCAGCTCGATTTTCTGCGCCGGAGAAAGTTCCTGCGCAAAAGACGAGACCGCCGCCAACGTAACCACTAACCAACCAAGTAACTTCATGGGTAAACCTCCAACAAAAATGCCCAGGCGCGACGCTAGCACAGGGCAATAAGAAGTCACGCCCATTACCGCTGAAAGCCCATCTAGTGGCCACTCTTCGTGGACAAGCGCTTTCACGCAATGGTGGTTTCCGTTTGAGCACCTAGGCGAGTCGCGGTACCGGCACGGCATGTCTTTGCTCGCGCGGAAGAACTCGCGGATTACTTCTTTTGAAAGAGGGTATTCTGAACGGAAATGCTAGTGGATTGGGTTGAGAATACCGTTTCGCCGGCGGCTTGGGACTTTGCGAAATCACGTACGACCTTTTCCTCGGACGCGGTCAAAGGGCGTACTCCGGCCTCGGGCAGACCGGCGAGTGGCAAGTGGCCGGAAGATAGGTTGAGAGCGCTCGGGATTTTCCCGGCTGCAGCTTGCCCCGCGGCGTAACGAAGGTAGTCCGTTCCATTCGGTGCCCCCGCCTTAACGATAGCTTGATGAAGAAGGTCGCTGGCCCGGGCGGTCACGCGAGTTTCGACCGTCCGTTTTTGGTGGAGGTCTTCTATGCACGAGGAAATTAACTCCCGGTCTTTGAGAGGGATGGAGGCGAGGATCTCGTAGAAGGCATGGCTAAAGTCCGCCTGGCTGACGGCGGGGAACTTGGAACCGGCGAGCTCTCGCTTCAGGGCTAGCACGGTTAGGCGGTTCCATTCCAATACCTGCTCGTCTGAGATCTGATTGAGAGCATCGCCGAGTGCATGGAAGTCCATCTTGCCCGTGACGAAGCCGGCGCAAACGAACGCGTCTCCGTATTTACAAAGCAGGGTTATCAAATCCGCTCGCCTCAGAAGATCTTCATCGTTCAATCGGCGGGTACCGTTATGGGAAAAAGCGTATACCTTGCGGGAGGTCTGGTCGTAGTCGACGATAAAATCCAAGAGGTAAGTAGGATCATAGCTTATATAGGCCCTTTCAAGTTCGCGTTGAAGGGTTTTTCTTCGAGACTCCGTCGGGTTTAATCGATCCAGGGCAAGTCCCTGCAGGTATTTGCTGCGGGTGTAAAAAGTGGTCGAGACCGTGACAACTTGAAGTAGCAAAATGGCCCACGTCCCCAGATTCTTCTTCAGACCGTAAAAAAAGGTAACGAGCATCACGGTCGAAACCAACAGAATGAGGGACCCCATTTTCACACTCCTACCGCCGTCTCATCGGCCAATGGGAGAAATTAGTTGAATGTTTGTTCAGAGCTAGGGCCCCACTTTTTCTGGGGCGATGAGCGGAGGACAATAAACACGCCTAATGGCGGCTTTGACGCGGCGTTGGGCGACTGGGACATTCTAAGGCGGTCGAAGCCGCGGAAAAGGACAAGCATCCGAATCGAAGTTATTATCTGCCGATATGCTCAGGCGCTTTTCTCCATACCTCGTGGCCGTCGTGCTGCTCGGTGGTTACTGGATGTTTCGGGTTCGCGCGTTGGCGTCGCTCGCCGCTTTCGGGGGAGACGATGCTCTTCACGCCCTCTGGGTATTTCCGCGGCACGTGGGCGACTTGCTGTTCGGAGCCTGGGCCCATCGCCATCCGCCTCTCTACTTTGTGTTTCTCGAAGTGGTCTCGTGGTTCGGTCGCGATGAGGCGACTCTTCGGTGGGGCAATCACTTGGTGGTACCGGCGTGCCTGGGCGTGGGTTACCTCTACGGCACCTTGGTAGGGGGGCGGCGTACCGGTTTATTCTTCGCACTTTTTCTGATCTGCTCCCGGATGATTTTGTTTCAAACGTTCGAGCTTCGCGGCTATCTGCTCGCCATTCTCTTCATCTTGATCGCGGGCGTTCTCTTCGAGCGGTGGGTTCGCTCGAGTTCGCCGCGGGAATTTGCGTGGGCAATCCTGGCGTCGCTATGTTCCATTTTGACGGAGTACGGCGCCGTGCTGCTAACGCTTCCCTTAGTGGCCAGCTACTTCTTGCGCAAAACGTGGGACCGTCCCCGCGGCTGCTGGCCCTACGTTCTCAGCGCGGGGCCCGCTTTTCTGGCGTTGGCCGTGCTTTGCTTCGTAAAAACTCGGGGAGAGAGGAATCTGCGAGACACCTTTTACCTCGAAGAATTTATGTTCCGCGGCCAGTCGGTCGTTTCGGGTCTGAATTACTTTTTTGACGTTTGGACCGAAACGGTGGAAGGGCATCTGCCGGGTGGAATTTGGGGGGCCGCCGCGATCTATCTCGGTTCGCTGGCACTCGTGGTGAGGAGCTGGAGTTTTTTCGTCTTCCTCGCGGGCCCCGTTTTGGGCTCGGCGTTTCTCGCCGTAATGAGGCTTTATCCCGGCGGAGCCCAACGCCACACCATGGTGGTGCTCATTCCGATTCTTTTGACCTCCGCGCTCGGCGTGAACGCTTTGCTCGATCGCGTGCAGAAATGGCCGGTGGTGGAAAGGGCCCTCTACCCGATTCGGCCATGGTGCAACGGCGTGTTCGCGCTGCTGTACCTGATCATTGGTATCGTGGCGCTCGAGCCGCGGATGCTTCAAGTTTCTTACCCGCGCCAAACCACGCGTGAACTCGACCAAGCGACTTCCCGGTTAATCACTCTGCTCTCCGCCGGGGAGATCGTCGTACTGGACTACGCTACCGCGATAACGTTCGAGTACCAGCTGGTCAGCGGGAAGTTTCCCGAGGCGCCGGCATCTTTGCGGTCGTTCGTTTTCGCGCGCGAATGGATTGTAAAGGCCCCGACTTTTTGCGCGGGGATGCAGACTGTCTTTAAGCATTTTCCGAAGGCGGAACGGGGAATTTTCTTCAGCTTTATCGCCGATGCTTTCCGGCCGAAGCTGAAGCGTTCCCTCGCCAAGGTAGACCGGGTAGGGGGAAGCGTGATGGTCGAGGTTCTCGCGCCGGCCAAGCCCAAGCTCGACCAGCTGTGCGCCGTGTTTCGCCTGGCTCCCGATGCTTATCCCTTGGAGTGGCGTTCGCTGTACAACCGCCGTACCGTCTACGCGTCGCAAGGCAGCTGGTTCAACGATAAAGCGCCGCCATTTTTTCGCGGCGAAAGCAGCCCACTTCCCTAGCGGATGGCCACGGGCGGCTACTTTCTCTTTACGAACGCACTTACCGGCTAAGCTCGTCTAGAAGTTCGTGGCAATTTCGGTGTTTTGCCTTGATAAATCGGCGCAATTCACCGGCAATCGCGCGAAGTTCAAAGGATCTCTTCGTTACAATCTGTTCCCATTCGTTGTTGAGCTTCTCGTCGGTGAGGCCGTAGCGGAAGGTGACCGTTTCAATGTCCTCGCTCTTTCCGAAGGTCTCTTCGATTGAATGAACGTGTTTTTCTCTATCGTCGATGAAGACGACGGCCTTGGGTTTCCAGCCGGCGGTATTTAGCAGTGAGCTCAGTGCATGCCCTTTGGGCAGACCGGCGGTGAAAAACATTCCCCCCATGAAAAGCACCTTACGATCGTTGTCCGGCATTAGCTGAAACGATCTTTTTGGTAGATTCGCTGCCGGCACGGTATTTTTCCCTAAGTCGATTCCCAACGTCTTCAAATCTCGTTCAGTGATGTCGGCAAAGTAACGATTGCGCGATGTCAAAAGCATGGTCTTTACGCCGAGCGATTGTATCTCCCGTATCGCCGACGGGATTTCTGGCTGCACCAGTTGGGTGGGATACTTATGAAAGATGGCTAACTGCAAAAGGATGATTTCACGATAACGTTCGTGCCCTTTTTCTTTTATCAGCGCCTCGAACCAAGGTTCGCTTCCCAGCGCAGTCGGAGTTTGCGCCAAGGTGTTATCGTAATCGGTAGCGAAGAGGACATTCTCTGCACCGTACTTTTCGACGAGCCGATGAATGGCGGGAAGGACCTCGCGGTAATCCTTGATTGGAAGGGGGGCACACCAAGCGGCCGTCCAGAAGAAAAGTAATCCAAAAAATGCGCAAAAAAGATAAATGCTCTGTAACCGCACAAACCGCCCCGTTTCTGTTCCGAACCGCCGGGAGGTATAGCACAGTTTTTTTCGCCGATTCCCACCCGATTCAGCGGTAATCAACGTCTTCCAATGTCACTTTCTTTAGGAAAAATGGATGGTGGACCGCTCCGACCCAGGTACTGGAAACGTCCTCCATCCGAAAACCACAATAACATCAGTAGTTAAAACACTTCCAGTAACTTTTAACGAAGCCGTCCTCCATCAAAAATATGTCCTCGAAAAGCGTTCTTTGAGGCAAATTGCGGGCGAGTTCGCGTCCTCCAAAACCGCCATTCGGAACGCCCTGGTTCGCTTTGGTATCCCCATCAACGAGAAGGGCACATCGCCTAATCGAGTCCATGCCCTATCTTTTGGCAAACGATGCGTTGGCGGAGTCGTAGTGGATCACAAGGGGGAGCAACGGGTTATCAGCAGCATTTTGAAAATGCATCGAGAGGGGCTATCGAACTGTGCTATCGCCCGCGTACTCACTGAAATGAAGGTTCCCACCAAGCAGCAAGGGAAGGCATGGCACCATGAGATGGTGCGGCAAGTCCTACTGCGGAGTAAGCGGGGGGAAAGCTAAGCGGCGGGTATGAAGGCGGGCTCGACCGAGCTACATGGCAACTCAACGATTCTAAGGGCCAGCTACAAGCCAACTACAAAAAAACAGGGGTCAACTACACGCCAACTACAAGAAATTGACCTCCAACTACAAAAAAGCTAAGATCAACTAATCAATTGAATTAGCTAGGTTTTTCTATGAATAAGCTCGCAAATCCCTTTAACCCCAACTCAATCGTGACTCCGCCCCTGTTCGCTGGGCGTGGGGATCAGCTCCTTCAAATTCTCAAAAAGCTGGCTCAGGTTAAAGAGGGGATGCCCGCGAGCTTCGTTTTGCAGGGAGAGCGCGGCATCGGGAAGACGGCTCTAGCGAAGCTCGCCATGTACGCGGCGGAGCAAAAAGATCCTACCTTCAACCTGCGATTTTTGACTGGCTATTACGTCGTTGAAAAAGATCAGACCTTTGAATCGGCACTCCAAGCAAGCCTCAATCTCATGACGGATCGAATGCCCGAAGCCGTCATTACACGCCTCTCCCAAAGGCTGGGTAGCTTCTTCAAGAATGGAAAATTTACCTTCGGGGCCTTTGGCGCAAAACTTGGCTATGAGGGATCGACAAAGGGGGATGAGGAAAACCTTGTTATCAAAGACCGAGCGGTATCGGCATTCTCAAACATCATTGCTGGACTAGATGAGGTCACAGATCCCGACAAAAAACTGGATGGCGTGCTTATCGTCATCGACGAAATACACAACCTCAAAGATGTCGATGGGGCAGCACAGATTCTTCGCGCCATTTCGACGACGTTAGACGTAAATGGCCAAGGTAAAATTTCGTTTCTCGCCATCGGTTACGCTGATGGTATTGAGCGCTTTTTCTCTGGCGATCCTTCAGCGCGCAGGCACTTCGACATGATTCACCTGTCAGTCATGCCACGCAATGAAGCCAAAGAAATTCTCACCAAAGGTTTTGAGAAAGCCGGATTAACCTACGACAAGGGCGCCTTGGATCAGAATATCGACGTGGCGGGTGGATATCCGCACTCTATCCAAGTCATCGGCCACCACCTTGTTGAAGTTGATACAGATGGCCACGTTGCAGAGGATGACTGGAAGCAAGCCTTGCAAATTGCGGCAACCGAACTAGCACGCAAAGACTTTTTGGAAATGTACGACTTCAATGGGAAAGGAACTCTGCGCGAAACGGTTCTAAATATCCTTGCTTTAACCGGCCCACTCACAAAGCAACAACTTCGCGAAGCTGCTGACGGAAAAAATATCTACAACGAGCCCTATATGGGAACGCTCAAGAAGTCGGGGGCGGTGAAAGAGTTGCAGGATGGAACCATAACATTGCACTCGATGTTATTTCGCGCATCAATTTTGATTCATCTCTATACCCACGCAAGCAGTAATCCTACATTTCAGACACTTATCAAACGCTTTGCAAAAAATGGGGACCAACCCAAAGCATTGCCAGAGGCGCCGATAGACGCTCGGTGAACAGTCCTACGCAGTGACACCTGTTTTTTGGTCATAGAACATTCTGCGAGTGTACGCACGACACCCGGTGGGCGCCGGGGGACAGTCTATGGATCAAATATTGAAACGACGAGCGTCCACGAAGAAGTCGTCGAGTAACATCAATTGAATTTTTTGAATCATTGAGCTAACTTATTCGTTGCCTTGAGCGGGTGATGGGGTTCACCTTTAACCGCCGCGAGTTTCTTTGCGGCTGATGACTCCTGCCGATACATCAATCTCTTAATGAGGATGTAGGGTGAAACTCGCATACATAACAATTTTTGGCATTGGCGGCGTAATCAGCCGCTATCTCCTGGGAATAGCTGTCGCTAGGTACTGGGCAGCGCCGTTCCCTCTCGGAACATTTCTCATAAACATAGTCGGATGCTTCCTCATCGGTCTCGTTTATGTGCTCGGCTCCGAGCGTGGGCTTCTTTCCCCCGACTTAAGGGTAGGCGTTATCGTCGGCTTCCTTGGAGGATTCACAACTTTTTCGGCCTACGCGCTTGAGCTGACTCACTTGATCGAGGAATCGCGGTATGGTGTGGCCGCTACATACTTTTGCCTTAGTCCCGCTCTGGCGCTAATTGCTGCTTTAATGGGTCTGTATGTTGGCAGAAACCTCTGGAATGGAGGTGCGGCATGAGTAGCAACGCACTTAACGACGAACAGAAACTCCTGCGGATCTACGTTGGAGAAGAAGAGTTTCAGCACAAAAAGTAAGAGTTACAGGCCCGTACTCCAGCCATTTCCGCCCGATACTGGTTTGCTCCAGAGAGAGCGCGTAGACAGAAAAACCAGAAAGCTCAGCAGCGCCAGTCCTCCTCCAGCAAGGAACGTCGCCTTTGCGCCGACTTTATCCCAGAGGATACCTGCAATAGCGCTCGCCAATAGGAGAGCCACGGCACTAAAGAGATTGA
>JBGSST010000323.1:0-9517 GCA_041736915.1 Bdellovibrionota bacterium
GCCCACGGCCGATGCCCTCGTCGAGCTATTGGGTAAGGTCGATCCCAAAGAGACTAAGGCCGTTATTTTTCTTTCCCGCAAGACCGGCAGCTTCATCAACGGTGTCGGATTGATGCTCGCCAGCGCCATCAAAAGTGTCGACGAAGCTTTCGAGCTCACCGCTCCCGTGCGGGCGGCCTACACCGCAGTTTTACAGTGCCGCGTGCCGACGGTGGCGGTCATCAAGGGCAGCTGCTTTGGGTGTGGCGTAGAGTTTGCCGCCCACTGCACGTACCGCGTAGCGGTCGAGTGTGTGGAAACTCAGTTCTACATGACCGAGATTCCGGAGTACCTCTTCATCCCTGCATTTGGGGGAAGCCAGTTACTGCCACCCCTCGTTGGCGTGGAAAAGGCTACTGACCTCGTACTGTGGGGCGAACGCTGGGGCTCCGAGCAGGCGAAACGTTTCGGCCTCGTGCAAGACACCATCCCGCTGAAGGACTGGCAGCGAGAGCTCGAACGGCGGATCCCGGGACTGCTGTCCCAGTACGTTCTCAAGCAGCGCTCGATTACGGCTCAAGAAAACTTCGTGCAGACGACCGACGTGCGCATCTCCTCGCTGTCGACGGAGCTGCAGCCGCTATTCCGCGAAGCCTTTCACCTCTTGAAAACCGGCGCCGCCTCTACGGGGTATAACGAGCTGTCGGCGCGCCGCGAAGTCAAGAAGAGTGCCGAATCGGTGATGGAGCCGCAATCTAAGCAAGCGCAGGGCTTCTTCTTTCTCAGACAGTCGGCCCGGTTACTCGCGGAGAAGGGGCGTAAGGAAAGTATCCCCGTGCTGCTGAACTTGCTGCTGCCAAAGTCCGCCGCCGCGTGGGGGAAGTCGTTTCTTTCCGAACCGGCCGAATCATTTCATTACGCCGTTCACACGCAGACTAAGCCGGGAGCAAAAACATTTCTGCTCGAGACGAGAAACAATGAGGCGTTTCCCTTTTCCGTCGGGCGCAGTCTGCCTCGTTCGCCGCACGGTATTTTCTGGCCCGGTTATACGGTGAACTCCAAAGTCGTCGAGCTTCGTAATATCGACAATGAAGAGTCGCGTGGCGATCTCGCTTTTGCCTTTCACCGCATGGGTTTTTCCACGATCGTCAGCCGCGGGGAGGGTGATTACTTTATTGAACGTTTTTGGGCCTCGACCATTGCGGGCATGACGAGCTTGTTCGAAGCGGGACTAACCTTGGCCGAAGTAGAGGCCTCAATCAGTCAGTTTGGTTTCTCGCTCGCGGTCAGCGACTGGGCCGGCCGTTTCGGCGCCGCTTGGAAAACGGAGTTTCCCAAACGCACCTGGAAGAAACCAGTAGCGCTAGCCCCTAAAGCGAACGACTCGGTTCCGAGGCTGTTCATCGCTGAATGGATGGCGTTGGTGTTTGATGCGCTCGAGAGATCTGAACTCTCTCATCCCGCGTTCGCCGACGTAGTGGCGCGCGAATTGACCGGCTTTCCTCTCCTTCACACGAGTCTTACTCGGCTCGCCGGGCGTAAATGGCTCCGTGAGGTTCTGCTCGCTGACCCCATGGTCGTAAAGTGGCTCCGTCCGGAACCGCTCGCCGTGCTTCGCCGGCACGTCGACTTCGCCAAGCCGACTCTGTCCCAGGCCGGTGAATGACGTATCGCTCGGTCGTCGTAATGGCCACGCTAGTGCTGGCCACTCCCGCCTTCGCGCCGCCCGACGATCTGAAGATGACTCCTCAGGGCTTTTGCGTCGTCATGCGCCTATTGAGCGATCGCCTCGCCAACAACCTGATGGTGATCGAGCGTAAGTTCGAGCACTACCTGTTCCACCTGCCAAATCAGTTCCACGAGAAAGTTCAGAAACTGGACGGTAACTCTCACTGGATAGACGCCGGGGCCGGCGAAGCACGAGCCATGGCCGGTTATGCCGAGCGACTGAAACGGGATGGAAAAGATATTCCCAAGCTCACCGCGCTTGCCATGAAGCGGCCCGAGAATGTGCCGCTGCTCGCGGAGGCCGCGGCGGGCAGTGCGCGGTTCCGTTACCTCGAAGGAAAAGTGGAGGACGCCGACCCTGCCAAGCTTGGACAGGCCGATCTGATTACGGATCTATTTGGCCCCTTCACTTATACCGACCGCATGGACCTCGTTCTGCTCTCGTATCTCAAGCTCGCGAAAGAGGGTGGAACCATTGTACTTTCACCGTCCCAGGACGAGCCGCTCTCGCGGGATTTTCGGTATCCGCCGCTAGAGATGTTCTCAGCCCCCATGCGCTTTGTAGGGCTCCGAAATCGGATGACGCTGGAAAAGTGGTTTCGCAGCATCGAGGGGATAAAAGTTGAGCATGTGGGAGCTGGCGTCGCGCTTACCCGAACGGGGGCCCCCATTAAGATTCCGGAAATGGAGCCGGCCTTTTTCGTCTCCACCGACGATGTTCCCACGCGCCAGGTAAAGCTCACCGGGAAATTTCTCACCTACCCCTAGTCCCTCCCAGTCTTGTCCTGGCATTGGCCCGTCGCGTCGGTCAATCGTGGAGATTTCTCAATTTTTGTTCCTTTCCTGCCGATAACTAGCTTCGAGGACCCTCGATGCAAGTGATCCCCAAACCCGTTCCCGCGCTCGACCCGGTCGAGCCCAAGAACCAAAGCGCCGCCGAGCCACGCGTGGAGAAGTCCGCGCCCGCTTTACTGTGGGACAATCTTGCCGAGCACACGTTAGCCGATGCGAAACGCACCGCCCTAAGCCGCCTCACTCTGCGTGGCGGCGAGTTCGGCGAAGATGCGGTTCACTTCACCAAACTTCTGCAGGAATCAGTCTCGTTCGCGTTTCATTTCCACGCCTTGAGTATTGCTCGCTCGTGGGCACCCCAATCGCGCGTTCTCCTCATGGTCGAGGACCCGATCGATTTTCTGGTGACGATGCTGGGCCTGACCAGGGCGGGGCTCGTCCCCGTACCGCTACCGCCGTTTAGAGGCTTCTCGCGGATGCCGGCTTTCGAAGAGCGCGTCAAGGGTGTGCTGAAGGATTGCGGTCCGGTCTACGTAATCACCGACGATATTACGTCGTGGAAACGCAATGCCGAGTTCGGCCGGGTAGAGTGCGAGCACGTGAATCAGGTGCGGGCGCAGGCGCTCGTTGGTGCAGGCCAGACGGATCCTGAACTCGACCTGCCGTTTCCTAAAGCGCACGACACTGCATTTTTGCAATACACTTCCGGCAGCACGGGCGAGCCCAAGGGCGTCGTAATTACGCAAGCTAACCTTGCGGCGAACCTGCACGCAATGGGAGTTGCCATCGACTTTCGTGCCGACCTCGATCGTGTCATGTCGTGGCTGCCCCTTCACCACGATATGGGTTTGGTCGGTGGCTTGCTATTTCCGCTCTACTGGAAGGTGCCCACTTTTCTCATGTCGCCCTTGGCCTTCGTGGCCCAACCGGCTAGCTGGCTTTGGGCGATCCACCGTTTTCACTGCACGATGACCGTCGCCCCCAACTTTGCCTATTCCGTGCTCGTGAAGCGTGCACAAGAAGGTGAGCTCAGCGGACTCGACCTATCCACTCTGCGGCTGGCGTTCTGCGGAGCCGAGCCCATCGACCCAAAAGTGATTGCCCAGTTTCACCAGAAGTACGCACCGTTCGGAGTTCGTCGTACAGCGTTCTTCCCCGTTTACGGCATGGCCGAGGCTACGCTGGCCGTTACGTTCCCCAACCCCAACGAAGAGCCGATCATCGAGCACGTTGATAGGTCTCAGCTCATCGAACACGCCCGGGCCTTCCCCTCGCGGGCGGACGGTGCCATCCCCTGCGTGTCGGTGGGTCGGCCGTTGCCCGGCCATGCGGTTCGGATTCTAAGTCTTAAGGACGACTCCGAGCTGGGGCCTCGCCAGGTCGGCGAGGTCGTGGTCAGCGGACCTTCGATCAGTAACACGTACTTCAGCAAAGGCATGTCGTGCACGGATCGGGGAGAGCTCAAGACTGGCGACATCGGCTACCTGAGTGAAGGACAGCTTTATGTCATCGATCGGAAAAAAGACCTAATCATCATTGCTGGGCAGAATTTTTATCCTTCGGACCTAGAGCGGCACCTCGCCGAAGTGCCGGGAATCCTCACGGGACGGGTCGCCGCCTTTTCGGTGGTGAACGGCAAAGAGACCGAAGAGCTGGTGGTCGTGGCCGAGATT
Organism: Bdellovibrionota bacterium; assembly: GCA_041736915.1. Classification (GTDB taxonomy): domain Bacteria; phylum Bdellovibrionota; class FAC87; order UBA2466; family UBA2466; genus JBGSST01. The sequence continues at coordinate 4,173 of JBGSST010000323.1, forward strand.
GGACCTCACACCTTCTCTCAGCGGGAAAAGTTACGATCGCACATGGAGTTCAAGATTCAGGAAGGCTTTGGGGTCACCGTAGCCCGTATCCTGTTCGTACAACCTGGCGGATTGCCGAAGACCACCAGCGGGAAGATTCGTCGGAAAGAATGCGCCGAGATTTATGAGCGTGGCGGCTTCAACGATCAGTTTACGGCCTGGCAGCGAGTGCAGCTGCAGGCCAAGAATCTGGTTCGCCGCTTTACGGTCAAGGCTCTGCAGATTAAAGGGCAGGGCTGGCAGAGCGCTTTTCAGAAAGCCGTCGACCTCGTCGAGTATTTCGTTCCCAGCGAGCTAAAAACTAAAGACGTTGAGACGCGTCGTCGGGCCAACCTCGTAGTGATCTTTTCAATTGCGGTGTCACTGTGGGCGCCGGTTTACGGAGCTGTCTACGCTTTTGTGTTGGAGCTTCCGGTGGCGGGCTTCGCCATTCTCATGGCCGGGGTGTTCGGTTCACTTACGCCCATCGTACTGCGCTTTACCGGGCGCATCGTGCTGTCGGGTAACCTGCTGACTTCGTACCTTTTCATCATTCTGTCCTACACCGCTTATTGCAGCGGCGGGCAAGGCTCGGCACCTCTCATGTGGATGGTGGCGGTGCCGATGGTGGCCATTTGCATGTCGGGCACCCGGTCCGGATTCATCTGGGGAATGCTTTCTTTCACCGAAATCCTCGTCTTCTTCATTCTCGATAAGTTGGGCTGGGTTAGCCCATCCGAGCTCTCCTACGAGAAGGTTCGGCTCCTTGAAACGTCGGTCCTGTGTGGCCTGTTGGCGCTCATCACTACGCTCACTCTGCTGTACGAAGGAATGAAAGAGATGGCGATGCAGACCATCGAGGCGAACAATAAGGTCATCGCCAAGGGGCACGCCCGCTTGCGGGCGGTGCTAGACAACGCGCCCCAGGGAATTGTAACCGTGGACCAGCACGGGGCCATCGAGAACGCGAATAAGGCCGCGGAAGATATGTTCGGGTTCTCCGCCGCCGAGCTCAAAGGTAAACACTTCAACTCGTTCCTAGTCAGTTTGAAGCCGGTGCACGGCGACGAGACGGTTGAAGTTCCGGCATTCCGCGATCTTTTCAAGTCGGGCGGGCGTCACTTCGCGGCCGTAGCCGTCAACCGCAAGGGAAAGCAGTTTGCGGTTGAGTTTGGGGTGAGTGAAACGGTGCTCGACCGCTGGAGGATTTATACACTCATCATTGAAGATGTGACCGATCGCATGCTGGCCGAGAGAGAGCTCGTGCGGGCCAAAGATGCGGCCGAAGCGGCCAACCTGGCTAAGTCCACTTTCCTGGCCAACATGTCGCACGAACTACGCACGCCCATGCACGGCATCATCAGCTACGCCAACTTCGGCAAGCGTGAATTCAAAAAAGTAACGGCGGAGAAACTTGGAAACTACTTTAACCAGATTCTGGACAGCGGGCACCGCCTGATGGCGTTGCTCAACGACTTGCTCGACCTCTCAAAACTCGAAGCGCAGAAGATGAGCTACAGCATGCGCCGGCTAGACCTCGCGAAGGTTGTCGATATGGTGCAGGCGGAACTCAGCGGCTACGCCAAAGAGAAGAACGTGGAAATTCGGGTCACCAGGCCAATGGGCGAGGTCGTGGGGTCCATGGATCAAGATCGCATCGGCCAGGTGGTTCGCAACCTGTTCTCCAATGCGATCAAGTTCTCGAATGCGGGTACGGAGATTCGGGTGGAGTACGGTCAGCGCGCTGGCTCGGTATTTTTTTCGATTACCAACCAGGGGGTCGGGGTTCCCGACAGCGAGCTGGAGAGCATCTTCGACAAGTTCGTGCAGAGTAGCAAAACCCACTCGGGCTCAGGGGGAACGGGGCTCGGCCTCGCCATCAGCCGAGAGATCGTACTGGGCCATCAGGGCAAGATTTTTGCGGCCAACGATCCCGATGGCCGCACGCGTTTCACTTTCGTCATTCCCGAGGCCGCTTCTGACGAAGTGGCCGTCAAGGAGGCCGCATGAGCCAAACTGAAAAAAAGATGGGCCGGGTACTCGTGGTCGATGACGACCCACGCAATATCGACATCATCGTTCATCTCCTAGAAGACGTGGCCGAGGAGATCGTGACCGCGCCCGACGCCAAGCACGCGCTGCACGAGCTTGAAACCTTCGACGCCGATTTGGCACTGCTCGACATCATGATGCCCGGAATGAACGGCTACGAGCTGTGTCAGCTCGTGAAGGAGAAGTACTCGACGATTAAGGTAGTGCTGGTTTCCGCCAAAGCCTCCGTAGAAGAGCGGATGAAGGGCTATGAAGTCGGAGCCGACGACTACATTCCCAAGCCCTTTGACCACGATGAGTTTCTAGCGAAGGCTCGTATTCTCCTCCGGCTGCAGTCGACGGAGAACGAGATTCGAAGTCTCAACCAGAGTTTGGAAACCCGGGTGATGGAGCGTACCCAAGAGGTTCGCAACATGTATCAGCAGCTGCTGCTGGCGTCGAAACTGGCCTCCTTGGGTGAGATGTCAGCCAGCATCGCCCACGAGATCAACAATCCGCTCACCATTTTGAAGGGTAACGTCGACTATCTGCGTGAAGTTTTTCAGGGCAAAGGGAACGTCGATCCGAAAGAGATGGCGGCCATTCTGGACCAGCAGGACACGTCCATTCAGCGCGTCGTCAGCATCATTCAGGGGCTTCGCCGCCACGCCCGCGGAGAAGAGACCGAGATGGTCAATTTCAATGTGCACAAGTCGGTTGAGGAAACGTTGTCACTCTTTCGTCCGCTGCTCGGCAGTGAGCAGATTCAGCTCGAGATGAACCTGTCCGCGGACTCGCCTTTCGTACACGGTTTGCCGACCCGCTTTGGTCAGGTGCTGATGAACCTGCTTACGAATGCGCGCGATGCCGTAAACGGCGTGCCCGAGGCCAAGATCTTCGTCGAAACCCGCAGCGTGGCCAACAAGCTGGAGCTAGTGGTGAGCGACAACGGTCCGGGGATTCCCGACGAACTGCGAAATCGAATTTTCGATCCATTCTTTACCACCAAGGGAGTCGAGCACGGAACGGGCCTTGGCCTCTCCATCGTCGGTTCCATTGTTTCGGAGATGAATGGCGCCATTTCCGTGCAACCTCGTGAGGGAGGGGGAACCCAGTTCCTCATCAGCTTCCCGGGACTGCGCTCCGAAGACGTGCTGTTCGACAAGATGTCGGACTCACCGCCTCCCGCCGCAGTGCAATTGAAGGGCAAAGTACTGGTCGTGGAAGACGAAGAAGTCATCGCCCACCTGGTGGAACGTTATCTGACTGACCTTGGTCTGGAAGTGAGCGTTGTGCTGAACGGCGAAGAGGGGCTCGAACGGATAAAGAAGGAGAGGTTCGACCTCGTCATGACCGACTTGCAGTTGCCGAAGCTAAAAGGCCACGAGCTGGTAAGCGAGGGCAAACGACTCGGACGGCTGGACTCCACCCGCGTCGTGGCGGTGACCGGACAAGTTAACCCAGAATTAAGAATGAGCTCCGCTTTAGGAAAGAAGGGCGTCAAGGGATTCGACGGCTTGCTGTCCAAGCCGTTCTCCAAGGGCGACGTTTATGAGATCGTACGAGACCTACTATAGCTTCTCCGAAGCTTTGCCCCGTACCACGGAGCTTAGCCCCGGAGAGGTCCACGTCGTTCGGTTGAACGTGGAAGAGCTGCGCCCGTTCCTGCGGGAACTGTACGGCATTCTCACGCCAGAGGAGCGGGATCGTGCGTCGTTGTACCGTTACCCTCGTGACGGCGACCAGTTCATTCTCGTACGCGGGGGGCTGCGCCTGATGCTGTCCCGTTATCTCGGCCTGCATCCCCAAGAGATTCGTCTCGCCTACAATTCGAAAGGCAAGCCAAGCCTCGCGGCTGGACAAACCGAGAGCCCCGTCGAGTTCAACGTATCATTTTCGGGATCGATTGCCGTCTACGCCTTCTCCCGCTCCATCACTATAGGAATTGATGTCGAGCAGCGCGACGCCGACTTGGATTTCCACCGGGTGACCGATCGCTTTCTCGAAAAAACCGATTCGGTCTTTCTAGAGTCACTACCCGAAGGCGTTAGACGCGACAGCTTCTTCGCGCTCTGGACGCTAAAGGAGGCTGCGGCCAAGGCTCACGGCGATGGGATCTTCTTTCGTGCGCCGGTGAAGCCCGTGACCTTGCAGACGTGGACGGCCTTTACGCTGTTTCCCGGCGCCGGCTATTCGGCCACGCTAGTAATGGCCTCGTCGGGTGACCGTGTCAGTTTTTGGAATTGGTCTAATGAGGCCGTGGGACTTTTCCACGGGCCCGATGAAGGAGTCTCCCATGCCTGATGTCATCATGACGGGCAACGACCTCGCCCCAATGGTTCCCGCCGAACGGCCCCGCATTCTTTTGGTGGATGACGAACGGGAGATTGCCGACGTCATTCGGAGGCTTCTGGAAATTCACGGCTTCGACGTCACCATTGCGGCGTCGGCCCAGGAAGCACTGGAAAGTATGGCTAAGCAGCTTCCTGAGCTGGTGCTCTCCGATGTGGTCATGCCCGGTAAAGACGGCTATGAGCTGTGCGGCGAGATCCGCCGCCGTTACGATGACAAGATCGTACCGATCATCCTCATCACCGGGAAAGACTGGACCGGCGAGCGTATGAAGGGGTTGGAGGCTGGCGCCGACGATCTCATCACCAAGCCGATCGACAAAAACGAGCTTTTGAACCGCATCCACTCGCTGGTCAAGATAAAGACCATGCACGATACCGTAGAGAGTACGGCCAAAACCCAGGTGGGTAAGCTCAAGCGTTTCTTCTCGCCACAAATCGCTGACTTCGTACTCGATCACAGCCCTGACGCCAGCATGGTGTGCCGGCGTAAAGACGTAACCGTTATTTTCATCGACCTACGGGGCTTCACCGCCTTCGCCGAAAAGGCTTTGCCGGAGCAGGTAATGGAAGTGCTCGGCGAGTACTACGCCCAAGCGGGCGAAACCGTACTGCGCCACAATGGTACGATCGGAAAGCTGGCTGGCGACGGCATGATGTTTTTCCTCAACGACCCGTCGGAGATTCCGGATCATCCCGCCCGCGCGGTCGAGCTTTCGCTCGAGTTGCGTGAGGTTATGATTCGCTTACGCGATCAGTGGCAACCGAAAGGGTACGAGCTCGACTTCGGTATAGGAATGGCCACCGGTCGCGCCACCATTGGCGCCGTCGGCTTCGAGAAGTACTGGGACTATACGGTGATCGGCTCCGTTTCGAACTTAGCGTCACGTCTTTGTGACGAAGCCCGGGGCGGACAAATCCTGGCATCGGAAAAGTTTCTCGGGG
>JBGSST010000356.1:0-5615 GCA_041736915.1 Bdellovibrionota bacterium
GCGGGCGGCGGTGGCCGGCGTATCGGCGTGCTGCGCGCTCCTCGAGAATTATAATATTTGGTGGTTTTAGATTGACGTGTTTCTTCGGCGTTTTTGAATGTTGTTGCAGTACTGGTTTTTCATTCCCGCGTCATGCGTTGCTTGTGCTGGGGCCGGGAGTTTCCTGAGGCAAATGCCGAAAATTAAGTTCGCCTGTGTTTCGTCGAATGGCGGGCTTTTAATTCGACGAAAAAAAGGCATGTTATGAACTTTTCATGGACGTTAAATCACTTCATGAAAAAGCATTGGGACTGGCAAGAACTTATCGGGAGTCTGAGTCAGCACTGCTCGATGTGCTGATTGATTTGCAGAAGCGAAATGGCTTCTTCGAGCTTTCCTATCCTAGTCTCTTCATTTATTGCACTTCGGCTTTGAAGCTGAGCGAAGCGCAGGCCTGTTACTTTTCCAAAGTGGCTAAAAAGTCGCAGGAAGTGCCGCAGCTCAAGCAGGCGATTGAAAATGGAATCCTTTCGTTGTCGCAAGCTAGGCGCGTTGTGCCGGTGATCACCGTGGCGAACTCCCAGGACTGGATAGATAAGGCCGCTACATTGCCCCAACGAGAGCTTGAGCGTGAAGTTTGCGCGGTGAATCCAAAGGCGATGCCGCGTGAGAACGTCAGGATCGTCTCGAAGGACCGGGCCGAGCTGAAAGTTGGTATTTCGAAAACTCTGGAAACAAAGTTGCGGCGCATTCGGGAAATCGTCGGGCCGAGTAAAACATTAGAGGAAACTCTCGAGCAAATGGCTGACTTCTACTTAAAGCACAAAGACTCGGTGCAAAAAGCCGAGCGGGTGATTGCCAAAAAAATCCTTGAACCACTTTCCTCAGGAAACTCGCGTCACCGGCCTTCCTCAAGAAAGTTAACCGCCGGCGTGAGACACGAAGTGAATCTGCGGGACCAAGGGCGCTGTCGGGCGCTCTTGCCGAACGGCGAACCCTGTTCTTCGGCGGCTTGGACACACCACCACCACATTGAGCCCAAGGCCCAAGGTGGACCGAACCTCCCGAGCAACCTCATCACCCTATGCGCCGCGCACCACCGCCTCACGCACCAGACTGGCCTGAAGAATCTGCGAGTCTAAGACAGTTCGAGGATTGGTTTGCCCGTTACCTCATCAGCGGTCCGGCAGTGACTCACGAGGTCCGGGGGGGTTTTAAATCTGGCTGCCCCGAAGCCTCCACAGGCGCGCGAGCCTTTTTGAAAGAGGAACGTGAGCCGAGGACTAGCGAGGGGCGGGCGGATTTAAAACCCTCCCGGACCGGGTCAGTTACTACCGCCCACGAGCGGAGTAACGGGCAAAAAAAAGCCCGGGCCTCCATCGGAGCGCCCGGGCTTTGAAGATTCTCGAACCGATTGTTACTTACGACACGCGGTACTCTACCGTGACCTTGTCGCCCGGCTTGACCTGGCCCTGATCGATTAGGTGCCAGCGCAGCTTCACGCTGTTGGTGCCCTGATCGTAGTACCAGAGGTCGCCGGCCGCTCCGGTGTTACCCGGCAGCTCGATGTCGCCCAGGCGGACCTTCATCGTGTTGGCGATCTGGATAGGCTGCTTGCTCAACTTGATGGTGTGCTTAGCGTGAACGTACGCGCGGAAGATAATCCGCTGCGCGTAATCCTTGAGCGCCGCCTCCATGTTGAAGTCGCAACCCGTGGCGTAGTACTTGCCGCCCGTGGCATCGACGACGACGCGGTACGAGTTCTCGGCAGACGCCGATCCTCCGTGCGTGCCGTTGTCGATGAGCTTCGGACACTTCGGCGCCATCGCGTTAGCGCGGAACGTTTGCTGTTCCGTAGCGTAGAAGTTCTTATACGCGTTCGCGAAGTCTTCCGCGCGCCAGTTCTTCATGTCGGGCTTGTTCTTGGTGAACGCGGGGAAGTGGTCTCGCTGCTGCGAAACCATCATCGCGTCCGAGGGAACCCCCGCCATGATGAAACCGTTGTGGTAGATCTCCGAGATGCCTACGACCTTCTGCGTGAAGCGGAAGAGCGACCAGATAGGCGAGTTATTGCAGTTGCCGCAATATTCGCTGCTCATACCGCTATCCAAGCGCTTTAGGAAGTCCTGGGCGGGGCTGTTGTTCGAGCTGATGAGCAACGGTCCATTCGCTACGCGAATGGGCGTGCCGTCGTGCTTGAACGCATCCGCCGACAGATAGATTCCCTCATGCTTGATGACACTCATGGCGTTGTAGAACACGCCGATGTATTTCTTCAGTGCCACGATGACTTTGTCGCACCACTTGGAGTTGTCGATAATCCAGGTGTACTCGGCTTTCGCATTCGGATCGGCCGTGTCGACCTGAACCACGTCGACCTGCGTTCCGACCTTCACGTCGATGAGAATGTTTCCACCCTCGGTCGAGCACATCACGTCGTTACAGGCTTCGAGCACGAAGGCGTTGAGCCCCAGGTTGCCTTCTTTCGGCGTACCGCGGAGATTCCCTTCGGTGTCGACCGCGAGCCACGCCGGTCCCGACTTTTTGCGGAACGTGATGCGGAGGCCATCCAGATCGCGGGCTTCACCGGCGACGCTGTTGGTGAACAGCTCGTTGGTCTTACCCTCGAAACGGATGGGGTCGGTCAACCAAACGGGCGGACGCGGATCGCGCAGAACTCTGATTTTGACCGAGCCGTGAATCGCAATTTCGGCATCGTTCACTTTGAAGTTAAGCGAGTGATCGCCGATGTGCTTGAACTTGGGCTCCATCGTGAGCGTGCCGTCGGCCGATAGCTTCACGAAGTCGCTCGAGCTTTCCAGCACGAAGTTCAGCACGTCGCCGTCGGAATCCTTTACCCACTTCTTCAGGTCTTCGGCGCGCACCGAGCGCTCCTTGACCTCGAAGACCGGCATGTCGGCGGAGATGGTGGGCGGGTGGTTCTTGTGAATCACCACCCCCTTACCCGTAGTCGTTGCCTCGGCCTGTCCGTCGGAAACGATGAACGTCGCCGTGTAGGGGCCTAGGTGTTCCTTCAGCGGAGTGCCGGTGATCTTGCCGTCTTCACCCACGAACATCCAAGCCGGGCCATTGGCCAGCTTGTAAGTGAGCTTGTCGCCGTCGTCGTCGATGGCGTACGGAGTGAGATCGAAGGAGAAGGTCGTATCTTCATACGCCTCGCCCAGCTGAATCGGATTCTGGCGCCAGCGCGGAGGCTGATTTACCTTTTCGACCGTGACGCGAACCACGGTGACCGCATCGGCATTCGCCGCGTCCAGCACGCGCACCTGAAACTCGTTCACGCCCACGTCGGAGCGCTGCGGAGTTCCCGTGACCATGCCATCCGGCGAAAGGCGCACCCACGACGGGGCACCATTCAACAGCACGAAACGTTTCGTGTCGCCGATGTCCGGATCCTTGGCGAAGTCCCACAGGCTAGCCGAGTAGGCCTGGCGCTCTTTGGCGTTGGCGAGCACGACCGGAGTGGGTTCCCAGTAAGGGGCCTGATTCACTTTAATGACGTTGATGATGACGATCACGTCGGCGGTGAGGCCTGCCTGATCCGCCAGGCGGACTTTGAAGCGGTTCTCGCCCACATTGTCACGCGTCGGCGTACCCGTGAACTGACCCGTTTTCGGGTCGAGAGTCGCCCACGGCGTGCCTTCGATGAGGCTCATCGTCAGCGTATCGCCGTCGTCGTCATCCTTCGCGTAGGCGAGGATATTGACCGAGGCCGGAAGGGGCTCACGTTCCTTCACCGAGAAGGTGATGGGGTTCTGCGTCCAGAACGGGGCGTGATTCGTGTGCTCGACGAACACCTGAATCTCGCTCACCGCGGAACCCGAGATATTGTCCGACACGCGCACCGTGAACTTGTGCAGTCCGAGGTGGGTCTTGCCAGGCTTGCCCGACACGATGCCGTTGGGGCTTACGGTGAGCCAGCTGACGTTATCGAGGAGGGTGTAGGTCAGCTTGTCGCTGTCCGGGTCTTTGGCGTAGTTGTTCAGGTCCACGCCGTAAGAGATATCTTCCTTGGCCGTCGGTAGAATGGTCGGGCCGGGGGCCGCAATCCAGTACGGGGGCTCATTGGACTTGATCACGCGCAGCTGCACCGTGGTCTCGTCGCTGAGTCCGTCTTGGTCCTGCACGCGGACCACGAATGAGTTGTCGCCCACGTTGTCCTTGTTCGGCGTGCCGGTCAAAAGACCCGTGTTGGGATCGAGCTTCGCCCACGCGGCGCCTGGGCCGTTGAACGAAATGATCGAGTAGGTCAGCTTGTCGCCCTTGTCGGGATCGGTGGCCGACTTCGACAAGTCTTGGCTATACGCCACGCCAGTTGCCCCCTGCGGGAGGTTCAACGGCTTAGCGAGCCAGCGCGGGGCGTGGTTCGTGTGAATGACGGTGAACTTGAAGACGGCGGTGTCGCCGTAGACCGTACCATTATAGGTGGCCGACAAACGCACGGTGACGCTGATGTTGCCTACGTTGGCCGCGCCCGGATTACCGAACAGGTTGCCCGACGTTTTGCCCATGCTGAGCCACGGCGGAGGCGTTTCGGAAACGATCTCGTAGTTGATCTCTTGCAATAGCGGATCGGGATTGACGACGAACTCGACCAAGTTGCGGCTGTACGGAAAGTCTTCCTTGGCGTTTTCGATCGTGATCTCTTTTTTGATCCACTTCGGCGGGGTGATGACCAGACGAACTTCGCCGTAACCGGCGGCCCGTCCTTCGCCACTCGGCCCCTTCACGATGAAGGTGATGCCGTTGTATTTGCCTACGTCCTTACGCGCCGGAACGCCGGTGAGCACACCGGTGCTCTTGTTTAGCCGCATCCAGGGGCGAAGGCCGGTAGCGTCCCAATTGAGGACGCCGCCCGCGGGGTTTTGCACATAAGGTTTCAGATCGAATGACCAGTCGGTCTGGCCTTCGTTCTGAATCCCTAAGTCGATCTTGTCGGTAGTAAAGGTAGGCGGCGCGAAAACGATGATTTCGGCGCTGCGGTTTACCTCGCCCCCTTCACTCGTGGAATCCTGTACGGAGATCTGGAACTTCGCCACGCCGGCATTGGCCGCCGTGGGGTCGCCCGTCACGCGGCTGTTGTCGCTATCGAGCTTCAGCCAGGTCGGCGCACCGTTGAGCTCCCACCTTAGAGGTGGCTCACCGGCCACCGCCAGAAGCTGCTTCAAATCGAAGGAATAAGGTTGGCCCGGGATGGCGGTCGGAAACTGAATGACCCCCGGATCGGGGATCTTGAACTGGGGCCCACGGGCCACCGTCCGTTTTCCCACCTTGGTTTTGGCCAAGGCCTTCGCTTTGCTGTCCGCGAAGACCGGAGACGCCGTGAATAAGCACGCAATCTGAACGATAGCGGCTAAACGAATCCACACTGTCATGATTCCCCCAAAAATAAATTGTTCTGAGATTTAACGGTGAAACTTGGTTGGCGTACTACGACCACAAAATCCCACTCCCCGTGAACCCACGAAATCCCCACAACTACAATTCAACAAGAGCGTCGATTGTAGCAGGCAATAACGCGAATTTGCTTGGGTTAGGCAAGCCAAAATCGCGGCTGTGTAGACGCTGGTTAAGGTGCGTTTACTGACGCGATGAGTTGATTTTCGTCAGCGCCA
>JBGSST010000384.1:0-2551 GCA_041736915.1 Bdellovibrionota bacterium
CATGGCCGACGAGGGCCCCGCCCTCCCGCGCACCGGTATCGCGCTGGCTACGCTGGCCACCCTGCCAAGCGTAAGTACGGTGAAGGCCGAGGTCGCCAAGAACCCGCACCAGGCGCCCGAATCGCTTTTGAACGGCGTCGAAGGGATGAGCCACATGGCGGAGCTCGCCAAAAACGGCGGCGCCGATGCGGACGAAGCCGCCCGTTTTTTCCACACCTGCGCGGCCAATGACGACACGGCCAGCGCCGTGCGCGCGGTCTGCCTGCGCCACCTGTGGGACATCAAAGGCACGGAAGCCTCGGCCTCGCTCAACGAGCGTCTGCCCGAGCGAATCGTGCGTACGGCGTCCAAGCTCAACGCTCAATAATCCAGGACAATAAAAAAGCCGGAGAGGTATCGCCTCCCCGGCCCTTCGAAACACTATTCTGTCGACGATTACGCGGTAGCCGCGCCGTCTTCGACGTAGTTGCGGTACTCGTAACGCGTGGCCATCACCACGAAGATCGCCGAGATGACGAGCATTACGACCGCGAAGAAGAAGAACTGCTGCGCGCCGCTGAACTTGTTCATGAACTCGATTGCGGCGGTAAACAAGTTACCGGCCGTAACCGTGAGCAGCCACAAGCTCATGATCGTGCTCTTCATCGCCCGCGGAGCCTGCGTGTAGGCAAACTCGAGACCGGTGATGGAGACCATCACCTCGGCCATGGTCAGCACGATGTACTGCGGAAACTGCCAGCCCACGCTGACCGCATTGCCGGCCTCGAGCTGGGTCTGGATGAAGCCCGCGAACACGAACGACAGACCGGTAAGCACCATGCCTCCGCCCATGCGGCGAAGCGGGGTCATCTTCACGCCGAGCTTTTCCATCATCGGGTAGATGCCGTAGCTGAACAACGGAATCAGCACCATCACCATGATCGGATTCAAAGCCGGAATCTGGCTAGCTTCCCACTTCATGCCCAACCAGTTGAGATCCATCTGGCTGGCCTGAAGCACCCACGACGAACCGTGCTGCTCGAACAATGCCCAGAAGGCCGATACCGAGATGAGCACCTTGAAAACGTCCACCGCGGCTTTAGCCCCTTCGACCTTTTCGACCGGGAACTTGGCTTTGGCGACTTCCAGGAACGACTCGCCCTTCTTCTTTTTGCCGATGTTGGCCAAAGCGTAGAAGAACACGCCGAAGAACTGCGACGACTTCTCTTTGCCCGACGGCGGCACGTGAACGTACTGGTGGCGGCCCATCCAGAACACGAACGTGGCGACGGCCATCAGGATACCCGGGATACCGAAGGCGAGCCCCGGGCCGTAGCGCGGGAGAATCCACGGAATCAGCAGAGTCGAGAAGAAGCTGCCGAAGTTGATCGAGAAGTAGAAGATCTCGTAAATGCTTTTGAGCAGGTGGCTATTGCTCTTATTGAACTGGTCACCCACGTGCGCCGACACACACGGCTTGATGCCGCCCGCGCCGAGGGCGATTAGCCCGAGGCCGACGTACATTCCCATCTGCGTTTCGTAGAGCGCCAGAACCAGATGGCCCAAGCAGTACACAATCGAAAGATAAATGATGGTCTTGTACTTGCCGAGATACCGGTCGGAGAGAAATCCACCGAACAGCGGCAAGAAGTAGTTGGCGCTGACGAAGAGATGGTACACGCCCTTGGCTTCGTTCGCCGCCATGTTCAAGTACTGCACCATGAACACCACCAGGATGGCGCGCATGCCGTAGTAGCTGAAACGTTCGCACGCTTCGTTACCGACGATGTACTTGATTTGGGGAGGGTACTTGGACTCGGACCCGGCAACTAAGTGCACAGGCTTCATGGTTAGTTCGCTCATTGGTTCCTCATGATTTTCGGTTCCGACCCCGCCCCACCGAAACGATTATTCGATTCGCAAAAAAATAGCCAGAGGAGTCTATAGATTAGAGGAGGTTAGGCCAACCTTAGGCGGCCAATGAGATGGCCACGGGAGGCCAGGAGAAGCCTAAGGGCTGGGTCTCGGGGAGGAAGCGGATCTCGCCGGGTTCCACCATGGGAGGAAGGGTATTCAAGAAAACCTCTTTGATCTTATTCACTAAGGCTTCGTTGGCCCGTCCGGAAATAATGAGGTTTACCTCGGACTTACCCGTCGATATCGGGCGCACGTCCATGGCGAAGAGAACGTCCTTCAGCTGGCGGTAGGGGACCTCCCCCTCCAGCTTGCGGCGCAGCCGTTTTTCCAAGTTCTCCACCAAGGTCACCAGCGTCGCCTTGCGCTTGGGGGCGAGCAGCTGCCCGTCGTCCCGATTTTTGGGATGAATGAAGATGAGCCGGAAGTCGGCCGGCACGCTTAAGCCCGCCAAAGTCGAGATGAGCTTATCCCGCTTTTCTTTGGTCATGTGCTCTTTGGGCGAGTAGGTGCCGTCGTCGCCGGAGAAGATCACGTCGGCTTCGGGATCGACCACCTTCAAGGCCTCGGTAAACTTCTCCCGCCGTTCGATGAACTCCTGGCTCGCGATGTCCTGATGCTTGCGGGTGAGCTTGAAGACCTCGTCCAGCCGGTGGGC
>JBGSST010000412.1:0-8374 GCA_041736915.1 Bdellovibrionota bacterium
GACGGGGCGGCTGGAGCAAGCGCCGGTTTGTTTCATCGAGCCGCCGAATAAACTCTAAGGGGCCGAGGGCTTTTTCGGGCGGGGCTGGCCACGCCCCAGATAATAGCGCGGCACGATCTCGTTGCCGTAGATCTCGGTCAGCGTTTTAGCGAGCGGATCGGTCGCCGGCAGATCGGCGGCCAGAAATTTCGTGGCCCACTCTTGATAACTCGGCGGTGGTTCCGCCATCAGGTACTCCGCCCGCGCCGCGAACTGGGCCAGGCGCTTGACCGCTTCGGCCTTGGGGACATCACCGAGTCGTCCCTCTTTCAACGACAGCGCGAGCAGCTTTTGCGCGGCGATCATCGTATTGAAGCTGAAGGTAGCGGTTTCGTTGGTGAGCGTCTTGGGGTTGGCGCTCAGGTTAATCGGCGCATTCTCGAAGTAGATCTTACCCATCTCCATGACTTTGCCGATGGGTTGGCTCGTCGAGATATCTTCTTTCAGCATGTCTTCGGCCCGCATGCCGAAGCTTTCGCTCAGGTAGTACCATTTCTCGGCCGCGTTCGAGTTGCCGCCCGATACGTCGCGTAGTTCGCCTTCGAAGTGTTTGGCGAGCTTGTACGCGTAGTCGGTGAGTTGTGTTTCGTTCATCGCCTTCAGATCCACTTCGCGATCGGCAATCGATTTGGCAGCAGTGGGCCGCCCACTTTTGGTGAGAAAATCGTGGTTACGCGTTTGCCCCGCGGGATCGAGTACCGACATGGCTTCGGTCAGCCAGTACTCCCTCCCCTTGAAGGCCGAGGTCGTCTCGCCCACGGGAAGCGCGGCCATCTGCTTGCGCACCGTTTGGGCGAACTCGGGAAAACGCAGGAACGACACGAAGTGCGAGACGTCGTGGGCGGCGTCGAGTAGCGGAAACTTTCCCTTCTGCATCGCTTCGAAGATCGGCTGAAAGGAAATATTGAACGCCACGTCTTTCGTCAGAATTTTCCACGCCGCCATGTCTTCGGGAAACGGCTCGGTCATCGGATCGATGAAGAGAAACTCGCGCCGCATGGTCTTCTTGCCCGTGGTCGAAGTCGTCTCCCCCAAATCTTTGTACAGCACGAACGCCGGCACGAAGGTGGACTTGGGATCGACGCCGCGTTTGGCGAGGGCCGCGTGGTAATTTTTGGCCATCTCCATCCACGTGGCGCTCACCGTGGGGGCGGTATCTTCCCGGGCGCCTCGCCAGCCCACGCCCAGCTCTTCCATCACCGCCATCTTGGCCGGCCCTTCGTGGTTGTGGCGAAAAAAGATGTGGGCTTTGGGATCGGTCTTTTTGCCGTAGGGCAAATCGAGCTCCACCGGAATCACCTGCGAAAAGTAGTGATCGTACTGCTCGATCTCGGGAGGAAGGTTAGGCTCGCCCCCTCGACTGATGGACCGCGTTCCCCCCCGGGTAACCCCGCGGGTCCCTCCCCGGGTGGCTACTTTGGCCAGGGGGTCCAGGCACCCGCGCTTTCGCATCTGCTCTTGGATGGCGGACCGCTGCTCGGGATTGACCCGCGCCTCGTGGGCGGGGACGGGGGCGGCCAAAAGCAAAAGGACCAAGAGAAACGGACTGGGGCGTAGGCGCATGCCCCTTATTCTACTTGAGAAAATCAGTCTTGGTTTCGCCTCTTTACAAGCACCGCGTCGCCCGACATACTCCGGGACTATTTTCTTTCCCATTCTCTGCGGAGGGGTAGGCAAATTGGTATGCCACCGCATTCGAAATGCGGCGGGAGCAATCCCTTGAGAGTTCAAGTCTCTCCCCCTCCGCCATTTACTTAATTTTAAATTTAAACTTAAGTTTAAGATTAGCGGGTTACCCGTTAGGGAATGGGTTCCCCGTCAGTCGTAAAGACCAGGCGATGGTCTTCGGTGCGCCTTGCCTAGCGCACCAGCTCTAATGAACTAATCCAGCGCGCGCCGAGTGCGCCTGGCTTGCTAGCTATGGTTACCCGACCTTCTCCGTCCAGTTTCGCTTGCTCAAAGACTTCGCGTTTCACCTTAACCAACCGGGTGTTAGTGCCGCCTATTTCTTGTAGCCAAAGAAAATGCCCCTGAGGATTCTTCTCTTTGCCCGTGATTCGAAATTGATGTGCCGTAACAACATTCCGATCCAGAATACAATTTAGGTGAACTAGCCATCCCGACAACGCGGCAGCAACAAACATCGGGAAGATTATCGTGAACGCCACGGGACCGCCTGACGCCTTCGGCCCGTACGACTTCGAAAAAAAGAACTCTAGTACGGACCCAAATCGGTGCCTCAGGGATGGGGACAACTTTTCACCGAGAAAACCCGCGTGAAGGTGTATGGCCTAACGGGCCGTGGCCCGGTCATCGTGCGAGTCGACGAAGACACCTTGCTGTGGCCGAAAACGAGAAGTAACTGGCAACGCGCCTAGGTAGCGAAGAACCTTCGGGGTTGCCTTAGCGAATCCAAAGCCGCGGCATGAGCGTAGTGCTGGTCGACACGGGAATGGAGGTCATGGTTTGACCCCACGACCCGGAAGCGTTGGTGAGGTGGTGGACATTGACCTGGATAGTGGAGGTTAGGAAAACGACGTGCACGTTATCGGCGTTCACGGCGGCGATCGTGATATCTCCGGCCACGTTATTTCCGATGGTGGCGATTAAAAGCGGTGAAGAAAAAGCCGTTACCGTCGGCGCGGAGTAGGCGTAGTAGATCTCGGTCGTATTGGTCTGGTAGACCAGATGCTTGCCGCCCGCGGCATCAAGGGTGAAGCTGGACGCTAGGATTCCGCCGGATACCCCTCCCGAGCCCGAGAAGAGCAGAAACCCATCGTGTTTCCCATAGCCAGTCTGGTCCTCGGCTCCCAGATCACAATGGTAACCCAGGTGAAAATTTCCGTTTGGCGCGTACGCCCCGATTCCGTCGGATGACCCCTGGCAATTGGTCCCTTCGATCATGTCGAGATTTCCTAGCGAAGTCCAGCTATCGGGGGCACTCGCGGTCCAGATGGCCTGATCCGTATTGGCAGTCGTGAAGGAATAAATAAGGAACAAGCGATTATTCAGACCCGAGCTCAAAGAAAAGTTAAAGAAGTGTTCGGTCCCTCCGCTTTGCAAAAGGTAAAGCGGGCCCCACCCCGCAGTGTAGTTGTAGATGTCGATCTGGTAGCTACCGAATGCTCCCCCACTCCCGACGGCGAATACCGGCACTTCACTCTCGTTCAGCGCCAGCGCCGCCCCCGTCACTCCCCCATCAAACAGATTCGGGGAAGAGTTTACGAAACTTCCCGACTCGTTCGTGGAGTAATAGATCGCTCCGATACCGAGGCTATTGACGACCAAGTGGGCCTTACCCGCCGCATCCACCGCCACATCGGCGAAGGTACTGTCGGTAACCGCCGGAATCTGAGTCGTGGACCAGCTGTCGCCGTAACCCTTTAGGTAAGAAGCTTGCCCGGAACCGACGATCGCCGCATGGAGCGCGAGCGTGGAGGCAGGACACGCCGTCATCAAATTTTCGGTGCTTTGGGTGAAGGTCGAGGTCAGAACCACTTCCGGGGTCACCACGGTGTCGGCATCACCCTGGGCGATGCGGTAGGCCCGAAGCGTGGGCGAAGCCTGAAAAAGTGCGGCCACCGACGACGCGTTCCCCGACGTGTTGTCGAAGCCAATAATCGTAAAACGGTAAGCGCCATGGGGAACGTTGACGGCGACCCCCGCCGCAAGCTCACTCTGCGTGAGCGGAAATAAGACCTGCCCCGCCAAGCCAAAGCAAGCCAAGTCGCGGTTACCAATCGCGGCCGAGGTGACGTTGTTGCTGAGCCCGCCGGATACCGAAAGGGCAAACGAATCGAATTGGGAAAGGTCGCGCTGGGAAATCTTGATCTTCGCGGAAGCGCCAAGCGGCCGCAGACTGCAGCTCAGTGCCTGGGCCAAGAGAAGCCCCGCGGCTAGATAGAAGAGTCGCCCCATCGCACAAATTTACCAAGTTGCCGGGGCGGTGTCGTGTACACAATTGGCGCAAAAAAAACGCCCCGGCGGAAAGCACGGGGCGTCTCAAGTAGTTTTCGAGCCAGCTTACAGGCAGTAGTTTTTGCCCACGGCGCTGATTCCCGCCGGAACCTTTCCGCTGGAATCCGTAGGAAAGCACAGGACCTCGCCCGTGGTGCTCCGGCTCCATTTGTAGCCATGCGCACAGAGGTGCACGTTGCTCTCGGCGTAACGACCTTTCAAAGTCTCTCCGCTCAGCTTAGCCGGGAAACAATCATTACCTCCGTTGGACGACCGGGCGAACTTGTAGGTCACCCCGCAATGACGATCATCAACCGGGCTGCCCCCGGGAATGACTTTGCCTTTGTCGGCCGGGAAGCAATAGGTGGCTCCGTCTTGGCCTCTTCCCCAAGCGACGTCCGCCGCCTGGGCCGCCGAGTTAACGAGCATGATGCTGACGAGAATGACTAGTGCGAACAGTTTCATCGAACTTACCCCCAAAGAAAAAAAGTTAATGCACAGTGACTACGGCTACCCCTATCGCGCGCATTCGCACCGCGCAACACAACTAATCCAGAAAATCGGAGGTGACGGCGATACAACGCGCACAGGTCTGTGCCCATCCTGAACTTTTTTTACGTTACAAAAAAACCGATCCGCTTAGGGGCCCGTAATGAAGCCAACCCGACGCGAAACTTGCTATTTCCCGCCCTTTATGACACACCGTGCCATCCCCTCAGCTGCAATACGGAGCCTTTATGAAATGGAACCAATTCGTTCTCGCGTTAGCCTTTGTCGCCTTCTCCCAAGTGGCGGTCGGCGAAGACAAAGATCCCGTCTGTGGCATTTTCAAGCGCGTGGTGAAAACGACGTCGCAGTCGCCGCGTGGGTCGGTGACCACGGTTCAGCACACCGGCTACGTCTTCATGGCGGACGGAACGGGCTACATTTACTATTGGGACAACCAAACGAAACGGACCACCTCGGGCCCGGACATCACCTGGCAACGCATTGGCCGTGGTGAGTACCGGTACCACCGCACGTGGACGGAACATCGGGCCGACGGAAAACAGATCACCAAGCGTGAAGTCCACCCCTTCAGCCTATCGGATGACGGCGATAAAATTATTTCGCCGAACGAGCCGCCTCACCGTGAAGTACCGAACTTTTCCCGCGTGAACTAGTCTTGAGCTTCGGCCTCCGGCTGGGTGACCGTGGTGGCCGGCGCCGCTAACGCGCGCGTCGGAGTGGCCGATCGTTTGGCCATGGTTTCCACGTCCATTAGCTTCGACAGATCGGGAAGCACCACGATGTCGATTCGGCGATTCAGGGCGCGGTTAGCGGCGCTATCATTCTCCGCCGCGGGACGGGTGGCGGCGTAGCTTGCCATGCTAACCCGGGACTCCGGCATTCCGGCCGCGTGCATCGTCGTGACGACGCTGTAAGCCCGCGCGGCGGCGAGCTGCCAGTTCGACGGAAACTCACGCGTTTTGATGGGAACATCGTCGGTGTGTCCTTCCACCTGAAAATCCTTACCGGGAATCTTGGCCAGCTGCTTGGCTACCGCGGTAACCGCATCGATGCCCGCCGAAGAAAGCCGCGCCGAACCCGAGCCGAAAAGAACGTCGGCCCCTAGACTAACGACCATTCGCCCTTTTACGAACGTCACTTTCACGCTGCCCGTATCGATCATGCTTTGCAGTCCCAAGGTGAGGTCTTTGAACTGACGAAGTTCGGATTCCATCTCGGACTTGCGCTCCGCCATCTCACTGAGCGCCTGACGGGTTTCCGCGAGCGAACGATCGAGCTCCGCGCGGTGAAGCGCACTTTTTCCCAGCCGGCCTTTGAGCGAGTCGAGCAGTGACGACTGTTCCGCCAGTCGTAGATTTAATTCGCGTAGCTCCGTAAGCTGCGACTGGAGTTCCAACCCTTGCTTGTGGGTAGTGCCTTCGAGAGCGGCGTTTTCTTCGACGACTTTGTTGTAGGTCGATTTCGACACGCAACCCGAAATTATAAACAGGGACAGAAGGACGAAAATTTGAACCAAAGTTTTCATGG
This sequence comes from Bdellovibrionota bacterium, assembly GCA_041736915.1. GTDB lineage: Bacteria > Bdellovibrionota > FAC87 > UBA2466 > UBA2466 > JBGSST01. The sequence continues at coordinate 6,034 of JBGSST010000412.1, forward strand.
GCCAAATTGTAACCCGGACGGCAAAAGGTAGACAGCGGTTCTGTTATCATTCCTGCGGGCGCCACATTAGTTGAGGCGGAGACGTTTCCCGTCTTTGAGGATCCAGATCTGTGACTGGCCCTCAGTCGCCGGAGAACGCTGAATGAGCACCGGGTAAGTCGTTCCGCCGATTTCGATGACGCCGCTCAAAACCTCATCGCCGGCGGCCCGGAACTCGGTAGAGGCGGAGCCCCGCACCATTTTAAAAACTCGTGGCCCGGTTGCCGCGGCCAGAGGCGCGTCGGGGAGATCGATACTAAATCTTCGCTCGTGCGCCACCCGACCACTGGTAGGCGAGCCCCGGTAGAATGCCACAAAATGCTGACTACCATTCACCTTGGTACGCAGCTCGAGCGTGATGTGAATCAACTGCACTTTGTTGTCACCAAAGAGAAGGCTCAAGGCCTCGGGCTCGAGCCAGCCGTCCGATTTATGGGATAACAAGCGTGTCTCCAGGTCATTTCGGCACTCTCGATCTTCCTCGGTGCCGTAGCAGATCCGCGAGAGCATCAGCTGAAGCTCGCCATCCACTAGTCCCAGGCTCAGGTTAGACCATACGACGTGTTCATTATATCGCTTGGCGAAATTTTCCCCGTTCGCATCCGCCCTAAGGTACGGAAGAATGTCGACGCGCATGATCGTGCCGGCTACGTGATCGCAACCAAGAATGTGCCCCCACTCGTGCATCAGAATTTGTCGTAGCGAGGCCTGCTGCGCAATGGAATCCGCGCCCGAGACCTTGCCGGTGCCCCAGCGGGGAAATCCCTCACCGTGGCTTCCGGGAGGAGCCACCCAAATGTAGCCTCGGCGCCATCCGTCGTCTCCCGCCGGTTCGGTCGGCCACGCGAAGGCTAAAGGATTAACAAATTTCTTCCGGTCACCCTCGACCGCTTCGGGAGTAACTCCGAGGTAGATCGTGAGATCGGTGTCGTCGCCACAATCCCCCCATTTCACACGCCCGGCAGGACGATAGGGAACTTTGCCGACTAGTAGGCTGATGTCCTGCAGCTCCAGATAAAATCGCCAGGTTTCGACCGTCTCTTCTACTAACGCGCGGGCGGCGGCTTCGTTCACGCCGAAGTTGGGGGCTAACTTCAGGCACGTCGCAATCGGTCGGTCGCCCTCATGATCCCCTTTCAAAAACCAGGCGCCCGTGTTGAGTCCCACGATGGTGTCGCCACCGTTGCCACCCTCGTGCCCGATGATGCCGGGCGCGGTTGGATTCGTGACGCGATTAGAACCGGGCACGAACACCACACGATCGCAGGCCGCCACCAGGTAAAGTAAGGCGAGGAAGCTAAATCCATGTTTCATTTCTGTTCCCCCTCGCAAACGGGAAACAGTTGCACGGCTAGTACGTAGACCCGCTCTCCACTATTTCCCTTTTCCAAAAAACGAGTGAGCCGGCGCCGAAACTTTTGGATCATCTGTTTGGCTTCCCCCAGGCGCGCTTCATCGGCGAGCAAAGTCATTGAAGTCATGTCGCGCCGGTGGATGGGGTCCTTCTCTAAAGAACGGGCGGCCAAATTCAAATGATCGTGCTGCAATCGGCGCGCGGCCGCGGACGGAATATCGGACGGAATGCGAAAGGATTTTCCCGTAGGCAATAGCTTGTCGCCCTTGGCTTTCACCAGCTCGAGCCGCAGTAGGCGATCCAAAGCTTCCCGGGCCTGGAACTCGGTGAGATTCAGCTGACGGGCGATCCACTTCGGCGCGGCCTTGGCCCTTCCCGAGTCGGCTAGCGACAAGATGGCGAAGTAATACCACTCGGCCAGCGAATGAAAGATGTCCGACGACAGGGCCGTATAGGCGGTGTCGGCCAAAGGATCCGGACGACCCCGTAGCTCATCGAGGGCGGCCGTGGTCTCTTCGGGGGCGAACGTAAGCCGGGCGGCCACTTGCTTTAGGCTATCTTCGGACAGGCCACGTTTGCCGTTGAAGAGGCGCGACAGAGTCGTCGGGCTCATGCCCAGATCGCGAGCGAAACTTCGCAACGAATAGGCAGGGTTGCGGCGCTGTCGCGCTACCAGCTCGCTAAAGATCCGTCCCCGATATCCGTCCCTTGCCGCCACCGCCTGCATATAACGCATCGCAAAACATGGGCAACGATCTGTTGCCAGCTAAAAGGGGCATGCCTCCTCGCCCAACCCCGCATTTCCGGCCGGGGGAGAAAACCGCAAGCTTAGCCCCGCCCAGGCGTTGGCAATTGAGGCCTACATAGGCGCCGCCGTCCCCGGCGGTTATGCCCCCAATCGGTTTCGCGGCGGCGACGTTCGTTCCCGCCCCCTCACCGACTACGACG
>JBGSST010000434.1:0-11506 GCA_041736915.1 Bdellovibrionota bacterium
TGCCGTGCTTGCTCATCTTGGGCTACATCGCCTTTTTCTTCCGCAACCCCGAGCGTCTCGCTCCGGTGGGCGCCTCTATGGTGGCGTGTCCGGCTGACGGTAAGGTCATCTACGTGGGTAAAGCCACGGAAGGGGACTTCACCAAGCAGGAGTGGCAGAAGGTATCCATTTTCATGTCCCTGTGGGACGTGCACATCAACCGCTTCCCCGTCGACGGAACCGTCAAAGACATGAAGTACCGCAAAGGCCGTTTCATGGCCGCGTGGGAAGAGGGGGCGAGCCAAGAGAACGAACGCAATGCGCTTTTGCTGGAAACCCATCAAGGGCAGCGCCTCGTGATGGTGCAAGTGGCGGGGCTAGTGGCCCGGCGTATCATCTGTTACCCCAGCATCGGTTCGTTCGTGCTCAAGGGGCAGCGTTTCGGGCTCATCCGTTTCGGATCGCGCGTCGACATTTACCTTCCGCACGATGCGGAAGTTCTCGTTAAGGTCGGTGAGCGGACTCTGGGCGGCGAAACCATTCTGGCGAAGCTGAAGGAAGCCTGATGCCCCCGAAAAACCGGCACCAATACATTCTCGTACTCCCCAGTCTGTTCACGACGGGTAATCTTTTTTGCGGGTTCTACTCGATCCTGCACTCGTTCAATCACCAGTTCGACAAGGCCGCTTACGCGATCTTACTGGCTGGCGTGTTCGACGTGCTCGACGGACGCGTGGCGCGTATCACCAAAAGCACGAGCCAGTTCGGTCTCGAGTACGATTCCATCGCCGACGTCGTTTCGTTTGGCGTGGCCCCCGCGATTCTCGCTTTCGTGTGGGCGCTTCAGCCTTACGGCCGCCTTGGTTGGGCCGGAGCCTTCTTTTTCGCGGCCTGCGGCGCTTTGCGCTTGGCCCGGTTCAACAGCATCACGACGGATCTACCGAAGAGCTATTTTCTGGGATTGCCGATTCCCGCGGCGGCCAACCTCGTGGCCGGCGTCGTCATCTCCTCACAGGAGATGGGGGTCAATTATCCGGATGGTTTCATCCTCTTTCTCGTGTTCGCGCTCGGGCTATTGATGGTCTCCAGCATCCGTTACCGCAGCTTCAAAGATTTTGATCTACGGCACCGGCGCAGCTTTTTTCTGCTCGTGTTCATGGTGGCGGGGCTTGCGCTCATTGCCATCCGTCCCGAAATCACTATCGCGATGGTCTTCGGCTACTACGCAGCCTGGGGTCCGATTCGCGAGCTCATCTCGCTCATCCGCCGCAAGTTTCTGGGCCACAAGCTCGAAGTGAAAACCGACGGCGGTAAGCACGGATGAAGTTTGACCAGCTCCCGAAACTGAACCGCGTCGCCGTGGTCGGTGCCTGCTCGATGCTGGGCAAAGAGGTTTTGAGTCTCCTGGATGAGATGGAGATCTCACCCGATAAGGTCGCCAAGTTTACTATTCCCGGCGTGCCCGAAGAGGATATCGACGAGGATGGTGACCTCACCACGGTTGACTCGCACAGTTTTTCGAATGCGGACTTAGTGCTATTTACGTCGCCCGCCGATATCACGCGTCGATTTCTGCCTCACGCCCAAGAGGCTGGCTGCTTAATCTGGGATTTTTCTGGAGCGTTCCGCTCGCTGGAAGAGGTTCCCATGGTCGTGCCCGGCATCAATGAAACCGAGCTGCTTCGCTATCAAGGGCGGGTGGCGTCGGGCCCCATCTCGGGTGCCGTGCCGTTGGCGCTCGTCATTCAGCCCTTTTCGCAGCAGTACGGCGTGAAGAATTGCGTCGTGTCCACGTACCAGCCCGCGAGTGAGATGGGGAACTGGGGGTTCGAGGAGCTGTCGTTTCAGAGCGCGCAGATGCTCAACGGCACCGAAAGTGAAAAAGAAGGCGGCCAGCACCCGCTAGCCTTCAACTGCATTCCGTGGATTGGCGAAGCGGCCGCCTCGGGTGACTCGACCGAAGAGAATCGGCTGCGCGCCGACGTGGAACGCCTACTGGGGGTTCCGTTCGCGATGCACGCCACCGCGGTTCGCGTGCCTACGTTTTACGGCTTCGGGGCCAGCGTTTACCTCGAACTCGATACTCCCATCACGTCGCTAGAGACGGTGCGCGAGATGCTCAACAAGGCCACCGGACTCAAGGTGTGGGACAAGCCCGAGGCGCAGGTGTTTCCCACCAACCGCGAGTGCTCGGGAGCGGACGCCGTTTTCGTGGGCCGGCTGCGTTTGAGCCAGCACCACCCGGCCGCCATCAGTTTTTACATCATGTCGGACAACCTCCGTCGCGGGGCTGCGTTGAATGCCCTCGAGGGGATCGAGTATTGGCTTCGCACCAAACATCCGGCTCCCGTGCTCCATCATCCAGGAACTCACTCCACGCCGCACGAACCGACTACGCATTAGGGGCGCCATGACTTTCCGGCTCCTCATCGAGTACGACGGCAGCTCTTTTCAGGGCTGGCAACGGCAACCTGGCCGCCCCTCCGTTCAGCAAGAGATCGAACAGACCGTGAGCAAACTCGCCGGCTATCCGGTTTTCGTGTTGGGCTCTTCGCGCACCGACAGCGGGGTTCACGCGCGAGGGCAGGTGGCGCATTTTCGTTTGAATGAGGGCAACCCCATTCCCCCCGAGCGGTGGTGCCAGGCTTTGAATTTTCATCTGCCGCGAACGATTCGCATTTTGAAAGTCGAGCCGGTGGGCGAAGAGTTCAACTCGCAGAAGAATGTCATTTCGAAGATCTACACGTACCGCATTCTCAACTCCCACGTGACCAGCGCGCTCGATGGGCGGGTGCTCAACTACGCCAAACCGCTCGACTGGGGGGCCATCAGTGCGGCCCTCGTGCACCTTCGCGGGGAGCACGACTTCAAATGCTTTCAGGGGGCCAAGTCGCTCGTCAAAACGTCCGTCCGCACCATTTACCGGTTCGATCTCTACCGCGAAATTCCGCACGCGGGCTTACCCTCGACCCTCGAAGTGGTCGAACCGGGAAAAACTCCGAGCGACGCTTTCGGTAGTGTCTACTCGCTCCGCGTCGAGGGGAGTGGCTTTCTTAAGCAGATGGTTAGGACTATTGTTGGTACATTATTGGAGATCGGCGAAGGCAAGCGATCTCCCGACTCGATCGGGTCACTAATCGAGTCCCGAGATCGTCGTTTAGCTGGGCGCACCGCTCCGGCTCACGCGTTATGCCTCGAAGCGATCTATTACGAGGGCGAGGGACACCATGTGGGACTATGACGAGCCAAGACGAATCTCACTGGCCTGGTACCTCATTGCCGCGGCCCTGTTTCACGCCGTTTTGTGGCAGGCGAGTCAGCGGGGGCTGCTGACGCTGCCGCAAGGTTCGCCCATGGCGCGACAAGCTCCGCCGCCCGTACCGATTGAGGTCGAGCGATTTTCGGAAGGGGCGCCGCGCCTTCCCGTCGTGCAGACCGATAAAGCGCAGTTCGACAAAAAACTTTTGAAAGAGAAGAAGGCCCGTTTCGGTGGCGAGTTCGACAACCGGGTCGAACAGGAAACGCGGGCGGCCATGTCGGGGAAGTTTCAGCCCGGCCCCAGCCAGCCCGCCCAGCGCCGCCGCCTCGAAGCGGCGATGGATAAATCCAATGATCGGCGTTACGCCGAAAGTGATGACGGCGATATTCCGTCGGAGAAAAAGCAAAAGGCGCAGGCGGGAACCCCCGGCGCCCTCGGCATGGCCGATCTGATGGCGTTCGGAGCCACTCCCAATAAATTTCCTAACGACATCCCGGCCGGCCCCACCACGATGCTGAACACCGACAAGGTGATGTATGCCTCGTACATCAATCGCATCGCCGATGAGATTTACGAGCCGTGGGTGGGGTTCGCCCAGGAAGCCGCGACGGTACTGCGGGGCTTGGGCAAAAATCTGGAAGAGACTACATACGTCACCAAGCTCGGCGTCGTGCTCGACGACAAAGGGATCGTAACGGACATCAAGACCCTGCAGAGCTCGGGAATCGAACAGTTCGACGAGTCAGCCAAGAAGGCATTCTGGGAAACCGATCCATTTCCCAATCCGCCGGCGCAGATGTTCGATTCGCAAAAACGCGTGAAGCTCGTCTACGAATTCCACTTCGAGTGGAAAAGTTCGTTCTACGGAGTGTTCCCGCGACGGATCTGAGAAAACCCCACCCCTCGGCTGGTCCTCGGCGCGCGTTCGTGCCTCGCAATCGCTCAAGGGCCTGCGGAGGCTTTCGGGGTGGGCTCGTCCCCTGCCTCCCTGGTGCGCGACATAAAACCGTTCCGTCGCGGGGAGGCTCCTGCGTATCGGACCTGGTCCGCGCAAGCCAACGTGACCTTAGGGTTCTAGCTTCTGGCTTTGAAGGTGAAGCCGCAGCCTACGTCTTTGCGGACGATGGTGCGGTCCGAGATGTCGATCGGAGTGATGGGGAACAGGCGACATACCTCGGGGCGGTCTTCGTAAACGCCGCAGAGGTGAGTTTTGGTGTCCCAATGCGGGCATTGGAACATCAGATTGCAGCTCGCGCCGCAGCTGGTGCAGCCGCCGGTCAGCCCGTACTTCTTTTGAAGCTTGCGGGCGTAAGCCGGGAAAAAACTGATGGCGGTCCGGCGGGCCTTGCCGCGGAACTGCTGGCGGCCATCGGCGGAGAACAGCCCCTTTTTGGTAAAGAGCACGCCTAAAAAGACCTGGCAGATCTTCGCGATCACCATGAAACGCCGGTACGGACCGAACTTTCTTAGAAAAGAGTCCACGGTGGCTCCGTCGTTTTGTCGGGAAGGGATGGCGTCATCCATTTTTTCTGGCCCTGTTTGGTTTGAGATGCGGCGCACCATACCAAAACTACGGGCAAAGCGCCAAGGTCTCGTGATGGAAATTTACCCACTTAGAATACCCTAATAACTTAATGGTTTCATTAGGTTCCGGTTACTTTTTGGGTCTCCCTCATCTCCCGGGAAAGGATGTTGAGGAAGGAAAGGAAGACGGCCGCGATAATGGGGCCTAGAAAGATTCCCGGCGGCCCCATCCAGGCCGTGGCCCCCAAAGCGCTTATCAGGGCGAGCAGAGGGTGCATCTCGCTAGCCCCCTTCAGGATCCAGGACCTCACCACATTATCGATGGTGGCAATGCCCAGGGCCCCCAGAATCAGCACGAGCGCCCCCAACGGGTGGCCGCCAAAGAAGAGGTACACGATACCCCCCAGGGTCACCGGGGCGGTGCCGACCACGGGAACCATGCCCATGAAGATACCGATGCTGCCGAATAGCACGGCGTTGGGTACGCGGGTCAGGGCGAAGAAGATGAGGATGAGTAACCCCTGGATGACGGCACTGGCGAACAGCCCCAGCACGACCCCGCGGCACGAGCTTTCGAAGGCTTTATAGAGCTCCGACGATTTTGCTTTGCCCATCGGTGACAGGGTGGAGAGGAAACGCAAGAAACGGTCCCCATCGAGCAGGAAAAAATAAAAGCTGATGGTCATGATGAAGAAGATGAGCACCAGGCTCGGCATGCCGGCCAGAAAAGTTCCCACCCAGGTCGATACGACGCTGATCACCGCTTCGAAGAGGCTTATCGCCTGATCCTGAAGCCATTCGCGATCGATGGGAGCAAAGCGCGACACCGAAGCGATGAGCTTGCGAACTGCCGGATGCGCGAGCACCTCGTCGCCGCTGCCCGCGGCCGGAAGCTTTAGCCCCTTTAGGGTTACCAGAACCTGGTGCGATCCTTTTACGAGCATGAACCCCACGGGCACGAGCACGCCGGTAGTAACCGCGGCCGTTACCACCGCCGCCGACAAAGTGGGCGGCAGCTTCGTATTGAGTCGCGTGTAAGTGGGGTAACAGAGCAATGCGATCATGGCGCCGAGCAGAATCGGCACTAGGAACGGCGACATCATGAAGAAGAAAAGAGACGCGAGCAAAAGCCCGAGTAGGAGCTGCATGCCCCAGCGCCAGTTCCGTTGTTCCATCTTGGAATAATAACGGTTTCGCGCGGGGGCCGCCACGTTTGATAGAATTCCGCATACGATGCTTCACCACGTAACCATCAGCGCCATTGTGTTTGCCATGGGCCTCAACGCCATCGCGGCTATGCCGTCGTCGGACGTCAACTCACGCTCGGGCACATACGAGAATGTGGATCTTCTCGAAGCCATGGGCTGTGGTTACGCCACCTACCGCCTGTTTCGGCCCCAGACCTATTTCGATTTGCGGAGTGCCGTCGACGTGGAAGAGGGCGATCCCAAAGAAGGCCAGGCCTGCCGCATTCCTCGCTGGCTGCGAAAAGAAAAAGAGATCCTTCGTCTGCGTGGCACGCAACTGCCCTTTGCCCGGTTTCAAACGATGATGCTTTCCGACGAGGTCATCACCCTGAACGGACTCGAAGCCACGGTGGCCCCCTCGTTTCCTTTTTGGGATCGCCGCCCGGTGGGGGCTGGCCTGATGTCCTATCTCGACTTCAGCATGCAGACCGAAACGGGGAACGAAACGTGGGGTTTCTCCTTCGGGATTACCCCTTCCTTGGGCTTCACCTCGCTCGCCTCATTGGGAAGTAAAGTGCGCTTCTACGTTTACGAAGGTTTTGCGAAGGCGAACTACGGCTGGGCGGAGCTCGAGCTGGGGAAACTGCAGCTTCAGTTCGGAAATGCGGTTCATGGCAATCTACTCCTCTCCGGCGCCACGGCGCCGATGACCTTTCTCCGGTTCGGACTGCGGCCCCACAAGATCGGATTTCTTGGCCCCGCGACCTTTCAAACTTTTCTCACGACCGAAACCGGAGCCACCACTACCGACGGCGCCCACTTACTCGGCTTTCACTTCGGCCTGCGTCCCACCACCTGGCTCGACATCGGGCTGCTCGAGCTTTACCAGTTTGGCGGCCCGGCGGCTCCGGGGCTCGAAGCACTCGATCTGCTGAAGATGCTCATCTACGCGAGTGACGACGACATGAACCAACGGCGGCAGAAGATGCTGGCCCTCACGCTGGGGTTACGGCCCGACGCTTCGGTGCACTTGTACACGCAGTTTGCGTTCGATTCGCTCAACGGGTTCGACCAGCTGGGCAACGATGTGAGTAAGCTTGTGGGGCTGCACCTCGCCCGGCTTGGCCCCTTCGGCCTTCGTTTGGAGTACGCCACCACCACTCCGGGAGCGTACCAAGCCCCCAACTGGAAGTCGGGTTTGGTTTATGACGGCACGCCGGTGGGGCATCCGCTCGGGCCCGATGCCGAAGGGATTTACGCCGACCTCTATTTTCCGGATCTGGCGGAATGGCGAACCGCGGCCGGCGTCTTTCGCGAGCAACGGGGCTTGAGCCTTACGGGAGCGGCATTGCAACGGGAAGAACGCCTCGGCTTTTCTCTGTCGGTGAAAAAGCGGTGGGTGAAGACCGAGCTCGAGCTCGAAGGAAAATACTCGAATGTGGAGAGCGCCAAAAACAAACCCGGCGCCGACCTTTCGGTGGGCGCCGGGCGTTTATTACTAAAGTATTCGTTCCTGTAAGGAACCAATCCCTCGTAGCGATTAACGCTTCGAGAACTGGAACTTCTTACGGGCACCTTTTTGACCGTACTTCTTACGTTCCTTCATGCGGGAATCGCGGGTCAGAAGGCCTTCCTTCTTCAAAATCTTGCGGAATTCCGGATCAATCTTCAGCAGCGCGCGGCTGATGCCGTGGCTGATCGCACCGGCCTGAGCGGCGATACCGCCACCGTCGACCGTGCCACTGACCGTGTACGACTTCAGCTTTTCCGTGAGGAGAAGCGGACGCTCGACGACCATGCGGAGCACGTCGATCGGGAAGTAGTCTTCCATGTTGCGCTCGTTGACCTTGATCGGGCCTTCGCCCGGAATCAGACGAACGCGAGCAATTGCCGTTTTACGACGTCCCGTTGCTTGAATCATGTTGGTTGCCATTACGCTTCGCTCCCATGCAGGCCGATATTGGTGAACTTCACCGCTTCAACCTTCTGCGCCTTATGCGGATGTTCCGCACCGGCATAAACCTTCAGCTTCTTGTGCCAGTGGCGAACCATGTGCCCCTTGGACTTCGGAAGCATGCCCCAAACGCTCCACTCGATCAGACGTTCGGGATTCTTTTCCTTAACTTCTTTCGCCGTGTAGCTCTTGATACCACCCGGATAGTTCGTGTGGTGATGGTACGTTTTATCGTCCCATTTCTTACCCGTCAGCTTCACTTTTTCAGCGTTGACGACGACTACGAAATCACCCGTGTCGATGTGCGGGGTGTAGGCCGGCTTGTCTTTGCCCATCAGCATCATCGCGATCTGAGTGGAGAGACGGCCCAAGGGGATACCCGTCGCGTCGACCAGACGCCATTTGCCCTGAACCGTGTTGCCGGTCTTGGCGAAGGTGGTCTGGATGGCGAGCGGCGCGCGCTTGCCGGAAGAACCGGTTTTCTTGGCTTTCGGAGCGGCGGACTTGGTCTCGACCTTGTCCGAAGCTTCAGCCTTAGCCTTTTTAGCGGCCGGTTTCGCGGTCTCTTTCTTCGCCGCTTTGATCTCTTTATCTTCTTTCTTATCAGCCATTTGCTTGCAACCTTACGTAGCCTTTAGACCAGTGGTGCGCGTCTTGAGGTCTATTCCCCCCGGGGCGCAACACCGCCAAAGTTAAAGAGGGAGTAACTAACGGTTTCCAAAAGCTAAGTCAAGACCAGGCAGGAAGTTTACGGGGTGCGGAACAGCGCGCGAAAAGCCTTCTTCGCGGCCTCGGCTTCGGCGGACGAGTCTGACACGGAAGGTAGGCTCGTGTCTTCCGTTTTGAACTCGAAGTAGTGGCAGGTATTTTCGGCGGCGCGATCGGCTACCCACTGGCTGTGGGTCTCACGGCATTTGGACGCGGATTGCTCGCAGAAATGGGTGCAGTTGCGGCAGGCGTGCAGGGCACTGGTGCAATGGGGGCAGAGCCGGTTTTTGCGCTTCACTTCCGCGCTGAGTCCCTCATGGCAGTAATGGCAACGACTCGACATCATTAAGCCCTTTCGGTTTGTAAAAACCGGAAACTCTTGGGGGTGCCCAAGGAACCATGCTCTTAAGATCTAATTTTACTATTCATGGAGAGTGATTGGAATTGGCATTACCCCCCAAAAAAGAAACCGGTTGGCTACCCCGAGAATTAAGGCCTATGATGCTGCGGCTAAAAGGTGAATAGACACAGCGAGACACCGCAGGAAAATAAGGAGCAGTTATGAAGGCTTGGGTAGCGAAAGAACAGCGAAGTCGAGTCGCGATTTTGGGCGGCGTGCGCACCCCGTTCGCGAAGGCCGGAACTAAATTAAAAGATAGTTCCGCGGTCCATTTGGGACTGACCGCCGCGCGCGAAGTGCTGGCCAAGACCGAAATGGCTCCGGAGCAGGTCGACGAAGTGGTGTTCGGCAACGCCGGCACGCCGGTGGATGCCGCCAACATCTCTCGCGTCATTGCGCTGCGATCGGGGCTTCCCGAAGCGACCCCCGCGTACACCGTTCACCGCAACTGCGCGTCGGCGATGGAAGCCGTAGCCCAGGGCTGCCTGAAGATCGGCGCGGGGCTGGCCGACACGATGCTGGTCGGCGGCACCGAAAGCATGAGCAATATGCCGCTTCTCTATGGTGAGGAGATGAAGGAGCTGTTCGGCACCCTCTCGTTCGCCAAGAGCTCCGGCGAAAAGTTGGCGAAGGTTTCCGAATTCCGTCCCAATTGGCTCAAACCCCGCGTGGCCTTGATGGAAGGGCTTACGGATCCGATATCGGGGCTGAACATGGGCCAGACGGCCGAGATTTTAGCGCGCGATTTCAAGATCACGCGCGACATGCAGGATGCCTTCGCGCTGCAAAGCCACCAGAAAGCCGTGGCGGCAATGAAGGACGGCCGGCGTAAGGACGAGATCGTGCCCATCGTGGCCGAACCCTCCTTTAAGGAGTTCCTCACCGAAGACATCGGTCCCCGTGACGGTCAGACCCGCGAGGCGCTGGCCAAGCTGAAACCTTTTTTCGATCGCGAGAACGGTACGGTCACTCCGGGTAACGCTTGTCCCATCACGGACGGCGCGGTGGCTTTGCTCCTGTCTAGCGAAGCCAAGATGAAGGCCGATGGCCGCCAGGCGATGGGGTACATCTCGTCTTTCACCTTCTCGGGCTGCGAGCCCAAGCGGATGGGCATGGGGCCAATCGTGTCGAGCGCGCAGCTCTTCGCGGCGACCGGGCTCACCATGAAGGATATCGACCTCGTGGAGCTAAACGAGGCCTTTTCGGCGCAGGTGCTGGCCAACCAGATTGCTTGGAACAGTCCGGAATATGCCAAGAGCCATTTGGGCCGCACGACGGGCCTGGGTGAGTTGTCCGACGACAAGCTCAACGTGAATGGCGGCGCGGTGGCGCTGGGCCATCCGGTGGGCGCCACGGGGGCGCGGCTCATTCTCACCCTGCTGCTCGAGATGCGGCGGCGGAACGTGCAGCGTGGTTTGGCCACGTTGTGCATTGGTGGCGGACAGGGCGCGGCGTTTTTAATCGAGCGCGACTAGTAAGGGCATAAGCCGAGTAGCAGAGGATTTATGGAAATGAACAGAGAAACGTTTCGTGAAGAAGTGAAAAAGTTCCGGTCCGGCTTCCAGTCGGATGCGATGGATACGGCCGAAAAGTCGATTCGTCTCGAAAAGCGCGGCGCGGTCGGCGTCATCGTGCTCGACCAGTTCAACGAGCGCGCGAACAAGCTGTCGACGCCGAACATGCTGCGGCTGTTCGACCTCTTCGTCGAGGTGGAGAACGACAAAGCGCTCGGTTGCCTCGTCATCACGAGCAAGAAGCCCACCATCTTCATTGCCGGTGCGGACATCTCCGAGATTCAAAAGCTGAGTTCGGGGCAGGGCACGGCCGAAGATCTGATGAAGCTTCAGAGCGTGTTCACGTATCTCGAGAACATGCCGATTCCCTCCATCGCGGCCATTCACGGCGCGTGCATGGGCGGTGGCACGGAGCTTTCGCTGTCGTGCGATTACCGCATGGCGACCGATGCGCCCGAAACCAAGATTGCCCTCCCCGAAGTCATGCTCGGCGTGATTCCGGGCTGGGGCGGAACGCAGCGCATGCCGCGTCTGCTAGGCCTCGAAAAGTCTTTGGACCTGATTCTCACCGGCCGGGCGATCGATGGAAAAAAGGCCCGCAAGATGGGGCTCGTCGACAAACTCGCTCCGGTTGAGTTTCTCGAAGAAAAGGTGATGGCGTGGGCGAACGAGCTAGCCGTTTCCAAGCAAAAGCGTAAGCACGAAAGCCACATCAAAGAGCGTTTGCTCGAATCGGTTCCCGGTGGAAAGTGGATCATCTTCGACCAGGCCAAGAAGAAGCTGATGGAAAAGACCAAAGGGAACTATCCCGCGCCGGTCAAGGCTTTGGAAGTGATCAAAAAGACTTACGGCGGAAACTTGCAGGAGGGCTTGAAGGTCGAAGCCCAGGCTTTTGCCGAGCTGGTAGTTTCCGAGTCGTCGAAGAGCCTCATCCACGTCTACTACCTCAACGAAGGGGTGAAAAAGGATAAGGGCACGACC
>JBGSST010000473.1:0-2612 GCA_041736915.1 Bdellovibrionota bacterium
TACGGGCTGGACCTGGCGGAACGGTACCGGAATTTGGATGGCATTTACTCGATGGAGCACTAAAAAAATGAAGAAACTTCTTACCGTATTACTCGCCGCTTTCACTTTGAACAGCGGTGCGGCCGTGGTTCAGGACTTTAAAGGGGATCCGCCCACCTACACGTTCAATCTCGGCGGACTGGCCGGCGTGGGCGTGGTCGACAGCCGGGCCGGGTTCGCGCTGCTGGGAACGGCGGCGGCCAAGATTATCAACAAAGGGTTCGCCGGCGACATCAATAACCAGGTGTTCCTGGAGGCCGCGTTTGGGCCGCTGTTCGTGGCGGGGGTCACCGCGTTTCAATACGGATTTCATCTTCGCTGGGATTTCGTGAAGGACGAAGATTGGACCTTCTACGGCGTGGGCGGTCTGGGGGGCGTGATCACCGGCTCGGCCTACAGCCCAATTCCGGCCGGACCCACCAAGGCCTCCTCCATGTTCTACCCACGCTTCGCGGTGGGGGCGATGTGGGGGCTGTTTCCGATGGCAAACCTTCGCTTCGAGCTCAGCCACGAGCTGATCGCGCTTGGCGTGGTCTTTTTGCTGTAACGCGTTGTAGTTGGCGAAATTCTAAACGGAATCGATAAGAAAGTTAGGGCGTTCTACCGATAAGAATCGGAAGAGCGAACTAACTCAATGTCATCCCACTATCCATCTCGTTTCCCTGGCCGCGATTCCTTGCTGCGCATGGCTGTCGCGTGTTTGGGCATGTTATTTCTCTATAGCCGCTGCTCGCTGATGGGCGGTGGGGCGGAGATTATCCGGGCGGATGGGTACGAGGTCGATGCCCCGAAAGAATGGAAAAAGGGGAAGACCAAGGACGTGGATAGAACGTTCGAGCTGCCTTCCGGTAATCGCGTAGCGGTCAACTCCTCGTGCCGCCGCTATACGAAGGCACCTTTGGACGTCATGGCCAAGCACTTGCTCATTGGGAATCGAGGCGTAAAAGTGTCCCATCAGGAGCCCGTGGCCGTGGCGGGTGGAGAAGGGCTGCTTACGAAGGCCGAAGCACGAGAGGCCGGCGGCGCCGTCCATTTGACCCTGGTTTTGGTCAGGAAACACGAGTGTCTTTTTGACGTAGTACACCTGGGTAAAAAAGAAATTTCTGGAGACGAGCAGAAGCAGCTCATCCAGCTGGCCAGAGGCTTGAGTTATGGAACGAACGAAAAGGCTGTTGGGGCACACGAGTAAGCGGTCGATCCGCGCGATGCTCCACTTCATGGAGTTTCTCGGGGGCTCGGTCGGGCTCATCAAGACCATCATCAATCGTCTCCGTAAGCCTCCCTTCTATTTTCATCTCTTTATCGAGCAGTGTTACCAGCTCGGCGTGAAGTCTATTTCGCTCACCTGCATCACCGCGCTTTCCACGGGCATGGTGATGTCGCTGCAGTTCGGGCACGGGCTGGAACGGTTCGGCGGCAAACTTTACGTGCCCAAGGTAGTGGGCCTTTCCATCATGCGTGAGCTAGGTCCGGTACTGACCTGCCTCATGTTAGCCGGTCGCGTTGCCTCCGGAATCGCGTCCGAGATTGGCTCGATGAACGTCACCCAACAGGTCGACGCCATTCGCGCACTCGGCACCGACCCCATTCAGCGTTTGGTCATTCCGCGCCTGCTAGCGCTGATCTTGGTAGCGCCCATGCTGACCATCCTGGCCGATATCGTCGGTATCTACGGCGGCATGGCCATCAGCTACATCGAGCTGAACATCCCCACGGAGTTTTACTTTCACGAATCGGTCGCGGCGTTAGGCCGTAGCGACTTTACGGTCGGTATTGCCAAGACCTTCTTCTTTGGTTTCATCATTGCCATTACGGGTTGCTACTACGGGCTGAACACCACTGGCGGTACGCAGGGTGTAGGCTCTTCGACCACCAAAGCGGTGGTGACCTCTTCGATCCTGATTACGATTAGTGACTTCGTGTTGACCAAGCTTTTCCACATGATTGAGCAGATGGTGGCCCAATGACCGCGCCGGATAAAAAGCGGGAAGGGTCCGATGAGGTTGTGCTGAAAGTGCGCAACGTCTTCAAGAAGTTCGGCGAAAAGGTTGTGCATCAGGGTATTGACCTCGACGTGCGACGTGGCGAAGTGCTCACGCTCATGGGGGGCAGCGGCTCCGGCAAGAGCGTGCTGCTGCGAAGCCTCATTGGCCTCGATCGTCCCGACAGCGGTACCATCGAGTTCGAAGGACAGAACATCGCAACGCTCTCGGAAGACGATTTCAAGCCGGTACGCAAAAAGATTGCTTACGTGTTTCAGTACGGCGCTTTGTTCGATAGCTACACCGTGGCGGAGAACTTGGCTTATCCGTTGCGCGAGCACACCAAAATGTCAGAGGAAGAGATTCTGGCGAAGGTGTCGGCCACTTTGAAAAAGGTCGGCCTTGCGGGCAACGAAGATTTGCTGCCCTCCGATCTATCGGGCGGCATGCAGCGCCGGGTGGGCGTGGCCCGATCCATCATCATGGAGCCCGACGTGATTCTGTACGACGAGCCCACCACGGGGCTGGATCCGTACAATACAAAGCAAATTTTGAAGATTATTCTGCAGCTCAAAGAGCAGGGGTGTACGT
>JBGSST010000034.1:0-15329 GCA_041736915.1 Bdellovibrionota bacterium
GTCGGCCGCCACGCCGAGCCGCCGAATGGCCTCCAGATAAACCGCGGGGTCGGGCTTGGGGTTCGTCACCTCTTCTTGGGAAACGGCCACGTCGAAAAGCGACGTCACCCCGAGACGTTCGAGAATGAGATCGAGCGTTACCCGCGTGCTGTTGGTCGCCACCGCGATCTTCAAACCGTCGGCTATGAGCCCCTCGAGCATCTCTCGCAACGACGGAGAGGGCGCTAGCTCACGCTCAAGAAACTCTTTCGTATAGCGCTGCTTCAGCTCGTTCAAGAAGGGGTGAAGCGAGCGGGGCAGTGGCGTTCGCTGCGAAAGAATTTCCAGCTTCAGCTTCGTCGGCAAACCGTTGTACGCGGTTTGATGTTCTTCGCGCGTCAGCGGGTAGCCAAAAACGGCGAGCGCGCGGCTGAAGGCTTGAAAATGCCACTCGACGGCGTCTACCAACACACCGTCGAGGTCGAAGACTACGGCCCGGATCATTGCGGATATTCTAATCCATAAAGATCCAGGCCCCAAAACTAACTGCGACGCTTAGCGGGTGAGCCAGTCACGAACCGCGGCGTACAGAGTCTCATCGGCTCGCTGGCCGAACAGGTGGCCACTGCGCCGATAGTGCGAGATGAGGTAGGAGCTAGCGTCATCGCCGCGCAACGTACCCGTGTCCACGAAACCCGCGATGTCGCTCGCCGCATGGATGCAGTTCACGGCCGCCGGGCGCGTAAATCTGTCGAGCATCTTGTAGTCCACGCGTCCGCTTTGCAGATGGGCAACCTGGCGTTTGGCCGCATCGTAAAGGGGAAGGCTGATTTCGTAGGGGCCAAAGCGCGACACCGGCTCACCGAGCGCGGCCGCAAAGCCCAACGTTTGGCCCAACGAATAGTTGTTTCCGGGCACCGCACGCAACGACGGCACCTGCAGGCCCGTTAGCCCGCCAAAGTGGCCGGGGGCCGGAAGCCAGCTGATGGTTACCTTTTCCGTGGCCGAGCCGTTACGCACCAGAAAGTAGGTGGCGAACGTGTGGGATTTGTTCGGCCGGTTGAGCCGACTTTGGTAGCCCCACGAGATGACGTAGGCCTGATCCGCGGCAAAGGCCGCGGAGGTGAAAACACAGGCGATTAGGCCGAACCAAAAAGAGCGCATCGTTGTTCCTCAAAACGGAACTAGCGCAACGCGTCTAATTTGAAAAGCCCCCGAAAATACAAAAAAGGAGTCCCTCCCTTTTTGTACAAATAAGGAGGGACTCCTTTTTGGTTGAAAAGCCCCCTTTGGAATCAAAGAAGAAAAGCGCAGTTTTCCCGGGGGTATAATGGGCAGATGACTTTTCCGCCGCGTTTTCTCCCCCGCATCGTGTTGGGCCTAGGGGTTACCCTCGCGCTGTCCTTGCCGGCCGCGACGCCCGAAGTAGCTTTCTGCTTTGCGGGATTTGGGGCCGTTTCCGACCCCGAAGAGGCAAAGGCCTTGAGCATCAAGACCTACGAATCGCTGCTCGATCTCGCGAAAGACGGTGAAGCGCGGCGTGCAATGCTCACTAAGCTCATTGCGGCCGCGGATCCTTTTGCGGTGGAAGGGCTCGAGTACGGACTAGAGCCGGTAGCCAAACGCCTCACCGAGTTTCACGAGATGTTGAAGAAGCTCAACTGGCTGACTCCCGAGCTGCGCGAAAGTTTTCTGGCGGCGGCCCGCGCGAAAGTCGGCGGGATCGACACGGCCGTGCAGCAGATCGAAAAATCCGTCGAGAGCAGTCCGGGGGCGAGAGACTTTCCGCTCGAGAACGGCGACTTCGTGAAGGTCACGCGTGAGGGACGTTATTACCTTTCATTAAGCAACGGTCCTAGTGGCGACGCCGTGATTACCGTTCATGACACCGTCTCGAACACGGAACAGAGCATTACCCTCGAGAAAAGTAAGGGGGCCCACCGGAATTCCTATGCGCTCAACGCCGACAACACGAAGCTAGTGATGGCGGCGAACGACCGGATGGGAACGGGCGGCATGATCGAAGCCGTGCGGGTTTACGATTTCAAAGACGGCAAGGTGAACCCGCAAGGGACGCAGTTCGAATTCCTGCCCCGCGATCCGGCGACGCCAAATGAGGAACGGGGGCTGCAGAGGATAAGTCCGCTGCAGAACCCGAACTGGCTTATTGCCGAGGTCCACACCGGGGGGGTGTCCCATTTTCAGCTCGTGGATTTGGCGGAGGGCAAGACCTTTCCCATAGCAAAACCGGCGACCCCGCCGAGCTGGACCGCCATGGCCGGCACGAACTCATTCGCTTCGATTCCCGTTACGAAACGGGCAGAAGACCGCAAGCTCGTTATTACTACCGTCGGCGCGGGAGGCCAGATCACTACTAACGGTTTTCCCCTTCCGGCGGGACTGCAAACTCCGGACATCGATGGTGCTCAGGGTGACCTCGTGGCGGTTCGTGACTTTCTCACCCGACAGATTTTGCTTTACGGCAAAAGTGGGCTGGTTCGCACCTTCAATGTGCCAGAGCCGAAGCCGGGCAAGGTAGTCATCAATGCGCTCCTGCATCCTAACGGCAAAGAGCTTGGTATCACCACGGGGGACAATGGGAACCTTCAGCTCTACTGGTTCGATCTGGCGAAAGAAACGCACGTGGGAACTTTTCCGCTGCCGGTGTCGTCGTTCGAACTCACTCCCGATGGCGAAAGTCTCATTATCAAGGAGAGCGATCACATCAAAGTCGAGCCCATATTGAAGCTCATACCCGATGCCGTTCGTCCTTAGAACAAACCGTAGCGCGTGATGAGGCTTACCGACTGGGTGGCCGGCGTGTTGTGTGACCAGCCCGCTTGCGGCACGCTGAAGTCTGCGGCGAGCGATATCGACCACGTACGGTCGATAAAGTAGGTGGGTTGCACGAAGGCGGTGATGGCGTTACCGCCTGAGTTGGCGATCGACTTGCCCGCCACGTTCGAGTTTCCGTTCCACCACTGCGTGCTGCCTACCGCCAGCGAGAAGCGTGGCGAGAAGTTGTACGCGATGGTCTCGGTCAAATCGAGCTGCGGCCCTAAGCGATCGCCCGACGAGAAACGTCCGGTGATTCCGCCGCGCAGACCAAAAGTGAACTGGCCGAATTTTTTTTCGAGTCCGATGCTGGCGTACGGTTCCCACATTCCGTTGCCGGTGCCCGGCACCCAGGCGCCGCTTACCTTTTTCTCGGTGGAACCCGACGGAAGTTTTACTCCGCCCTGCACGCGGATCGTGGGGTACCAGTCGGTGGTGAATAACGCTTCGAGAGCGGTCCACTCCACGCCGACGCTCACGTCGCCCAGGCCAAACGAGCTGTCGGTGCGCGCGCCGTACGATTTCGTTTGCGAGACCAGCGGCGCGAACGCGTGAATCTGCCAGTCGGGATGCAGGCGCATTCCGCCACCCATCATCATCTGGAAAGCGCGATGCACTTCGCCCGGCTCGATGAGACCGGCGCCGCCGAAGCGACCGTAATCTTCCTTATACGACAATGACGTGCCGAATTCGTATTTTTGAAGGCGTTGTAAGGAAAGGAAACTTTTAGAAGAACCGCCTAAACAGCACGCGGCGGCCATCCCCAGACGGGACGCCGTGAAAGCGAACGTTCCCGCGCGAAGAAATCTCACCGCCCCTTGCCCTTCGGCACGTCGATTCCGATGCGAAACACTTCGGTGCCCTTACGCTGAACGCGAATTTCCCAGTAACCCCCGTGCGCGATGTCGAGCGTGGCTTCGACCTCCTGCGCCGACTTCTTCACGATCGTGGCCTCGAAGGGGCCGCCCATCTCCGGCATCGTAGGCATGTCGTACTCGACCTTCGTGATCTCTTCGGCCGCCACCGGTGCAAGATTGGCCTCGCTCAGAGACACGAGAAGCACGTTCTCTTTTCCGGGCTGCAGGTTCAAGTTCGATAGATGGGCAAGCCGTCCGTCGGCGTCCACGAGCAATCCGGGAATCTCTTTCTTCGAACGTTCTCCCTGAAACTTTTCTCCCGCGCGTAAAACCGGCACTCCGGTTTTTGGGGGGCTTACCGCCGGGGTGATGGGGGTGGTGGCGTTTACCTGACAACCGGCCAGTAAACACGCCGATAGAAATAGCGAAACTCGTCTCATCACGGCACCAACGTCTTCTTCAGTTGTGGCCAGCCTTTGACGACTTCACCATCGCCCAGCGCCTTTACCTTTTCCTTGGCCGCTTTCTCATCCGCGAAGGCGACGACGGAAGGAGGCATGTCGAACTCGAGCTCTTTCAAAACCTTTTTACTGTTCACGAGGAAGTAAGCCGACTCCGCCGGGATCTTGTTGCCGGTCGGGTAGTCGACCGCGCTGAAGGCCGACTTAGGGTCGCGGTCGGAAAGCTTGGCGGCGCAGGCAAACGAGCACAAGTGCAGGGGCTTACCGTCGTGCGTGCCGAAGTAGCTGGTCTTGGCCTTTTCCGAGAAGTGCATGCCGCATACGGGGCACTCAGCCTTGGCTACGGCCGGCGCGGGGGCGGCCATCGAGGAAAAAGTGGGAAGAAAAACCGTTACGAGCAGGGCCACGAAAAAGCCCCGGTTAATGCTAAGCGTCATAAAGGGCAGCTTAGTTAACCGGGGCAATCTTGTAAAGACTACGAGCCGTTAGCTTACTTGCGGTGTTTTTTGGATAGCTCGCTCAGCGTGGGGCTGAGGCTGAGCAAGTGGCTCATCATGGGGCCACTGTTTGAACTGTCCTGACCGGTCGTACGGCAGCCGCCGAGCGTATGCACGCCCAGGATGCGGATGTCGTAGTAGTCCAGAGACCGGCTCAATATTCCCGAACCGGAGCTTCCCGGCTCGGTATCGCACCGGTGGTGCAACATTTTGCCTTTGGTCTGCTGAACCGCGCACTCTTCCCACGATACCTGCATCGGCTTGCCGGCCGGATGGTGGATCATCATGAGCTCTTGCGAACTTTGTACCTCTTCGCTGGCGGGAGGATAGAAGCCCCAGTTCACGCCGGGTTTTCCCTTGAGGCGAAGAATAGCGTAGTCGTCCTCATTGGTCGGGCCGCCTTTTTCGACGACCTCGGCGCACTCGAAGACCTCTTCTTGCGACTTGTCTCCGTGGAAGTTGAACGCGACGGTAATCTCTTCACAGGGCGCCAAGCAGTGACGTGCGGTCAGAAACAGGTCGTTCGAAATGAGCGTTCCCGTGCAGCGGGCGGTATCGCCGCCGAACATCGACTTGCCCCGCATCTGGCCGATGGGCGTGCCGAGCTCCTGAAAGTCTTCGTCTTCTTCGATCATGGGCCCCATGTCGTTAGTGAGGCAGATGCTACGGGAGGCGTTCTCCATCTTTCCGTACTTGTCGGTTTTGAGAATATCGAACGTCGATGCCATCGCGCTTTGGCCAGCGAACCACGAAACCACTAACCACGTGAATGTGAGTCTTGTTTTCATTGGGCTCCCTTGAGTTTATTTTTCGTCAGCGACTTACTGCGTTGAGCTTTCCTGAAAAATTAGATCCGGCTATTTCGCGTGTGGTATTCTTAAATAGATCTTTCCGTCGCACACCACTCCACTAATGACCGACAAACAAGCCACTCTTTTGGAAGAGGCGAGGCAGCACTTCTACGCCTGGCGTATGTTGGATGCCTACAACATCTTCCGTCGCTTTTTCGATCGCTTGCCTTTCTCTCCCGAGAAAGAGCACGCCGATTTTATTGGTCCATTTGTCCGGATCCTGTTCGAACTGGGAAAAGACTTCGAGCTGAAGTTCTATTTGCAGGAATTAGAGAAGTTATATCAAAAGCGAAGAGATCCGCATATCGCGTATCCACTTGGAGTTGTTTACAGTTACTCCGGTGTGGAGAAGATGGAAGCGGCGCGACAGATCTTCGAATCCATCGTTAAAGACCCCGACGCTATCGCTTACCACCCCAAGTCTAGAATGATGTTGGCTGACTATCACCAACGCAAGGGTGATATCCGCTCGTGCCGCCTCATGATCGACTCCATCTCCCCCAATGTCGACGAGTCCACGAGAATTCTCGTCGAGATCTGGAAGGCCGTTGTGGCCCGCTGCGAGAAAAAGTTTGAGCAAGCTCGTGACATCATCATCGCGCTACTCGGAACCATCACTCGCGAAAATGATTGGTACGGCTACTTCTCTGCGAAGAACGAGCTAGCCATCATCTACATCGAGATGGACGATTTCGCGCGCGCGGAAATCCTGGTGAATGAAGTCGAGAAAATTTTCGATCAGGGACGATTCCGGATGTTCAAAGTGCAGATCGATTATCTAAGAGCGATACTGCGCGAGAAAAAAGACAACGGGCCGGTGAAGCTCGTGAAACGCGATACCGACCTCTACCAACTCCACCACAAAAAACAGATCCTCGATCTCAACCCTAAGATCACCCAAGATCGTTTGTTACTGACGCTTCTCAAAAAAGGATTTTTGGAGAAGGCGCTCATAGTAAAAGGGATATACGGGCGTGAGTATGTTGCTGAAAAAGACGACAAACTCATCTACTATCACGTCCACATTTTGAGGAAACGTCTTCGCGCACTGGGTCTAGCGGCCGAAGTTCTCGTTAGCGAGAAAGAAGGCTACCGCTGGTCCACCCCCGTGGAGACTACCGTGGAGGAGCTATGAGATTGAAGGCCATCTCTCTCATCGTTGCGATCAGCATTGCTTTGCCCATAACGGCGCAGGCATACAACGAATCGAAGTACACTGCCGGTGACTGCCGGCCGGGAGGAGACGGCCCCAAGCCGCTCTTGACCCTTCCTAGCTTTTTACCCCACATTCATCCCTTTCCGATGCCCGATGGCATCGTCGACGGTTTGTTTTTGCCGAAGACGAGCCGGTTCGCGTTGCGCGATCAAAGCGGAAATTTTTCCGTGGCGAACTTCAAAACGCATTCGCTGGAACAGCTCACGCGTTTCGACAAGCCGATCGCGCGCGTCCGGGATGCGTCCGAGCGTTATTTCTCGCCCGAGGGCAAACCGGTGGTGTTCGATACCACCAAGCGCCAATGGATGAGTTACCGTCCGGCGTACAACGGGCACATGCGCCCGCTCTTCTGGCGCGGTAACGAGTTGTTCAGCGCGGTGACCAGCAGCGAGAATGAAGATGGTCGTAACGCGAGTTTTCGTCTGCAAAAGTGGGTCGCGGGCGCCGCGCGTGCGACTAAGGTTTGTCGTCTGGCTAACTTCTTTTTGGATGCCGGTTACAAGCTTGGCGAAGGCCACAGCTATCCGTACATGGTATTGCACCGCACGGAGCGCAAGACCGCAACCGGACGTCAGCTGACGGTGACGTTTCTCGATGTGGAGAACTGCCAATCGCTTACCAAAGTTTATGGCGATCTCATGAAGGGTGAAGTCCTCAATGTTCACTACTTCGCGAAAATGAAATCCGTTTTGATCCAGGTGGACCATCCCATGCAGCAGCTGGTGTGGGATACCGGGCCAGACGATGCGCATTGCCACTACTACTCATTGGCAAACTCCAAGCTCGTCATCGTGGGCTACGATCATCCGATCATCGGCGCGTACGATCCGTACGATGGCCTCTCGCTCGTGTACATGCACGACGAACACAATAATCCTCCCAAGACAGCGCAGGTCACCGGCGAGTATCCGCTAGCGGATGTGGGCCAGTACGATCTCGAGCTATCGCCCGACAAGATGTCGCTCATCGGGGTTACCCAGCTCATCGACAAGTCGAAGACGCTCGTAAAGATCGACTTACCGACGGTAAATTGAAAAAAGTACCCGTTGGCGAAAAAGCCCCACTGTAATTTCAACGCGCGTGCTTCCAAATTGACGGCCACTTCGTAACCGACGAAAGGTTGC
Source organism: Bdellovibrionota bacterium (assembly GCA_041736915.1). Taxonomy (GTDB): domain Bacteria; phylum Bdellovibrionota; class FAC87; order UBA2466; family UBA2466; genus JBGSST01. Next base: position 7,821 of record JBGSST010000034.1, read on the forward strand.
GGCTGGACTGTTACTTCATTTGGAGGAAGTTATGAAAAATGTGTTGATGGGTCTGTTGATGCTAGTTGGGGTTACGGCCTCGTTGAATGGGGAAGCGCGTGACGTGCGTCCTAGCCAAGCGGCGGCGTCGTCGGCGAGTGCCGGCGGTATTCAGGTTAATGGTTTGTACTACTCGTGCGCGCCCGGCCTGCGCCCGCAGGCGTTTATTTCGGGTGGCGTGTACCAGACGTACGCGTACGTTTATCCGTTCGGCTACGTGCTGCAGAACGTGTGGATTCCGGGCCCCGGCGTTTGGTGCGTTCCGTAATTTGATCTCGTTTGGGAGGGGGGAGCTGGCTCCTCCCTCCCGTCGTTGCCGCCCGGTAGACGTCTGAACCCGTACGAGCTACCTAAACGGTAGGCGTATTCTAGAAGTGAATGCGGTTCAGAATACGGCACGTCCCCTGCTTATTCATAATCTTGGGCATTACTTACCAGGGGGAAGTTCCATGAAAGCATTCACCACCGCCGGCCTATTGGCCTTGGCTCTTTTTACCACTCATGCTTGGGCCTGTTCCAAGCCCGATACCGTCTCGGAGGCCGGGCGAGCCGTTAAGTCTACTGGTCCGCAGACCGCCGGCACCACGCCGGCAAACGCCGGACAAACGGTGCAGATCTTCAGCAACGGCACCAACGTCATGGCTAGCGTGAAAACACCGCCCAAGGGTGTGGAAGAGAAAAAAGAGACGCGTTAAACGCCGAGGTTTAACTTCTTATGAAGCGTGGGTTCATTCTTTTGAATCCACGCTTTTTCGCGTTTGCGCCACACCAGGAAGATGGCGCCGAGCCCCACGAGCAGGGTGCAAATGACCCCCATCAAAAACATCACGCCATTGTTGGCGCCGATGACCAAGGGGGAGTTGGGATTGCCCAGGCAGACCGGACAGGCCCAGGCGTCCGTGCCCACCAGCATCATGCCCGCCCATACGAAGTAGCTGAGATGACGAGACTTCTTCACAAACCACACGCCGTAAACGAAAAGCCCCACGAACGCCACCAGCGACAGCCCACCCAGGATTCCGAACATCGAATCCCCGGTGTCACCGAGTTCCCGCAAGCACCACGCGCCAAAACCGAGCGCGAGCAGGTTGCAGAGGAAAATGAAGGCTACATGAAAGGCTTTAAGGCTCATGCGTTACAAATACATCGAAATCGACATTAGGAAAACGAACAGTACACCGGTCAACCCGATCGTGGCGTAAATGATCTTACGCTCGTCCTTCAAATGCATGAAGAACAGGGCCACCAGGCTGGCCTTAATGGAGGCCACGAACAGCGCCAAGGCGACCGCCTTGCCGACCGACAGGTGAATGTAGGACACGCCTACCGTCACGAGCGTCAGAAACAGCAGGGCCACGAAAATACCGATGTACAGCTTTACGGCTTTTTTAATCTCTTCCGGCGAATCATGGGATGACATCGTTCTCTCCGTATCAAAGTAGGTACAAAATCGGGAATACGAAAATCCAGACCAAGTCGACAAAATGCCAGTACAAACCGGCACACTCGACACGGCCGGTAAACCGCTCGGGCTCCGTCGCGTACATCTTCGAACCGGGTCCGAGCAGGTACGCATTCACCACGATGCCACCGATGATGTGCAGACCGTGAAGGCCCGTAATCACGAAGTAGATGGCGAAGTAGGTGTTGGTAGCCGGGTAGTAGCCGTGGTGGAACTTAGCCGCGTACTCGAAGTACTTGATGACCAAGAAGATCAGCGACAAGAGGCAGGTAAGCCCCATGTACAGCTTGAACTTGGGTAGCTGCCGCATCTTCAGGGCCGCCCACGCCAGAACGATGGTGACGGAGCTGGTGATGAGGATGGCCGTGTTCAACGTGCCCATCGGGATATTCAGCACTTCGTAGCCATGCGGCCACACCGTCGCTCCGGTACGGAGGATGATGTAGGTCGAGAAGAGGGCTCCGAAGAGCATCACTTCCGAGGCCAGAAATAGCCAGATTCCGAACTTGGCGTTCGTTACGCCGGTTACCGGATGCTCGTGATCGATATACGGGATGAGAGACATGCTGCTTACTCCTTCACGAATTGCGGCAACAGGTTACGATTCGGCGAATACTGGTACGGATCGCGGAAAACCTCGACCTCGTGCAAGAAGTTCGTGTGCGGCGGAGGCGTCGGCGTGGCCCACTCGAGAGTGGTGCCGCCCCAAGGATTCTCCTCGGTTACGACCTTGCCCTTTTTCAAGCTGACGATGAGGTTCCAGATGAACGGAATCTGGAAGATGGCCAGCGCCCAAGCGCCCCACGACATCACCAAGTTGTACGACTGGCCGGCCGCGCCGTGCGCATAAACCGTTTGGTCGTACAGGCGACGCGAAACGCCCATCATGCCCATCAGCAACATCGGCATGAAGATGAAGTTGATGGAGACGATCGAGCCCCAGAAGTGAATCTTGCCCAACGTCTCGTTGAACATGCGGCCGGTGACCTTCGGGTACCAGTGGTACACACCCGCCATCAAAGCGAACAACGTTCCCGGCGCCACCACGTAGTGGAAGTGGCCGATGACGTAATAGGTGTCATGCAGGTGAATGTCCGAGGCCGTCAGACCCAGCGGCAGACCCGTCAAACCACCGATGGCGAACATCGGCAGGAAGGCCAACGCGAACAGCATCGGCACGGTGTACCGGATGGAGGCTCCCCACAACGTGAGCAGGTACGTCGTCAACACGATGACCGACGGAATCGAGATGATCATCGTGGTCGCCTGGAAGAACGAGCTCAGCGTGGTGCCCATGCCCGTCATGAACATGTGATGCGCCCATACGATGAACGACGTGAAGCCCAGGAACAACATCGAGTAAACCAGCGTGCGGTAACCGTAGAGCGGCTTGCGCGTATTGGTCGCGATGATCTCGCCGACGATACCGACGGCGGGAAGAATCAAAACGTAAACTTCGGGATGGGCCAAGAACCAGAAAAGATGCTGCCAAAGAATGGGGTTACCACCACCGGAAACCTGCAGCACTTCACCGGAAACGACCAAGCCACTCGGCATGAAAAACGATGTGCCGGCCAAGCGGTCCATCAGCTGAAGCACGCCCGCGGCCTCGAGGGGCGGGAAGGCGAGTAGCAGCAGAAACGCCGTGATTACCTGCGCCCACACCAGCACCGGCCAGCGCATGAACGACAGCCCGCGAACGCGGAGCTGAATGGCGGTAACGATGGTGTTGACCGAGCCCAGCAGCGACGACGTGATCAAAAAGACCATGCCGACCAGCCAGTAGCTCTGCGCATTCTGCGCGGTAACGGAAAGCGGGGGATACGACGTCCAACCGCTGGCGGCCGCGCCGCCCGGAGCTAGGAAGCTGAACATCATGATCATGCCGCCGATGAAGAACACCCAGAAGCTCGCCATGTTGAGCTTAGGGAAGGCCATGTCGTGCGCGCCGACCTGAATGGGCAGCAGGTAGTTACCGAAACCACCCACGCTCAGGGGCACGACACCCAAGAAGATCATGATCGTACCGTGCATGGCACCGAGCTGGTTGTAAGTGTCGGGCGACATCACGCCGCCCGGAAAGAGCGACTCGCCTAAAATTCCGCCGATCAGCGGCAACGGCTGGTTCGGATACGCCAGCTGCCAGCGCATCAGGAGCATCATGCCAAAGCCGATGAGCAGAAACACCATCGAGCAGATGGCGTACTGAAGTCCGATCACTTTGTGATCGATGGAAAAGATGTACTTCTTCCAAAAGGGTTCGTGGGCCCAATGTTCCAAAGTGTGCTTGATTTGTTCGTCGTGGCTAGCCGCGTGGCCGTGAGAAGCACTCATTACTATTTGCCTTCCTCTTCAGAATTGGATTCCGCCGCGGGCGCGGCTGCCGGTGTGGCTTCCGCCGCCGGAGCCGTTTCGGCCGGAGGCGCGTCGCCTAGCTCGTTGGCCAGCTCGACTTCTTGCTCGGTCATCCACGTGGCGTACTCTTCGGGAGTCTTCACGATGAACTGGCCGCGCATGCGGTAGTGACCCACGCCGCAAAGCTGCGCGCAGGCAATCTCGTACTCACCGGTTTGCGTAACCTGGAAATGGATAGGAATTTCCATTCCGGGGACGGCATCCTGCTTCACGCGGGCTACCGGGAGAAAGAAAGAGTGGATCACGTCTTTGGACGTGAGGTCGATGATGACCGGACGGTTGATCGGTACGAACAGGTTGTTAATCGTCACGATGTCGTCGCGACCGTTCTCGGACTCGCGATCGAGACCGACCGGGTTGGTGCCATCCATCAATTGAGGAGAGGTCTTGCCGAACTTACCGTCTTTGCCGGGGTAGTGCATGTTCCAAGCGAACTGCTCGGACACTACGCGAATCACTAAAGCTTCATTGCGATCCGGGAAATCGTTTTTGTAACTTCCCCACACCGGCGAGGAGAAGAAAACCAGCAGTACGACTTCGACGAGTACCACGCCGACTTCCACGTACTTGGGCAGAGAGAAGTGCTTCTCTTCCAGCTGAGGGGTGTGGCCCGCGCGTTCACGGAAGGCGAACAGGCAGTACAGGAAATAAATTCCCCAGCCCACGAACAGGATCGCCATGAAGATGTGAATGTAGACGATCAGCTGATCGATGCCGGCGCCGTGCGTGGAGATATCGAGTGGGAGTTTCCCAAGCGGATAAGGAGTAGGATTCATCTGTGGTTTATCTCCTCAAGAAGCGTAACAAGGGCCTGACTCAAAAGGTTTTTGAGGATAGTGCCTTAAACTCGACCTGTTTCCAAGTCAATAACATCGGAATACACTGTGGTTACCGGGAGGCTTCTTGTCGACGATAGACGCGAAATATCTTAGTGGATTTGGATCTTATTTCGAGACCGAGAAGATCGCCGGCGCATTGCCCGCCGGGCAGAACTCTCCGCAGCGTTGTCGGTACGGTTTGTACGCCGAGCAGCTGAGTGGATCGGCCTTTACCGCCGCTCGGCATTTGAATCTGCGGTCGTGGCTTTACCGAATTCAGCCCGCGGTGGTCCACTTACCATTTCGTCCGCTGGCCCATGCTGCACTGGATGGCATGGCCGCCCACGGACCCATCACCCCCAACCAGCTGCGTTGGGATCCGTTGCCCATGCCCACGAAGCCTACTGATTTTCTCCAGGGGCTGCAGCCGATGGCGACCAACGCGTTGCCGGCCGAACGGATCGGCTCGACGGCCTACCACTACGCCTTCAACGCCCCGATGGACGGAAAGTACTTTTACAGCGCCGATGGCGAATGGCTGTTCCTTCCGGAGCAGGGCGAGCTAAAGCTAAGAACGGAGCTGGGGACGCTAGAGGTTCCGCCCGGCTGGTGCGCGGTGGTTCCCCGCGGGGTGCGGTTTCAGGTGGAGGCAGTGGGCGGCTCCGCGCGCGGCTATATCTGTGAAAACCACGGCGCCCCGTTTCGGCTGCCGGAGCTAGGGCCCATTGGCTCGAACGGGCTCGCCAACCCGCGCGACTTTCAGTCTCCCGTGGCGGCCTACGAAGAGAAAACGGGATCCTTTAAGCTGGTCGCCAAGTTTCAGGGGGCCTTGTGGGAAGGGGAGATCGATCACTCTCCGCTCGACGTCGTTGCCTGGCACGGCAACTACGCCCCATACCGCTACGATCTGTCGCGCTTCAATACGGTGAACACCGTGAGCTTCGACCATCCCGACCCGTCGATCTTTACCGTGCTGACCTCGGCGTCGGACAATCCGGGTACGGCCAACTGCGACTTCGTTATTTTTCCGCCGCGCTGGATGGTGGCCAAGAATACGTTTCGTCCTCCTTACTATCACCGCAACGTGATGAGCGAGTACATGGGGCTGATCCTCGGTAAATACGACGCCAAACCCGAGGGGTTCGTGCCGGGTGGGGCTTCATTGCATAACTGCATGTCGGGCCACGGGCCGGACGCCGACACTTACGGTAAGGCGAGCCAAGCCGAGCTCAATCCCGTTTACCTGGGCGACACGCTGGCCTTTATGTTCGAATCCAACCGGGTGTTTCGGCCGACCAAATGGGCCATGGAAACGTCCTTGCTCCAAAAGTCCTACCACCAGTGCTGGGCGGGCTTGAAACGGGAGTTCGATCCGAAGAAGGGCTGAGAACGGCGCGTCAGTCTTTAGTGGTGGCTACGGCGAGCCCTTTGACGATGAGGTCCCGGGTGGCGATGTCGGCCTTCATTGCGGCGCTTTCGAGCGCGGCCTTGAGGCGTGCGACTTCGGGAGATTGGCTTTTCGACTGCAACAGCAGTTCGTAAACCTCGAGCATCGGGAGCCACTCGGCCGGATAGGTCGTCGCAATCGTCTTGGCCAGCCCTTCGATCTCGGCGGGCTTGAATCCGGTTTCGCGCCACTGCCGGGTGGTCTTGTAGATGTCGTGCAGCGCGAGCTCTTTGGGAGTAAACGGCGACTGGCGCGACGGCGTGCTCGACGCCTCGCCCATATTCCACTCGCCATAGTGGAAGGAATCGGCGGGACCGCCAAACACCGAAACCACCGTTTCGCCTACCAGCTGATCGAAGGCCCCCCAGTCGGGCTGGAACAAAACTTCGCCACCCAAAACCACGCGGCAGTCGATCCACTCGAGCAGCTGAAGCTTTCCGTGCGAATGAGTGTGGCCCACGAATTTGCCTTCCACCGCAAAACCGTTGGTTAGCTCCAGCTTGGCGAACTTTCCTTCGATGAGCCCCGCCGCTTGAAGATCGGCGTGGGTCAGCGTTTGCGGCGCGCGGTCGGGAAACTTGCTCCAGCGACCGAACGGGCTGGAAAAGCCACTGCCGTGACGTTCGCGTCCGTGGCCCATTATCTCTTTCTCGTCGTGCGCGAGCTGAACGGGGCCACTGAACTTAATGAAGGAAACGGCGCCGTCGTGTACGCGGTATTCGGTCAGCACTCCGCTGGCGCTAACCCCGGAATCGAGCACGGCGGTGGCTACCGTTTCCGCTAGCTTGGCGCTTTTCAAACCCTCTTCACCGCCGGTGCGGAATGCCAGCGTTTTCTCGAGGTCGTTCAGCACGTGCCCGAGGTGATCCATGCTGCGCGCCACGAAAAGCTGCGGCTGCGGTTCGGTGATGTCGTACGACTGCTCAACGCAAGCGACCGACAGCGGAATCTTTTTCACCTTCGAGGAAAGGCATGCTTGGCTCTCCCCCACCGACGACAAAAGCCCGGCGCCGTAAATTTTGGGGCCGTCCGGCGTTTCCACCAAACCGTACTCCACGGTCCACCACGCCATGCGCGCAATCTTCACCCCTTCGGAAACGTAGCGCACGTTCTTTGAAACCTGACGCAGTCGTTCTTCCGCCGCCGCGATCGTGGCCGCGGGGGTGTCGGGATTTTCCTTGATGTCGCTCAAGTAACGAATGGCTTCGTAAACGCGGATGTCGTCAATCGACTGAATCGCCTTTTGCGCCATCTTGGCGTAGCGGCGCAGGTAGCTGGCGTAGTTCGGGTCGGCCACGATCGGCGCGTGGCCGGCCGCCTCGTGCACG
>JBGSST010000037.1:0-2252 GCA_041736915.1 Bdellovibrionota bacterium
GCGGGCGCGGGCGGTGGCGCCACCGCCGGCCGATGGCCGCTCGGCCTGAAAAGGCTGTTTCTCACGAATCTCGTCGGGCGTTAGGTACATCGGTGGCTCCTTCGTTCGGCCAATTGTAGTCGAGGGAAAGAAAAAAACAGAACCTCACTGCCCGCCGAGTAGTTTTTCTTTCAGGTGTTCGGTCGGTGGCTCTTTCCCAATCCACGTGGAAAGCAGCAGTCTCGAAAATCCGGGGGCTTCGATCGTGCCCTTGCTGGAACCATTAACGACGTACTCGACCCCTTCGGGAAAGAAGCGGTACACCATTTCGTCGCCCTCCTTCACGTCGGCCATCCAGCCGATGAGTTTTTCCATCGGCGGCTTCAACTTCTCGCAGTCTTCCTTCTCGCAGTTCTCTTTGAACGAGTGGTTCCACGCTTTCGTCATGTCTGACGCACTGATCTCCCGCAGAAACTTCATTCGCAGCTCGCGGGGGAAGGGGCCATCGAGCACCGCCGCCGATTGCGTGGCCGGCGCCACTAGATAAAGCGCGGCCGCGTACACCTTCACCGCGAGAAACGTAGCGGTGCGTAACCCCGCACCATTGAGCGTCAAAGTTTTTCCCTTTACGGTAACGCGATCGGGGAAGTCAGTTTCACCCACCTTGACGCCCCAGGAAGCAAAGCCCAAGGCAAGAGCGGTAACGACGATAAAAAACGATAATTTGGTATGCGATCGCATTGCCGATCACTTTATAATGAGAGCCCTCGTGATCCTAGCGTCGAAAGTGTTGCAGTACTTGTTCGGCGCCATTTTCGTTTTCACGTCGATCGGTAAGCTGCTCGACAATCGCGGCTTTGCGGTCGTCCTCGAGGCTTACCAAATTTTTCCCGCGTCCGTTCTACTCCCGCTTGCGCTACTGCTATCGCTTTTCGAATTTTTTCTGGGCATCAAGCTTTTTCGCGGGCGAGCGCTTCGTTCTCTCGCCGGGGTGGTGATTTGCATCAACGCCGGTTACCTTGCCTTGGCCGCCGTCACGCTGGCTCGCGGTATTCCCATCGCCAACTGCGGCTGCTTTGGGGTGTTTCTGGCGCGTCCACTGACGACGATGACGCTCGTCGAAGACGGCGTACTGCTCGCCCTCAGTTTAATTTTTTGGTTCTCGCTAAAATCTTCAGGGAGAAAATGATGAAACGTACCTACGTTCTGCTGGCGGCTGGCCTGTTGTGGCTTTCGGGCTGCTCCACTCTCATTCCGGTACCCGAGGCGCCCGGGCTCACGCCCCAAGAGGCCGAGCTGGCGTGGGGCAAAGTGCTCAGTAAGCACGTAGACCAAGAAGGCCGCGTCGACTTTCGCGGAGCCGGTAAAGACTTAGGCCACCTCAAGAGCTACGTCCGGCATGTTTCGGAGGTCGACAAGAGCAGTCTCAACGATCCGCGAACGCGCCTCGCCTTTTACCTGAACTCCTACAACGCTCTTTCCCTGTACAACGTGATCGTGGCCGACTACCCGGAGGATCTCGCCGGGTTCTTCAAGCGCGCCAAGTTTTTCGCGTTTCGCAAGTTCGTGATCATGAAGGAAGAGACCTCCCTCTACGCGTACGAGAATGACGTCATTCGAAAAGAGAACGACCCTCGGGTTCACGTAGCGTTGAACTGCATGTCGGCCGGCTGCCCGCGACTGCCGCGCGAACCATTCACCGCTGGCCAGCTAGAGGCTCAGCTCGATCGGGAAGCAAAGAAGTTCTACAACGAGGAACGCAACGTGCGCGTCGATCACAAAGAAAAGGTCGTGTACGTCTCCGAGATTCTCGACTTCTTCACCGATGATTTTCTGGCCAAGAAGCCCACGTTGAACGAGTACATAAATCTTTACCGCAAAGAGAGTGTGCCGCTGGACTACAAGGTTAGGTTCATTCCTTACGACTGGACGATTTACTCACAAGCGCAGAAAAAGAAGTGACGGCATGATTTCGGTATTAGCCCTAACCATCATTCTATTTCTGGCCTACGCGAACGGCGCGAACGACAACTTCAAAGGGGTGGCTACCCTACTGGGCAGCGGTGTCGCCAATTTTCGCAACGCCCGATTGTGGGCCACCGTCACGACCGGACTCGGCTCGCTCGCGGCGGTCATTCTGGCCCAAGAGCTCTTGGCGAAGTTTAGCGGCAAGGGGCTGGTGCCGGCCGACGTCGTCGCCCTGAAAAGTTTCTGCCTTTCGGTGGCGCTCGCCGCCGCGCTCACCGTAATGCTGGCCACGCGCGTGGGATTCC
>JBGSST010000102.1:0-10659 GCA_041736915.1 Bdellovibrionota bacterium
AACGAAGCGCAGCAGCCGTTCGTGTCGGAGATCAAAGCCGAGGGTGAGGCGGTGCCGGTGAATCTGACGGTTAGCGGTAACTGCGATGAATTCAATCGCGACGACAAAAGCTGCGTCGATTTCGCGTACGTACACATTTTCAACCGGAACAATCCGAAGAAGCCGGTAGCGAAGAAGCGTTTTTATCTGCGGATTTATCCGCAGTAATGCGGCCTCAGTAATGGGGCCGCAGTAACCATTTTGTCCCGGGGAGCGAGGACAAAGCAAAACACTCATAGGAGGTTAGTTGTGATCAGAACCATTATCATCAACCTGGCACTATTCGCGGCCGTCATGGGCTACGCCCAAAACGGAGGGCCCGTTGGGCCGGCAACGCCGCCCTATCCTCCGGGATATGGCGTGTGCGGCCCCATCACTCAGGTGATTTACGACTGTCCCACGGGTCCCGGTTACCTGCGCATCGCGTTTATCAACGTGGATGGCCGCCGCGTGGTGAAAACCCCGTACGTAGGATCGCGCGAGCTGTGTCTGGCCCAGGCGGCGGAGCTACGTAAGACCCGTCACCAGATCTACGTCCCGCGTTTCGTCGCCACGTGCGGCACGATCCAGAACACGCAAACGCGTTGGCTGGTAAACCAGTTCGGCCAGGTAACGTCGCAGGGCAGCCTGCAGTTCCCGAGCTTCGAAGAGTGTTTGGCCGACGCCAAGGCGCTCAACTCGACGCCGTAAAATCGATTACAATAGAAGGGCCGGGGTGAGTCATCCCGGCCCCTATGACCCAACCAAATATTCAGACCCCTCAGCCCACGCCGGTACCGGCGAAGGGCAAAATCAAGACCATCGACTCTCTAAAGACGTTCGTGGTCGCGGCCGTGATAATGGGCCCCTTTTCCTTGCCCCTGCTGTGGCGAAACCCCCGCTTTAAATGGCCCCTCAAGGTGGCCGGGTCCGTCATCGTGCTGGTCTCCACCTGGTTCTTTTTGCGGTTTGCCGGCCAGCTCGCCGAGCATCAGCTGAAGCAGTTCGAGGCGCTAAAGGCCCAGATAGAGCAGGCGCGACAACAGCAGTAGGTTCGGGTAACTATTTGGCCATGGCCAGCCCGAAACCACGCAAAACCAAGGGCCTGCTCATCGCCTTCGAGGGCGGCGAGGGGTCGGGGAAAACCACGCAACGTAAGCGCTTGGTTTCGTGGCTAAAGCGGGAGGGTTACCCCCTAACGCTCACCCGGGAGCCGGGCGGCACGGTCATCGGAAAGCGCGTCCGTTGGCTACTGCTGGACCCCCGTTTCAAAGAGATGGGCTCGCGCGCCGAGGTGCTGCTGTACATGGCGGACCGCGCCCAGAATTTTCACGAGCGAATCCTTCCCGCGCTGAGCCGCGGCGAGATCGTGATTAGCGATCGCTCCATGTATTCCTCCACCGTTTATCAGGGGATCTGCCGGGGCCTGGGCGAAACGGTCATCGATGGGTTCAATGCGTTTGCCACCTACGATCGCAAACCGGACCTGGTACTCGCACTGGACCTGCCCGTGTCGGTAAGCCGCGAGCGGCTCAAGGCCCGCAAAGCGCTGGACCGGCTGGAGCGGGAAAAAGATTCGTTCCACGAAAAGGTGCGCCGCGGATTTTTGAAGATCGCCCGCCGGGAGAAAAGCCGCTTCGCCGTCATCGACGCGCGGATGACCGAAGACGAAGTCTTCGCGGAGATTCAAAAAGCCGTCGCGAAAAAGCTGGGGAGGCGCCCGTGATCGGCCTTAACGATCTCTTTCCGGAGACGCCACGCCGGACTACGCCAGGCGGGAATTCCGAAACACTCCCTCCAACTGCGCCGGCCGGAGACCCCGAGGCAGAGCGGCGCATTCGCGAGTGGCTCCACGGCGAACGTTTGCACCACGCCGTGATCCTGAGCGGCGGCCATGCGGATCGCCGTAAAGCACTGGCGTTGGAGATGGCGCAGTCGTTGTTTTGCGACAATCGTAAGGTGCGACCTTCGGGCTGCGGTAAGTGTTCGGCCTGTGCGCGGCTGATTAGCGGTAACCATCCCGACTACGTGTTCTTCGATTCCAAGCCAACCGACTTCATCCGCATCGAGGCGATGCGCGAATTTTGCGGCGACATGGCGGTGCCGCCGATCAACGCGCCCTACAAGATCGGCGTGCTACGCCACGCGGACCGCATGAATCCTTCTGCGGCGAATGCCTTTTTGAAAACTTTGGAAGAGCCGGGTGAACGGCGTTTGCTATGGCTGCTCGCCGCGCAGCCGAATGCGTTTCTGGCTACCATCCGATCGCGGTGCCTGGAGATGACGATTGGCCCCGTGTCCGAAGAGGTCGGCGCCACCGAAGCGCAGGGCGACCTGTCCGCCTCCTTCGCGGAGTGGGCCGATGCGGGTCGCATACCCGAGGCGCTGTCCGAAGTGGAGAAGGACCGCGAAAAAGGAATCGCCTGGGTGCGGTACCTGCAAACCGAGCTGCGCAACGCGGCCGTGAGCGGCAAAAGTAATCACCAAAAGTTTTTTTCTCGCTGGTCGGGGTACGAGCTGACGACCAAATTCGAAAAGGCCGTGGAGCTTGAGGGACGTTTGCGTTCACAAGCTAACTACGCTTTAATGCTCGAGGTTTTTTTCAAAGCAGAGTTGTCTACGTGAGCTCCTACTACGTAACTACGCCCATTTACTACGTCACCGACGCGCCCCACATCGGGCACCTTTACACGACCGTCGCGGCCGACATTTTGGCCCGTTACCACCGCATGCGCGGCGACGATGTGTGGTTCCTCACCGGCACGGACGAGCACGGGCAGAAAATCCAGAAGAAGGCCACCGAGACCAAAGAGACACCGCAACAGCTGGTGGATCGGGTGGTTCAGCGTTACCAGGCTGCGTGGGAAAAGTACGGCATCACGCATGACGATTTCATTCGCACCACCGAAGAACGTCACAAAACGGTCGTCACTGAGTACATCGATAAGCTGATGAAGACGGGCGACATCTACCTGAATGAGTACGAAGGCTGGTATTGCGTACCCGACGAAACCTATCTCACGGACACCCAGCTAGTAGACGGCAAATGCCCCGAATGTGGCCGGGTGGTCGAGAAGCTGAAGGAAGAAAGCTACTTCTTTAAGATGTCGGCCTACGCCGAGAGGCTGCGTAAGCACATCGAGGCCAATCCAAGTTTTATCTTTCCGGAAAGCCGCAAGAACGAAGTGCTCGGCTTTCTCAAGCAAGAGATCCGCGACATCAGTGTGAGCCGCACCACGATCACGTGGGGTATCGCGATGCCGAAAGACGGCAAGGCGAAGAAGGAACACAAGGTTTACGTTTGGTTCGACGCGCTCACGAATTACATTTCCGCGCTGAGTAATCACCCGGGCAAGTTCGACTCCCACTGGGATCAGGCGATTCACATCGTCGGTAAAGATATTATCAAGTTTCACGCGGTTTACTGGCCCACCTTTTTGATGGCGCTGGGCTTGCCGTTGCCGAAGCAGATCGTGGCGCACGGCTGGCTGACCGATTCCAACCGCAAGATTTCGAAGTCCCTAGGCAATGCCATTGATCCCATGGTGCTGGCGGACGAGGTGGGTATCGATGGCATGCGCTACTTCCTATTCCGCGAGTTCTCGTTTGGGCAAGACGGCGAGTACACCAAAGAAGGCATGTATCGCAGGATCAATTCCGATCTCGCCAACGATTTCGGCAACAGCGTCAGCCGCGTTACGTCGATGATTTTGAAGTACCTGGGAGAAAACATCGAGATCTCGCCCGAAGATTTAGAAAAACCGCTCGCCGTTACCGCGGCACTCGAGCACTACCCGAAGAACATAGATGCGTATCATTTCGAAAAGGCTCTTGAGATCGTTTCAAACATTTTTGGATTCGTCAGTCGCGACATTGAAGAGAGTCAACCTTGGGCTCTCGCGAAAAAAGAAGATGCGGAAAGTAAAGCGAAGCTAAGAAAGTATTTGCTGACCTGGCGCGAGTCGCTCCGGGTGGCCTCGCTGCTTCTGTATCCGTTCGTGCCTACGTCCGCCGAAAGGGCGTTGGCGACCCTGGGCGACACCGTGTCGCTTAAAGACGGTAAGAACGTGTGGGGCATCGTCGAGTGGAACAAGGGGCCGGCCAAGGTCACCCTAGCCAAGCCCGTGCCGCTGTTCCCGCGCCTCGAATACAAAGAGCCGGCCGCTACCTGATGAGCTACTTCGACACGCACGCGCACCTTACGCTGCTCACGCACACGCAAGGCGAAGAGGCGTGGGCCCGCGCTAAAGAAGCCAACATAACCGGGCTCGTCACCGTATCCACCGACGTGGACAACTGGGAGAGCAACTACCAGTTCGCCAAGAAGTACGAAGGCGTTTACTACTCGGTCGGCATGCACCCCCACGAAACGGATCGCTGGGAAGCCGCCCGCCCCCTGCTCGAAAAATTCCTCGCCGAAAAGGGCAGCACGCCACACTCTCACAAGTGCGTGGCGATTGGGGAGATGGGGCTCGATTTCCATTACAATCACGCCTTGCGCGAGAATCAGATCCGCGCTTTTGAAGAGCATCACGACCTGGCGGTGAAGTACGGGCTGCCGCTCATCATTCACTGCCGCGATGCCTTCGCCGACGTGTTCGAGATTTTAGAGCGTAAGAAGATGCCGCCAAAGGGAGGCGTGCTTCACTGCTTCACCGGCGGTCCCGACGAGGCGAAACGCGCCACGGACATGGGCCTTTACCTGAGCTTTTCCGGCATTCTCACCTTCAAAACGGCGGAGTCGCTACGCGCGGCCGCCAAGGCGGCACCGGAAGACCGGCTGCTCATCGAAACGGATTGCCCGTACCTGGCGCCCATTCCGCATCGCGGAAAACCCAACGAGCCGTTGTTTTTACCCGAAACGTGCAAGGTCCTCGCGGCCACCCGGGGCACGTCGCTGGAAAAGATGGCCGACCTCACCACCACCAACGCCCGGCGTTTTTTCGGTATCGCTTAACTACTCCCGCACGCGGCCGAAGAGTTTTTGGAAGCCTATGAAGCAGGCCGTGCCGAGGATGGTTTTGGTTTTCACGAGTAGGGGAAAGGTGGGAGAGAGGCCAACCCGGGCTACGGGCACGCGCAGGGCATCGGAACTGAAGACCGCGACTCCCGGAAAGCCCAGGCCAATCTCTTTGCTAACGCCGGCGCGTAGCGAATCCTCGGTAACGCTGCCGACGAGCCCCGGTAAGCAGACCGCTTGCCCGCAGGTGGCGCGTAGTGGCTTCGACCAATCGAAGATCTGCGCGGTGAGAGTACCGGTGCCGAAAAGACCGCCGCCGATGTAACCCGGCAACGCCTGTCGCACGGATTCGAGATCCAGAAACAGCTCAACGGTTACCGCCTTGTTTTTTGGGTCGACGAGAAAGGTCAGACCGACGCCCGCGATGCCGTAAAACCCTCGGTTTACTAGCTTAGCGCCCGTGGATCCACCGGCCTCGAGACTAAAGCCAAACTCGTTCGCCCCCGATACCACTTTGGTGTTCATCCACAAGGCTTCGTCAAAGTGCTTCAATGTGTTTTGGACCCACGCCTTGGAAGAACGATCGGGAGTCATGGGTTCTGCGGCGGACCCAAGATCCGTATCCACTCCGAGATTCGGCCCGGCTTTTTTCCACGGTCGTTGTTCATAAAGATAGCTAAACGGCCGCTTCACCTGATTGATGGCCGTGACGATGGGACGGGCCGTGTCCAAGAACGCGGCCGCGGTTTTCAAGATTCGCTCGCGGTTGCGGTGAAAAAGCGGAGCGCTTTCCGGATCGAGCCCTTCGGCCAGTTCCCCTTCGGGCGGTTTGGGAATTTCGTATCGAGATCCCCACACCGTGCGGATCTCGCTCTCGGCGTG
Organism: Bdellovibrionota bacterium; assembly: GCA_041736915.1. Taxonomy (GTDB): domain Bacteria; phylum Bdellovibrionota; class FAC87; order UBA2466; family UBA2466; genus JBGSST01. The sequence goes on from JBGSST010000102.1 coordinate 5,861, forward strand.
GGCGGGAAGAGGAATGAGTACCGCACACCAGAGAACGAGAAACAGCCCTCTCATTTCTCCGCCTCAAATGACAGTACCTGGTGGTCGGGCCCTAAAGATTTTTTCATTCGACGAAGGCCTTCGACCCCTTCATCACTTTCTAAATTAATGTATGCGATCTTCCTCGCCCTGAGTTCCTTAGCTTGTTCCTGGAAAAAGAACGGGTACACACCACCCGCGGATGGTCCGGCGGCGGGGTCGGCTTTCTGCGCGTAGATTGTAAACGTGTCGTCCTTGCTCTTCTGACCCAAGGAAAAAGCGATCACCTTTCCGTCTAGCTCGATGAGCCGCCCTTCATAGCCTAGCGAGTCCATCTGTTCGAGAACGTTCGCCGTCGCGCGTACCTCCTTGAGTCCTTCCTCGCCTAACTTATCGGCGCGCGCGTCCTTCCAGGTATTCAAAAACTCTTTTACCTGCGCGAACTCCTCACTACCTTTGCTGAAAGATCGGTAGCGGGCTCGGGGATTCTGCTCGCGGAAAGAAAGTGCCTGCAGCTTCTTATCCTTAACTCGCTTTCTTTCGGGTCCCGTCGACGGTTGGCTATCGGGGATCGCAAGCTCCGACAGCGTTTCCGTGCGGTAAACGTAGTCCGCACGGGCTGGGTTCTCAGTGACGCGTACTCCGCCTAGAGCCCTAAGCTCCGTGGCAACCGCTTCGCTAATGTCCTCGAACTTGGGTGGGGTCTCCCCCGGGCGCGTCGCAAGTAAGGCGAATCGAATGGCGGCAGCCTTTTCTTTCGTACTGCCCGTAAGCGGTTCGCTGAAAACACGGCGGCCATTCTCTGAGGAGGCTAGAGTGGGTAGCCCCAATATCTTGGTGAGCTGGGCCTTTTTGACTCCCTGCCAGGCCCAAAGGTGCGGATAGTGATTGTGGGCAAAGGTCGCGGGACTATCCTGCAGGTCTTGTTTGATCCACGCGAGGTCCTCGAGGCCGAAGTTAACGAAGTCAGGAAAGGCGGGCACGCGTTCGCGACGATCGCCAGGCTCGGCAATCGATGACAGTGAGCGCTCTGGCTGTTCGCCCTTGGGGTTGTAGTGAAAGATTCGGGAAAAACTGTCTTGTTCGAATCTCCCGAGCGGAGTCACCTCGACGAAACCAGACCCCTTGCGCGTAAACTTCTCGTAAGGCGCGGGGCCACTCACCACTATGTGGAAGGGTCGATTGTGTTTCTCGGCCTGCGATTTCAGATCAGATAAAATTTTATCGAAGGTCGTGCCGGAAACCGGATTGAACGCATAGTAGTAGTCGGCCGGCTCGGGCTTGAAGCCGGGATCCGCCAGGTTCTGCTCCTGGAACTGCACATCTTTTAGTCCGAGGTGTTTGCGTAACGCCTCGGACGCGGCCACGCGCTCGCCGACAATCTCGTACCCATTTACCTGCACGCCTGGATAGCGGATGGAAGTGGGAATCGCCTCGCGGCCCACTCCGGATCCGAGCAAAGTGATTCGCTCGCCGGGCTTTGGCGCCAGCTTGTGCAGAATGTTCATGAATTCGAAATAGGGAGTAAGCAGGTCGCGGTTGCCGAAGCGGAACCACGTTTGTTCGTTGCCGAAGCGGCGAGCCACTTCCGCGTCGCTCAAAGCCATCACCTGCGCGTCGAGCGCTCGGGTATCGAGACCAGCCGTGGCATCCACGATCTCGTTCAAGAGAAACTGCTGCTCCCAATCCTGAGGAGCACTTTCCGCACGGTTAAGTAGCCAGCGAAGCAGGTCCAGGCGATCGGCCTGAGTGGCTTTCGCTCCGGCGAGTTTGGCTAGTTCGATAGCGACGGGCGAGAGTGCACTTTCTTCTTTGGGATTGGTGCGGATTGCATCGACGATGTCGTTAGCGGTGCGAAGTAACTCGATGGGCGATTGGCCCCTGGCCAAAGCCTCGAGCTCTTCGAGTTTCATCGCCGCGAGATTGCGGAGATACGATAGAGATTTTGGTACATGAGCAACGTCGCCCAGCTGATATCGGCAGAACGGCGCGGGCGCAGCGGCGCGCACCGGCGCGGCCAGCGAAAACAGAAATAGAACGAGGAAGGTAAAACGAGCGGAACGCATTGGACCCCCCACACAAGGTTTCCCCGAGACGTACCGCTACGACTGTTGCCTTCATTAAAAGTACCCGTATTCCGGTAACAAAATCGCCGTGAACCAGCAGAGTGCGCAAAAAAAGAGTGTTCACCCCGTGGTCAGTTTTGGTGGCGGAATGCGGATAAACCCCAAGGATATTGACCGCTTTCCGGGCCCCCCAAAGATGCGGCGGGTGACTGGGATCGAACCAGGGTAAGCCATTAACATCACGGGTAGTTTTTGCCCCAACGGGTGCACTGTCTAGTGTACAGCCACATTTCACGCTCAGGCGTGGGCCAAGTACTGGAAAAGATGAATGGATTTCGGTTGGCGTCGGCCCCTTCGTTGCAATCTCTTACCTGACTACATGATCCGGTTGGTCCTCATTCTATTCGTCGCGCTCGTTAGCCAAGCCAATGCGCTCGACCTCACCCAGCAAACGATGGCGGAAGTCCGCGTCGTGGCTAAGGCGATTAAATCGGTTCAGCCTTATCTGGGAGAGACTAAGCTGCTCGAGTACGGCTTAGGCATTTACCGGGCTTCGCAGAAGTACGATATCGATGCCTCGGTGCTGATCGCGATTGCTCAGCAGGAAACCGCGTTCCGCCAAAACTTACCCGAAGGCCGGGCCGGCGAGCACGGCATCACGCAGATTCGCAAAATGTGGCTCAACCAGCCCGCATTCAAAAAAGAGTTCAAGAACCCCACGATTGCCGATCTTCGCCGCCCGGCGAAGTCGTTCATGATGTCAGCTTGGATTCTTAAAGATTTAAAGGATCGTTTGTCCGAAGGACGAACGCTACCGTACTGGTGCTATTACAACGCTAATAAGTTCGAAAACCGATTCAAGTATTTCGTGGCGGTCAATCGCAACCTCGCCAAGCTCCGCCGGTTCCAGCAGACTCTGGATGCCAAGCGGCAGCTCGCCGACAATACCGAAAGCGTTCCGGCTAACCCGGTGCGCGGAAACGTTCAGCTTGGCTCACCCATGAGCCTACCCTCCGCGGGCAAACCTTCGCGCATGTTCTGGACGCCACCTCAGCCGCGCGATATCGCGCGCATCAATTAATTATTTCCGGCGTCCCCAAATCAACAGGTTAATCCAGGTGAAGGTGAAGTGCGGCGATCGCACTAAACTTCTTAATTTCACGGTGGCCTCCGTGCGAAACTGGTGCGTGGTATAGGGGCGGATACGTTCAAACAGCGCCTCTACGTAGCCGTCGACGAAAGTGGCTACGTCGCTACCGAGCGGCGCCCGCACATCGATGGCCAAAGTGCGAAACGAGAGTGGTTCAATGCCGGCGTCATCGAACAAGGCGGGAAACCGACGGCCGAGGTAAAACTTTTGGGGGTGATCGGACTCCCCCTTTAAGGCTTCATACTCCGCTTTGCGAATCACTAGCTCGATATCGCTGGGCCAGGGCAGTAAGCATTGGTGAAGCGTGTCGTTCTCCAGCACGGCGACGACTCCACCGGGCTTGGCGCAGGCGCGCAACGCTTTCAGGGCGGCCACTGGCTCCGGAAAGCTGTATAGACTTTGCGCGCACCATACGAGGTCGAACCGTTCGGCGGGAAGAGAATCGAGATCGGCCTCGCTCCAGGTGAAGTGGCCGGGCAATGAAGCCGCCGCCTTCTCCGCCTCGGCCAGGTAAGAGCGGTTGGCGTCGAACCCCGTTACGCCACCGGGGCCTAGGCGCTCGGCGAGCAGCCGTGCGTAGAAGCCATCACCGCAACCCACGTCGGCCACCTGCATCGCGGAGTGCATCGGTAGAGACCTAACGGCGGCACGTAGCTCGTTCTCAAACCCGCAGTGAAACGCCTTCAGCACTCCGGCGTAATCCGGTAGCTCGTCGCGGTCCTCGATTCCCTGATCGGTGTCCTTCATCAGAATCTGCTCCTTACTCAATGATTCGGTACCCGATCGGTTTCAAAGTCCCGTTGTTGGTCTGCTCGTCGGAGCAGGCGGTTAGCCCCACGATGAGGTCTTCCTTAGCGAGAAAAGTTATCGAGTCGCCGGGCTTGGAGCGTGGTGCCTTGATGGTTAACTTCCCCTCGGGACCAATCTCGACGTTCATGAAGATATTGAACGTCGAGCCAATGTCGTCTCCTGCAAAGCCGAACTCGCGAAAGCTATTGGTCAGATTATCGTAGCAGCTGGGGTGATGCTGCTTTGAACCCGTTACGACGTGGAACATCTCGAGACTACAAGGAGTCAGCAAAAAATCGTGCCTCCCTACGGTGTCGTGCACGATCTCGAGAAGTGGCCGGCTGCGGTTGGAATAAAGCAGGTGGCCTTTCGTTTGGTAGATCGTGTCGTTGTAATCAATGGTGCGGCCCGAAGAGAGGCGTTCCGCCCGATCGTCGAGGGCCACGCAGTAAAGGTCCGCGACCTGTTCGCCTTCGAGATCGATAACTTCTAGCTGCTGACCGCGCTTCATTAGGAACGAGGTACCCGTTTGGGGAGCTAATGTGCTGGCGTCAGACGGCCTCACGTTCGGCCTTCCCGGAATGAAACGGGCACTGCCAGCCTTTTTCCACCTCGCGCCCGGAATACTGGACCGCCTCCGCGTCTTCGCCAAACTTGAGAATCATCGGATTGATGTTCCCCTGAAACTTAATGTCGCGTTCCCGATTTACCTTAACCATCTTGTCGTACTGGTTCCGCTTCTTGAGCTGCTCAAACTGCTCGTAGAGATTGAAAAC
>JBGSST010000110.1:0-13196 GCA_041736915.1 Bdellovibrionota bacterium
CGCCGCCAGCAAAAACACCAACAGGAAGGGAATACCTTCCTGCGCTATCGGCATCCCTTCATTTTTCAAGGACTAGACTCCCCGGTCGTTATCCCCATCTTCACCCAGGAAGGTGTCGTGGACATCGGCTTGGATCCATTCAGCGTTGTTCGCTTCGTCGGGCAGCCCTTTTAGGTAACCCTCGACCTCTTTGGTCTCGAGAGTTTTATTCTCTACGTAGCGATTCATGGTTCGCTTGTCGTAACACTTCGACGGCTTCATCAGACTTCTCCCTCAATAAAAACAGGACCTTAAATGAGTTCCCCAGGCTTAGGCAAGCCATTCTCGCTCAAGCCCGGCGTCGGAGGCGGCGCAAAGTCCACTCCGGGGGCCTCTTCGGTACTCGTATAGACACCCTCGGACGTGGCAGGCTTGCCACCATTCTCGTGGGCCGCGATGATCTCTTCGAACTCTTTGCTCTCCAGCACTTCACGCTCGGAGAGGATCTTGGCGATCTTCGACAAGAGCTCCTTCTTCGAGCTGATGAGCTTGGTGACCCGCGCGTAGGAGTCTTTAAGCACCTGCTGGATCTCATTGTCGATGAGCTCCGCCGTGGCGTCGCTGTACTCCTTCGGAGCCGGTCCACCGACACCCGTCAGGAACTGAGACCGTTCGGCACCAAAGGTGCGGTTTCCGATCTTCTCGCTCATGCCGTATTCCATCACCATGCGCTTGGCGATATCGGTGGCCTTGTTGATGTCGTCCGAGGCTCCGGTGGAGATCTCGTTGAACATCACCTCTTCCGACACGCGTCCGCCGAATAGCACGTCGATACGCGCCAGCAGCTCGGGACGGGTCATCAGGTAACGGTCTTCTTTAGGCAAAGACATCGTGTACCCCAGCGCGCCAAAGCCGCGGGGAATGACGGAAATTTTGTGAACCGGATCGGTGCCCGGAGTGAAGAAGGTCGTCAAAGCGTGGCCAACCTCGTGGTGGGCAACGATGAGCTTCTCTTTCGCATTGATGAGCCGGGTTTTCTTTTGCAGACCGGCAATCACGCGATCGATCGCTTCGTCGAAATCGGTCAGCTCGACCTCGGCCTTGCCCTTACGGACGGCCAAGAGCGCCGCTTCGTTGACGACGTTCGCCAAGTCGGCACCGACGAAACCGGGAGTGCGGGCCGCGACGACGCGCAGGTCGACCGTGTCCTTCGTCTTCACGTTCCGGCAATGGATCTTCAAAATGGCTTCGCGGCCATTTACGTCCGGACGATCGACCAAAACCTGGCGATCGAAACGGCCCGCGCGCAGTAGCGCCGGATCCAACGTTTCGGGACGGTTGGTGGCGGCCATGATGATGACCCCCGTACGGGTGTCGAAGCCGTCCATCTCTACCAGCAACTGGTTCAAGGTCTGCTCGCGCTCGTCGTGTCCGCCCATGGGCGAAACGGCGCTACGCACCTTACCGATGGCGTCGAGCTCGTCGATGAAGATGATGCACGGCGATTTCTCGACGGCCTGGGCGAAAAGGTCGCGCACGCGCGCGGCACCCACGCCCACGAACATCTCCACAAATTCGGAGCCGCTCAAGGAGAAGAACGGAACGCCCGCCTCTCCCGCGACCGCGCGGGCGAGCAAGGTTTTACCGGTACCCGGAGGGCCAACCAGCAAAATGCCTTTGGGAATCTTTCCGCCGATGGCGCGGAACTTTTGGGGTGTTTTCAAAAACTCGATGATTTCCGAAAGCTCTTCCTTCGCCTCTTCCACGCCGGCGACATCCTCGAAGGTGACCTTCTTGGAATCGTCGACGACAAGACGGGCGCGGTTCTTACCGAAGCTCATGATGCCGGCGCCAGGTCCCATTTTGAACGCACGCGAAAACAGCACGCGCCACACGAAGAGCAACGCGATGAACGGCAAAATCCAATGCCACAGCAAATTTTTCAGCGCGACGTTCTCTTCCTCGAAGCGAACCTTTTTCTCACGCAGAACTTTAAACAAGTGAGCGTCATCGCCATTCACGCGATTGGCGAAATAGACGATCGGCGGCGGCGTGCCGGGTTGGCGCGGCTCCGGGTTTTCTTCCGTGTAGCCTTTGATGAGTCCCGCCGAGAGGACCACTTTTTTGACTTCGCCCGCTTCAATCTTGTCGGTGAAGACGCTGTAATCGATCTCTTTGGACGCGAAATCCGGGCGCGCGTAGACGGACACGAAGAACAAAACGGCTAAGCCGAAAAGTATCCAAGTCCAGACGCCATTTTTTCCGTTCAAGCCGGGAAGTTTCGGTTTTTTCGACGCTTGCCCGTCCCGTTTGCCCTCACGGGCGTCCCCCGGGGGAGGATTCTGTTGCGACATAAGTTCAGGCTTGTACCACAAGGGGGTGGTGGGTGCAATTTGCGGGGAATTAATTTTTGTCATTTTCAATACTTAACGCTCGTTGTGGGAAAAATGTGACAGCGGTACCGCTACCCCCTACGATTCGTTAATATTTTCAATACTGGAGCCACACCCCGATGAACCCGAACTACCCCCTCTACGTCGCGAACGAGCCCCGGACGACCAAAAATGAGCTGCCGGTGACCGACAAATTCACCTGCGAGGTGGTGACCCGGGTGTCGTTGGCCGATGAGGCACTGATTGACGAGGCCATCGGCCACGCCGTGGCGGCGGCCAAGCCCATGGCCCGGCTCTACGCTTACGAACGGCAGAACATCCTTACCCATTGCGTGAAACGGTTCACCGAACGGTCGGCGGAGCTGGCCAATGCCCTGTGTATCGAGGCCGGAAAACCCATCAACGACGCCAAGGGGGAGGTGTCGCGGCTCATCGACACCTTTCGCATCGCCGCCGAAGAGTCGGTGCGGATGACCGGTGAAGTTTTACCGATGGACATTAGCCCCCGCGCCAAGGGCTATACGGGCATGTGGAAGCGGGTGCCGGTAGGCCCCTGCTCTTTCATTTCGCCGTTCAACTTCCCTTTGAACCTGGCGGCCCACAAAGTCGCCCCCGCCATCGCGGCCGGCTGCCCGTTCGTTTTGAAGCCGGCGAGCCGCACTCCGATCGGCGCCCTTTTGATCGGTGAGGTGCTGGCCGAGACCGCGTTACCCAAAGGGGCCTTTTCGATCCTGCCGTGCGAGCGCGGCGGCGCGGAGCTATTCACCACCGACGACCGCTTGAAGCTTTTGTCGTTCACCGGCTCCCCGGATGTCGGCTGGGCGCTCAAGGCCAAAGCGGGAAAGAAAAAGGTGGTGCTGGAGCTGGGGGGAAACGCGGCCTGCATTATTGATGAGGACGCGGATATCGACGATGCCGTCGCCCGGGTCGTTATCGGCGCCTTCTACCAAAGTGGCCAAAGCTGCATCAAGGCGCAGCGGCTTTTCGTGCACGATAAAGTCTACGCCACGTTCAAAGCGAAGTTCGTCGAGGCGACGAGAAAACTGAAGGCCGGCGATCCCAAAAAGGAAGAGACCTTCATTGGCCCTATGATCTCCGAAGGCGAAGCCAAACGCTTGGAGGATTGGATTCAGTCTGCCGTAAAGCGTGGCGCGAAGGTTCTGTGCGGTGGGAAACGCACGGGGGCCGTTTTGGAGGCCACCGTGATGGAGAACGTGCCGGGAGACGAAAAGGTCTGCGCGGAAGAGGCGTTCGGGCCCGTGGCCGTGTTAATCCCCTTCTCCGACTTCGGCCAGGTACTGGAGGCCGTGAATGACTCCAAGTTCGGTCTGCAGGCCGGAGTGTTCACCCGCGACCTTTATAAGGCGCAGCGGGCGTGGAACGAGCTCGAGGTGGGCGGCGTGGTCATCGGCGATGTACCGAGCTGGCGCGTGGACCACATGCCGTATGGCGGAGTGAAAGACTCAGGGCTAGGCCGCGAGGGAATCCGCTTCGCGATGGAAGACATGACGGAGATTCGGCTTCTCGTCATTCGCGAGAAGCTTTGATTTCTGACTCACCACCGAGACTTTAGGTTGAGTACCTCCACCGTGTTGGCCTTACCGTTGAACGTGTGTTTCATCGCGTAAGCCTGCGCGCCATCGGGCGAGAATTTCACGATGCTGCCGGGCACGGCAAACTGAGTGACTAGCCGCTTTGTCTGCAGATCCCAGACCTGCATCGTGGCTGCCCTGAAATCCCGATCGGAATAAACCAGCGCCACCTGATTGGCGTAGGGTCCGTAGAGTAATCCGCGCCGCTCCAGTTTGGTCCGTCCCTGAATCTCTTTGGGTACGTCTAGCAGCTTCGTGCCCTGCTTGGCCCCCGGCAACACATCGTAGAGCACTTCGCCGTGCAAGTAGCGCAACCGGCCATCGTCTCCGACGTGAAGTTCTTTGGGGTCCCCGTCCAGTGGGGCAAGCTCGTGGGTTTTGGTAAGCGTACCGTCTTCGCCGATGCGAAACGTAGTGAGCTGGCTGGGGCGGGTGCCGTAACCCATTCGCACGTCAATCGTAATGAGTTGCCCGTCCGGACTGACCTCGTACTCGGAGTTGGCCACGACGGTGCTGCCTTTGGGAAACGAGGAGGCGGGATCGAGTTTCACCCGACGGCCGCTCTTTAGATCGAAGCGGTAGCGCTGGCCCCCATCACCGCCAAAGAAATACCGTGCGTCGGCGGAGGTGCGATTGTCGCGCAGCGAACTTTGCCGTCCCGTATGTTCACCTAACGAGTCGGCCTGCTCCCAAAGGGCGACTCCGTTTTCGAAAGGCACGCGCCGGATCCGATCACCCTCGAGTGCGAATATCAGCGACTTTCCGTCGGGCGAAACGATCGGGTCGTCGTGGCGGCCGACACCGCCCGGCTGAGTGATCGTCACTTTCGTTTTGAGATCGGTTACCGACATGGTCCACGGCTTGTCGGCATCGTTGCCGAGTGGACAGTGCGAGATCACGAGGTAGCGGCGATCGGGACTAACGGTGTACCCGTTATTGAGGAACCGGTGCGGAATGCCGAAGTCGGGGGAGGCCTCTTCGATCTCCCTGGTTTGAACCTCCGCGGCCCCTTCGAGTTCGGCAGCGCGCTGGCGCAAATCGGCTAAGAACTGGGCGCGCAGCGACGGCGTATTCCACCCTTTTTTTTCGATCAATTTCTCGAATTCTTTCAGCGGTCGTTGCCAGCCCTCCAGATCGACGCCTCCCTGCTCAGGGACCGTGAAGGGATCTCCCGAATCGGCCATCTTGCGCAACGTCTGGGAAGACGCTTGCTTCCCGAGGGTGAAACGAAGCTGCTCGTAGGTAACTTGAGAGAGCTTTGCCCCATGGGCGTCGCTGTCGGAAATGGCGGCGAAGGTGAGAAGGCAATGGGGCTCGACCGCGATTGTCGGCATGGCGAAAAAGAGGAGGAATAAGATTACTTTCACGGGCCCTCACTCAGGTAACGTTCCAGCGGTATGACTTCTAACTTGTTTCGAAACGGCTGGGAGGTAATGACCGAGCCGCCATCACGCGATAAAAAAACGTTTCCGGTCCCGTCGGGCAACTCTCCGCCGCCCACCGATTTTTGCTGGGCGACGTCCCAGATGTCGATCCAGGCACGCGGCTCGGCGCCCAGGCGTTCGGCATAGTGCACGACGATTTCGTTGCCCCCGGGCCGTACAAAAACCTCCCTGGCGTCGACCTCGTGCCCGGTGGACGGAAGTTTGTACCGCGGTCGCGGCATCACCTTAGCGGGCTGGGATTTCGCGTCCCGACGGTAGACCCCCTCTTTTCGCAACCACTCCACGCGGCCGTCCGACCAAGCGGGGGTGAACTTGGTCCACGGGTTGTAGTCCTTGTCCGTCTCCACCGATTCTTTGGCCACGAGCGTTTCTTGGCCGTCCTTCTTCTCCACGGCCAAGAGCTGAACTCTCCGGTGCTTTTCGTTATCGCTATTGAAAACGAGGACGAGCTCGCCGGTTCCGGCGCGCACCCCAAGCGAATCGATCTGCTCGTGGTTTTCCATCAAAGACCCAATCGGGAGGTAAAGCTGTTCCCCCGTTTGCACGTCCACCCTCACGAGCTTGCGGCTGTGCATGTTGTTGGTGCCGTAGAGATAACGGCCGTCGTCGGAAACGCGCAAAGTTTCTAAATGCGAAAGCACGTCTTCGTGCTTCGTGCCGATGAGCCGGGACGCGTCCCAGTCGAGCCATCCATCTTTAAAGGGCACCGCTTCGAGGCGATAACCATCGCGCGCGAAATAGACCGTTTTGCCGTCGGCAGAAAAAACGTGCTCCCCGTGGCCGCCGTGCTTTCCTTTTTGCCGTTTTACCTCGCCGGTCTCGAGATTGTGGGCCGTGGACTCCCAGTCCTCGAACAGCGACCGGCGAGAGCTGCCCACGTGGGCCAAGAGAAGCCACTTCCCGTCGGGGGACGTTGCCTGCATCAAGCCGGATTTAAGTAAGGGAATGGTCCGCGTAGGACGCTGGCGCGCCAAAGCGCGGTCTCGTTCGGGAGTGGCTTCGCTCTGCCCCGCGAGTCGCCGTTGTACGGCCGCCACGAGACTGGCCCTTACCTCGGGCGTGTTCCATTCTTTTTTGCCGAGCATCTCCCCGAACGCTTTCAGGTGCCGGCCGAGCGCTACCAGATCGGTTCCGCCTTCCGCGACGGTGAACGGCTCTCTCGTCTCTACGATCCGTTTCAAAACCTCCGGCGTAAGCTTGGAGCCCGCGGTGTCGAGCAGCCGAAGGTAAGTGGAGTCGATGACTGCGGTTGGCGCGTCGCCGTCGGACAGAAAAGCGAGGGACGCGAAGCAGGCGGTGATGTTCGCGGGAACGGCGGCCCACAGTGGTAGTGAAAACCACAGAAGAATGAGGGCCGGGCGCATTTCCCTATTTTACTGCGGAAGCGTGGCGCCGCCGCGAAGATTCTCCGAGAGAGCCTGAATCCGCTTTTTCTCTCTACACGGGTGGGGCTTACCCACCTTGCTCGCCACGCCGTCCTTCAATCGATAAGTCTGACAGAGCCGGGTCCCCTCAACGAGGGGCAAAGTCCCCGCCTCGCTCGACATCGCCACGGGAGAAACGCCTACTGCCACCCGAGCCCGATTCTCTTTCCCCACCACTACCGCAGTCCAAAGTAGGGCTACCACGAACCAACGCACCACATGCATCCCGTTCCCTGGCCACTCACTTTTGCTCCAAATGAACTCCATCACCCTACTCCTGCCTTCTGCCCCGCGTTTCTCCCGAAGGCTTGTCTAAAGGACTAAAGAGCAATTGGGCGGCCAAAAATGGCGAGCGCCCTGACGGCTGAAAAGCCCATGAACGGATGACGAACTTTTGCACAATCGCCTCAACCGACGAGGCAAACCGCTGGAAATCTAGAAGGAATCCCTGCCTGAAACTTAGCCACTTTTGGCGGGGTGACGAAAAAACCAAGCTTTCCGAAGCCCACATCCGGAATACGACCAGAGCGTGGGCCAGGCCGCCGGAGGCCAGATGACTCTGCGCGCAATTAAGGCTCGCCAGCCGCGCCATTTTCCTCTACTCCCCAAGGAACGGGTTTAACTTTGAAACAAGCCAACTCACATTCTTCGGGCCGATTTCGCCTAGCCGTCCTCCTACTGGTGATGGCGCTAGCGGCCCAAGCCATTCCCCCGGAGCGCCGGCGTGAAGAGCCGACCAATTTATGTCGCCGCGCCCTGATGATGGCCGGCACCTTCGGGCTCATCGGTTTGGGCGTGACGTGGATGAACTTCGACAGCGCCCCGCCTCGGCCGCTGGAAGAGACCGTGGTGATTTGGTCCGGCGAGGGTGACGTGGGCCCGCCGAGCCGCGAGGCCCGTGAGTGGGAGGCGGTCCTGGATCGAGGAGATATTCTCGAAGCCCGTATTCCCCGCACCAGTAAAGGGTTTCGGCAGGTCACGCTTTTCTCGAAAACCAGCTCGCATCGCTTACTGGCGGAAATGGCCCGGGGCCAGCTTGCCAAGGACCGCCCCGACTTGAGCTTTGGCGACGGGCCGGGCGTTGGCGTACCGCTCGATCGGTTGGAGATCTGGCGCGAGCCCAATGGCGATCTGCGGGTGATCTTTCACAGCCCGCTCGGGGCACTGAAATCGCGTTCCCCACTCCCGCGCGGCCCCTTTCTCGCCGGCAGCCCGACGGTCGTGTTCCTGGGGCCGCTCAAACTCGAGGGAGACATGGGGGCGGCATCGACGGTGGAAGCCGTGGTGAAGATAAAACTCAACGCCCGCGAAAATCGCCTCGAATTGGACGAAGCAATAATCCGGGTGAACGTTTCCGTTCCTAAAGTTTTCATCAACACCACCGACGAAGCGAACGTTCCCCCGCTGTCAGCTCCTTTGTCGCCAGTAAAAAAACGCTGATCGCTGGACAGCTCAACCCCGAAAAAACTTGCTACTAAGCCTCTTCAGCCATCCTACTTCGTCTACTTTTTTGACAGGGGTGTCAGTTGTGTCGACAACTTCAAAACTTTTCTCCGCCTCATAATTCTTCGAGTGTGCCGAGCACTCCACTTTTCTTCCACCAAGACGCGTCAGGTCCGGTGCTTTAATCAGTCTCAGGGGAAGCAAGTTCCAAGCGGTACGTTTCAGGCAGTTCGCAAATTCCAATCCTAAAATTGAAAGTAAAACCTTTGGGGGGTTCCGATGAAAAAGCCTGCACTCGTATTCTTGGCCGTGTCCTTAATCTTGATCAACGCCTGCGGAAAAGTGACCGCGACGAAAGCGCTGACCAGCTCCGGTCCGATGAATGAGACCGACGCGATGAGCCTGCTGAGCGAAGTTCCGCTCGAGCCGATGATGATGGCGAAAGGCGGTAAGAAGAAAGTCTCGGCCGCCGAACTCACCGCGCTCATCCAAAAACTGATTGCCGAAGGCAAGGTCAAGCTTCCGGCGAACGTTCAGATCAAGACGGCGACGGGCGGCATCGATCTCTCGCAGCTCACCAACGTTTTTACGGCGTTGCAGAGCGGAGGAATCGGCAGCCTTTTCCAGCTATCTTCCGCTTTGATCGCCATGAACAACGGCAGCACGACCGCCACGGGCGGGGGCCTGGCCGGGATCGTAGCGATTCTGCAAGCCGTGGCGCCGATCATCGCCGCCATCGCTCCGCAATTTTCTCCGATCATCGCGGCCCTGATGACGATCCTTCCGCTCGTCATCACCTTCATCAACATGTTCAAGAAGCCCTCGGCCGCGGTGACGTTCTTCTTCAATCCGGTGGCCGTGTAAACCAACGCCGCACCGTTTGAATAAACCAGGGGGAGTCAGCCTAGGGGCGGAGAAATCCGCCCCTTTTTTATTTTGCGGAGAAATCCGCTTTTTTTTCTACCGCTTCATCGGCCAGCCCATGGCGGAAACGGCGTTGAGCTTTCCGCCCTCCGCCTTCACCACGATTTTATGTACGCCGGCAAAAAAGAGTGGCTGGGTGAAGATCGTCTCCGGACGGTCATTCTTGCTCAACGGGGGAAGCACGAAGCTGCGAATGTAGTACTCCCCTTCCCCGTCCCCAAAATAGACCCGCAACTGTTTCGGACGCTGGCTTGGCGCAAAGGTAACGGTTAAGCGCGTGAGGGCGAAGGGTTTACGGAAAGAGCCTTCTATCCCGTCGGCTTCCAGCTTCGACGTTTCGGGCAAGAGAGAGCCTCCCTCCATCGGGTAGGGATTCTCGAGATTCGACGCCAGGTCCACATTCCGCTCCAGATGCAACTGAGTAAGCTCGATCAGCCAGTCGCGCACGCCTTGATAGGGGGCCGAGTCACTCAGCACCTTCTTCGCGGTGGCCGCATCGACGCCCAGAAGAAGGAGCGACGAAGAGCCGTCGTTTAGAAAGCGCGCATAAAGGGCTTTCAAGATCTTGAGCGGTTCGCCCAGCTGGGCTAGCGCCATCAATGGCACGCGAATGCTCCACGCGGGAGCCATGCTTGCGCCCGGAGCCGTTGGATTTAGTGACTCAAAAAACTTTTCCGCGCGATCGCGACACGCGCCGGTGGCCGCAACGAGGCACGCGGCTTCTTCCTTGTCTTGAAAGGACACATCCCAAACCACCCCGCGAACAAAGGGATAAAGCGACCGGGGAAGGCACGTTTCGGGGGCCGTACCGCTGCGGCACGAGAGATACAACGGTGCTTCCGGCCGGATAGCGTCGAGTTTTTTACAAAATGCCGCGAACTCGCGAAGATTGGTGACCATCGAGCCGACATCGCCATTTAGAATCCAGCCACTCGAGCGGCCTTTCGCCGGCGATTTTTCCTGAAGCCTTTTCAGCAAGGCTTCGCTTTGGGACAACTCCCACCTTCCCCCGTCGATCAGGTAGTGAAGGCGAGACATCTCGGGCGCGACCTTTCGACTATCGATCTCCTCCACGGGATAGACCACGAGCGACACTTTGCCGTCGAAGTCGGTCCATAACGCCTCCGCCAGCTTCGGCGCCCCCATCGGCACCAGCCCCACCTGCCGAAAAATGGGCGGCAGGGCCTGCCCCGAATAACCCCGCGCTGTGCGGGGAGCGGCCGGCGAAACGGCGGGAAGCGAAAGAAGGAGTAACCAGTAGAACAGTTTTGGGCGCATCCGATCATTCTACGAAGTTCCACGGTCCGGCGCCATCGCGCGGCGTTGCCAACCCGCCTTGCCTCGCGCAAAGTCCGCACATGCAAAGTTACGGCATTCACTGGTTCCGCCGGGACCTTCGTGTTCAGGGCAATCCCGCCCTCACCGCCAACCTCGAGAAGAACGACGGACGTGTGGTGGGGATTTTCGTCTTCGATAAAGTTTTCTTGGCGCGGCCCGACTTCTCGGTAAACCGTTTCCAATTTTTTCTGAAAACTCTCGAGGCGCTACGCAACGACCTGCGCGCGCGCGGTTCGGACCTGCTCGTTCTGGACGTGGGGCCCGAAGCGGCGTACCCCGCTTTATTCAAACGGCTCGGCAAGCAGGCGGGACTTCCCTCGCTCGTCACCTGGAATCGCGACTACGAGCCCTTCGCCCGGCAGCGCGACACCGCCATGGAGAAATGGTTCGACGCGCAAGGGGTGGCCACGCACACCGAGCGTGACCATCTGACCATCGAGCCCCACGAGATTTACAAAGGCGACGACCCCGCCAAACCCGATTCCACCTATCAGGTTTTTACCCCCTTCTCGCGCCGCTGGCTGGAGGTGTTCGCCACGGGCGGCGTGCAGGAGCGAGTTGAGTTTCAGAAGAAGGGGTTCAAGGCGAAGTACGACTTCTCGCTCACCTGGAAGGCGCTTGACGAGGACGACGGAGATCTTTTGGGGAATTACGTCGCCCAGAACGGAAAGCGCGCCACCGTGCCCATTCCCGAGGCCGGTACCGCGGCGGCGTTCGCGCGCATGAAAAAGTTTGCGGCCGTCATCGACAACTACGGCGAGGGGCGGGACATCCCCGCCATCGACGGCACGTCGCAGTTTTCCATCTACTTCAAGAATGGCTCACTCTCCGTAGCCCAGGTCATCGCCGGGCTGGGCCTCACCGCCTATTCAAAGGTAGACAAGTCGGGGCGCGCGAAGTTTTTCTCCGAGCTCATCTGGCGTGAGTTTTACTACCATGTACTGTTTCACCACCCGCGCGTGGAAAAACACGCCTTCCTGGAAAAGTACGAAAACCTGAAGTGGAAGAATCGCGAAGACTGGTTTCAAGCCTGGAAAGACGGCCTTACCGGATTTCCCATCGTCGATGCGGGCATGCGGCAGCTGAAGCAAACGGGCTGGATGCACAACCGCGTGCGCATGATCGTGGCGTCGTTTTTGACCAAAGACCTTCTCATCGACTGGCGCTGGGGTGAGCGCTACTTCATGGAGCAGCTGCTGGACGGGGATCTCGCCCCCAACAATGGTGGTTGGCAGTGGGCGGCCTCCACCGGCTGCGATCCTCAGCCGTACTTCCGAGTTTTCAATCCGTGGCTCCAGGGGCAGAAGTTCGATCCCGACGGCACCTACGTGAAGAAATACGTCGCCGAGCTTCAAAACTACCGGGGCAAAGATGTACACCAGCCCGAAGACGGCTACCGCGGAAAGTATCCGGCGCCGATCGTAGAGCACGCCGAACAGCGCGACCAGGCGATTGCTCTCTACAAGGTGGACGTTTGAACCCGAGCGGGCTCGGTCTCACGCTCGAGCTGGCCTAGGATCGCCACGGCTTGCTCGCGCGTATCGCCGCAGTAACGTCGATCGGCGATGAAGTTGCGGCAGACCTTCGGAAAAAGCTCCGTGCCCCATAGCTGACAGCTATTTTGCGCGGTGAGGTTCACGCACCGAAGACCCGCCGGTTTTCCATTCGGCAGCCCCGGCAGCGGCGACGAGATACTGATGTCGATGCAGCAGACCGCGCAGCCCAAGCGGCATTCCATCGCCCGCGAAAGTTCAACCGCCAAGAATTTCACCCTTGAGCTTTTGGTACTCTTCTTCCGTGATGGCCCCCTTTTGCTTGAGCTCGAACAATCGGTCTAGCTCGTCGAGGCGCCGTTTTTTATCCGGCTCGCGTTTCAAGAAGTCCGGCGGATCTTTTTGAATGTCGCGGAATGCTTTTTGGCCGGCACCGAAGAGCCGGCGAAACGAGTCGACCCAGCTATCCACGAAACGGGCGTCGACGTTTTCTCCGCGAACCACGATTGAATCGGCCACTAGGTCATGCACGGCCTGACGCTTTTCGGTGAAGAACGCGAGAAAGTGACCTATGAAGCACAAGCCCGCGGACGCGGCCTCCACGAAATACCGTAGTACCGCCATGGCCAGCGAAAGCGGCTTACCCGACGCATCGGTCACGATAATTCCCATCACCTTCTTGCCGAGGGTGGCCTGCATCGCCGAGGCGTGCAGCAGCGGATAGTAGAAAAACCCCAGCACGACTGGCCCGGCGAACGGGATGGTCGCATGCAATATCCCGCCGGGAATGAAGAGGATAAGGACATCGATGAAAAAGGCGATCGCGCGAGCGCCTACCGAGGCGAGCTCCGGTTCTGTCGAGCCCAACTGCTTTTCTGATTCCACCATCACATAGGGGTAAACGGTCCCCTTTCGCACTGTCAAAATTTTTTGAGGCCGGGCGCAAGGTACGCTATGGGTAACCAACGTATGAAACCCAATAAAGCCTCGCTCGCCGTCGCCTTTGTACTGCTGCTGCTCGCCGCCTGGAAGATCGCGGTGGTTTTCAGCACCCCCACCGAGGTAGTGGACCAGGAGATTTCCGCCCCGGGCAACCCAAGCGCCGTGGCCCCGTTGGTGAAACCGGAGCTGCCGGAAGCGCGAGAGCGGGAGCTTTACGCGGCCC
>JBGSST010000154.1:0-17746 GCA_041736915.1 Bdellovibrionota bacterium
ATGGTGGGTTACATCGAAGGCTTTCGTAGCGCGATTCTCAACAAGCCCTACGACCTTCAGGCTTTGGCTTGGTCGTTGGGCAGCACTTTGTTTTTAGTCGTGACGGGAGTCGTTTTTTTCCAAAAGCGTGAACCCGACATCGCCGACTACTTGGGCTAACAGGGAACCAATTCATGAAACCGGCCATTTCCGTGCAGGGGCTCGCCAAATCGTACATGCTCGGCGGGGGCCGGCGTATCAGCGACTTACGTGAAACCATCGCGCAGCTGATTAATGGGAAGGTTCGCAAGAAAACTTCCGGCGAAGTTTTCTGGGCCCTCGATGACGTGTCGTTCGATGTGATGCCGGGCGAGGTGATGGGCGTAGTCGGGCGCAATGGCGCCGGCAAGTCCACGTTGTTCAAAATTTTGAGTCGTATCACCGAGCCGACTCGCGGGCGTGCCGAAGTGTGGGGCCGCCTTGGCACCTTGCTGGAAGTGGGAACCGGATTTCATCCCGACCTTTCGGGCCGCGAAAACATTTACCTTAGCGGGGCCGTGCTCGGCATGCGTATCGCGGAGATCAACGAACAGTTCGACGCCATTGTAGAGTTTTCCGGTATCTCGAAGTTCATCGATACGCCGGTAAAGTTTTACTCCAGTGGCATGTACGTGCGGCTCGCTTTCTCGGTGGCGGCTCACTTGCGCACCGACGTGCTTTTGCTCGATGAAGTGCTGGCGGTGGGCGATTACGAGTTTCAGCGCAAATGCTTGAACCGCATGCAGGAGATCCGCAACGAAGGCCGCACGATCGTTTTCGTCTCCCACAACATGTCGAGCATCACGAGCGTTTGCACGAAAGCCGTGCTGCTGGAAAAGGGCAAGATGGTCGCCACCGGCCCCAGCCACCAGATCGTGCAGCAGTTCTTACATTCCAGCGCGAGCGCGGCTGCCGAAATGACCTGGGAAGACGGAAAGTCTAGCCCTCCCGGCACCGCGGACTTCGCCGTGCGAGCCATTCGCGTGCAGCAAAAAGGGCAGGAAGGGCAACTGCGGGCCGAGCTCGATCTCGAGTCTCCCCTCGAAATCGAGATCGAATACGACGTGCTGGAAGACGACGTGCCACTGCTTTGTGGCGTGCGCTTGAAAGACATCAACTCATCCACCGTGCTGACGTCCACCAATCACGACGCGCTCACGATAGAACGCGATGAGGTAGGAAACTCTCCGCTGCGCAAAGGCCGCCACCGCACGGTGTGCGAGGTGCCGGCAAATTTTCTGAACGATGGGCTGTACTCGGTTAGCGTGATGTTCTTAAAACCGTTTTACAAGGTAGAGCTCAATCTCGAAGACATACTCACCTTCTTCCTTCACGATACGGGCGAGATCCGGAAACACTACCTGGGTCCGTGGAACGGAACGGTACGGCCTCGCCTAAGCTGGGACACGCGTAACCTCTCCCAGCAGTTCGGCGCCGAACCGATCCGGCTCGCCAACGGTTGAGTAACTCCCCGATTTCGCCTGGTTCTTGGGCATAGATGTAAAATTGAATTAATTCAAATATTTAACCGTTTTTCGCCAGGGATGTCTTCGGGGCTGTCTTTCCTTCCGCCACCGGTCCACCCTCCGCCGTGCGTAAAAACGCCTGGTACGTACCTTGCGATAGCTAGGTTTAGGCAACCTATGTACGGCAACTTGATCAAAACCTTCGTGGTCACCACTACGTGGCTGGCTATCCTCTTCGCGGCGCCATCGGCGCTTGCGGTACCCAAATCCATTTTGGAAGCGCAGAACTCGGCCAATAGCGCCGGTTCCAAAGCGGTCACTGAATGGAACGCCAGGATCAAAACGCAGAACGACGCGATCAATCAGTATCTCAATAGCTCCGAGGGCAAGTCGGATACGACCGCGCAACAGCAAGCCTCCCAGCTACAAGCGTCGGGCGGCGTATCGGCGACCTCCACCGCGAGCACGCTCAACACCAACACGAATTCGGCCGCGACCAACTGGAATCAGAACAACTCGGGCACGGTTTCCACCACCGCGACGGGCACGGCCTCCGCCGGAAGCACCAACACCGCGGGCATGAGCCAGCAACAGCTTTTGAATCGCCAAGTAGCGAAGACCCAAGAAGACGCCACGAAGGTGGCGATGGACTGCGCGACGGAGTTCACCCAAAGCGTAGACGCGCTTACGAAGAATAACGTCATCGGTGGCGTTCCCGGGATCGTAAGGCAATACCTCGGCATGCAACAGATTATGACCGCCGCGCAACTCTGTAGCTGGCTGTTGACCAGTTTTAATCTCTCGCGCCAGGCGCAGGTCGTAGCCGCCGCCGCCGCGGGACAGCCGCTTGCTCCCCGAGGCGCTCAGCAGCCAGGGCAGGGAATGTACGACCCCGCCACCGCGCAGCCCGATTGGTCGGCGGTGCAGCAGCAGCTGAACACCAACGTACAAGCTTTTTATCAGCAGCAACTTCAGGCCCAGGCGGAGGCGCAGAAGCAGGCGATCGCTTTGGCCGAGCAGGCCCGTCAGGAAAAAGAGGACCAAGCGCTGATGTACATGCTGCTCAACGGTTTCGGCAGCGGGAACGGCCAAGAGGCCGATCCAATTCTAATGAACATGCTGTTCCAGTAGCTTCGATCAGCAAAATTCAACAAGAGTTGGCCCCCCGTATGCACACTTATAGTTTTATGGGGGACTTTACGGCTAAGACGATGTCTAACTTGTTGTCGCTCGTGGCGACCTTGTACTTCGTCGCCGTTACGCCCGCGGTGGCGGACCCGCACGATGGTCTCACCGCCGTGCCGGACGATATCGACATCTCCATGGACGAGGGATTCGGCGAGGACGCGCCCGATCCGAAGCAAGGTTCGCTCGTGGGCAAGGTTCCGCAGGCCGCGAAAAAGCCCGAAGATTTTCTCTTCAAGAACCGTAAGGACAAAGAATTTCCGCTGGAGTTTTTGATTCCCTTCATGAAGGTCAGTCAGGTTTTTCAGAAACGAATTCCCGCCAAGGAGCAGGCGCGCGAACAATCGGCGATGCAGCCCAAGCGCGCGATCGCCAGTGACGAGACCAAGCGCAAGACGCGGCCCTGGGCAAAAGAGTTCAACGAAAAAGTCGCACCGGTCG
Source organism: Bdellovibrionota bacterium (assembly GCA_041736915.1). Classification (GTDB taxonomy): domain Bacteria; phylum Bdellovibrionota; class FAC87; order UBA2466; family UBA2466; genus JBGSST01. The sequence continues at coordinate 3,111 of JBGSST010000154.1, forward strand.
CGGCGTCGGCGGGCAGCGAGTTTTGGCCGGATAACTTGAAAGAGGCCCTGTCGCAGATCGAGCGCAAAGCTCAAGGCGCGGTGAAGCCCAACGTGATCGGCGCCCGCCCCGCGGCGCAGCCGTCGCGCAATCTCATCAAGAGCCTGAAAGCGGACTAAAGCGCTACTCTGTCCCCATTGTCCCCACTAGCTAAACCGACTTCCGAATAGTCGTAGCCGGTAGGCCCAACCCAACGTTACCCCTGAATTAGATTTGGGAAATCTAAAGGGGACTCAATAATGAAAAATCTATTCGTTGGTATTTCTGCGCTCACTCTGCTGGCCATGCCGGCTTTCGGAAAAGATCTCACGGAAGGTCAGGTCATCGGGAACCGGTCACTGAACGTGCCGATTCAAAGTTTGGTAGCGGCGCGCATCGCCGAGAAGAAGGTCGAGGGAAGCAGCAATGCGAGTAACGCTGAGGTGGCGATCGAATTTACCGTAAAGGTAGAGGGCAACCTTTGTGGCTCCAGCCCCGAAGAAGTATCGGTCGCACTGCCGCTCGTGGATGAAGATTACAATAACCTGCGCGTAAACCTGATGCGGCTGCGTCGCAACGCCAACCCGTACAATCCGTCGACGGTATTCTGTAACGCCTACTCCGCACCCCGCGAAGTGAAAGTGGTGGTGGCGGCCAGCACCTTCGTTCACGGTAGCGAAGTCGATCGGATTACGTACTCGCTGGGCGCCGGCGAAAACGCGAAAAAGGTCGTCCTGACCCACTCGGTGAAAAACGGACTTCACTTGTCCGTAGAGTGAAGCGAAGTTTCTAAACAATCTAGTCTTGGGGGATAAATGAAAACTATTATCGGTGCTGCTGTGTCCGCTTTGTGGTTGGTGGTCGTTTCCGGGAGCGCTCACGCCTCTACGCAAATGCAAATTTCCCGGGTGGATGATTCGTCACTCACCTGCACCATTTCGGAAACCGTGCAGAAGCCCAGCGAAGAAGGGGACGGCCCCTTTCAAGCAACGCTCAAAGTTTCGGGGTTCAGCAACGCTCCGGCCGTGTGGGATACGGAAACCAACTGGTGGAAAAAGATTAAGGACGAGCCGCTGTTCATCCACGGCCCATCTTCGGGGAGCGACGACGCCGTGGGCGAAGTTCAGCTGATGCTGATGCATAAAGTGTACATCGTTCCGAAGATCACCAATCTGATGATGGCGTCGTCGACGATCGGAACCGTACGGGACATGCCCTTCACCGCGGACTACAACCTGTCGTACCATCCGCACGGTGGCATTAAGCCTTTACGCCGGAAGATCAAGATCAACTACGATACGGCGTGCACGGTGCAGTTTGGTAAAGATAAAAAGTGGAGCGTCGTCGCACCATAAGGCTTGGGGGCAGTCGCCCCTATCCCTTGTTCTTCTTTAGCTCGCCCTGAATCCGTTCTTGTTGGGCGATGGCCCAAACCGGCAGCTTGCCGTCGTCGCCCGGGGCGGGGGCGACGGGCGCTGCCGCCGGGGCCACCGCTTTAAACCACTCGGACGAGGCACTGAACTCCGGCGCCAGCACTGGCCGTGGGCGGCGCCACGCCACCACCACGCACACGATCAGCATCAGCGCGAGAAAGCCTAGCCACTGCAGCGCCAAAAAACGCTGCGGCCCCAGGTACTCGGCGCGAATTTCGGCGGTCAGCTTTTTGCCCCACGCCTCGATGGGGATGAAGGTGCTCGTGACCGAGCCCTTGGTGCGAACCTCGTTGAGGGGCGAATCCCGATTCCACAGCACCAATGACAGGTGGGGCGGGGCCTCTTTCAGCAGCGGCGTGAGTAGCTCGGGCAGGTGGTAGCGGGCCACGATGATGCCCAAAAACAGATTGCCCGCATGGAGCGGGGCCTGAAACTCGAACAGGGGGCCGGATTTCGACGGGTAAGCGAAGGCTACCGGCCGCTGGCCGGACTTCACGTACTGAAAAATCTCGGAATCGAGCGAATCGGCCGCAAACGTCAGCTCCGCGTTGCGGCTGGCGTGGCGGAAAACCTTGGGGGTGCCCTGCTCGGAAACGAACCAGGCCACCTCTTGCAGCCCCTTCGACTGCTCGAACAGGGCGGCCGTTTCGCCTTCCCAGTCGGCCGCCTCGGGGGTGCCCCCCTTTTCCACCTGGTTCACCCACTCGACCAGCGGGGAAAAGGCGAAGATCAGCTGGTTTTCCAGCCGTTCCTTCAGCGCTTCGCCGGGCTCGGCCCAGGGGGAGGGTGACACCTGAAGGTTCAAGTAAGTCAGCCAGAGCCCTCCAAACAGGGGCAGTAAAAGGGCGCCTACCGAAACCTTCAGCAATGTGCTAATCGAGTTCACAACAAATTTTACCCATGAATGCTCAGTTAGTGCTCGAAAATGTGGGAGTTCGCCTCCCCAACCGGCTTTTGTTCGAAAAGATCAACTGGACCCTCTATGAAGGGATGCGGGTGAGCCTCGCCGGCCGTAACGGCACGGGCAAGTCTACCTTGCTCCGAATCATGGCCGGTCAGGGTGAGACCAGCGAGGGGACGTGCACGGTAGTGGGCGGCCGCAAGCTGCGTATCGGCTTCCTGGACCAGACGCTTCTGGAAAAGGCCGTGGAAAGCTTGGGCGATTCCGCCAAGAGCACCTCCGCCATGAGTTACCTCATGCAGCGCCTCGAGCATCGCCTCGAGGAAGAAGAAGAGACCGCGGTCGAATGGGAAGTCGGCCGCATTTTGCACGGTCTGGGCTTTTCGGAAGAGCAACGCACGCGCCCCATGAGTGAGCTATCGGGCGGCTGGTTGCTTCGCGTGTTCATTGCGCTAGCGCTTTTGCAGCAGCCCGAAGTGCTGCTGCTCGACGAACCTACTAACCATTTGGACATTTCGTCGATTCAGTGGCTCGAAGAGTTTCTACGTGAAGAATACAAGGGCAGCATCGTGCTCGTGACCCATGACGTGGAGCTGCAGAAGCGCACCACCGATTCGCTCGCGATCTTGCACGGTGGCCGGTTCTTCTACCGCAAGCACCAGCAGGATTACCTGACGTTCAAAGAGTCGTTGAAGGAAGAGGCCATTCACGTCGAGAAGGCGATGGAAGGGCTCGACAAGAAGATCGAAGAGAACCTCGAGTTCGCTCGCCGGTTCAAGGCCAAAGCCGGCACCGCGGCCCGCGCCCAGTCCAAGATCAAGACCGCCGAGGCGTTGCAGCAGGAGCACGACGATCTCAAGCAGCGGCTCGAATCGATTCGCGGCTTCGGCTACAACTTACACTTCGCTTTCCGCTCTACGGGCGGCGGCTCGAAGTTTCCCATTTCGTTCAAAGACGTTTCGTTCCGTTACGCGGACGACATGCCGCACATTTTGAAGCACGTCTCCACCGACGTGAAACGCGGTCAGATCATCGCGATCATGGGGGAGAACGGCGCGGGTAAAACCACGCTGCTCAACGTGACGGCGGGGCGCAAAACCCCCAGCGCCGGCGAAGTGACGTTCGGCTCGGGCTCGGAAGTAGGCTACTTCGGCCAGCACCAGCTCGAAGAGCTGATGCTCGACAGCACCGTTTTGGACAATCTCGCGGCCAAAGCCAAGGGCGTGGGCATCGAGCAGATGCGCGGCTGGTTGGGCGCGTTTGGTTTCGGCGGCAACACCGAGATCGAGAAAAAGGCCAAGGTCTTGAGCGGCGGTGAGAAGGCGCGTTTGGCGTTACTACGCATCGTGGCCCAGCCGATCAATATCGTGCTGCTCGACGAACCTACCAACCATTTGGACTACGAGACCAAGGCGTTGCTGAAAAACGCCATCAAGAATTTCGACGGCACTACGATGCTCGTCTCGCATGATCGTGACTTCATCACGGGGCTCGCCGATCGCATTATTTATCTCACCACCGATCACAAGATGACCGATCACATTGGTGACCTTGATTCCTTCTTCGCGAAGTATCCGCAGTTCGTGCGTCACCTCGACCCGGGAGCAATTTCGCAGCCCGCAAAGATCCAGACCGCCGCTTCGTTGGCCCCCAAGGCGAACGTGCCGCAGCTTTCATTCGAAGAGCGCAAGAAGGTAAAGAACGCCATCAAGTCGCTGGAGAAAAAGGTGGCGTTGGCCGAGACCGAGATCGAGCGTCTTTCCAACGCGAAGTCCGACGCGGCGGCGTTGGTCACCTCTCCGCAGCAGGCGGCGCAGGTGGTCCAGATCGAAACTTCCCTCAACCGCGCGATGAGCGAGTGGGAACGGATGACCTCCGAGCTCGAAGTGCTTCGTCAAAAGATGGGCATCACCTCCGGCAGCGGGGACTAAAGTGCGTAAGTTGACCGCCATCGCGTTCACCGGGCTTTTGTCGGCGTGCGCTTCAACGGTTACCAGGCCGGTGGAAGTGCGCGACTTCGCCACGTTCACCCGTGCCGATCTCAAGGATGCGGTTAAGGATCGCCGCCGCATTTTCCGCTGGGAAACCGGCGAGAAAGAGCTGACCCGCGACGAGATGCGCAGCCTCATCGATGCGATGGACACCGCCCGCCGCGCCAAGGGCGGAACGATTCGCCAGCGCGAAGGAAAGAACGTGCTCACCTGCCAGTCCGATCAGTGCACGCTTGGCACCGTCTTCTAAATAACTTATTTGCCCTCGAAGAGTCGGCGCTTGTAGTTGAAACGCGTAATGCGGTGGGGTTCGTAAAGGATCAAACTATCTCCGTCTGGGGAAAGTCGGGCTTCACGGGTTTCGTCGGGTAACTGCAGACGTCCCACCAGTTTTTTGGATTTAAGGTCGAAAATCTCGACCCACCATTGCGCGTTGGTGCTCAAAGTCGCGGCCATCAGCCGGCCATTGCTGTCGGTGTGAAGAACGCTGCTTTTCTTCAGGTGGGGCGGACCTTCGCCATCCCCCGAGAAAGTGAAAAGGAGTCGTGGCTCATTTGGCGTTGGCCACTCGTAGAGGGAATGTTTGTGAATGGTGATGGGCTGGTTTTGCTCGGTCCATACCAGGTTAGATACCGGCTCGAATTTTGGCCACTGCGCCACCACGCGCACGTTGCGGGGCTCGTTGCCCGTACCAAAATCGAAGGTCACCACGCTGCCCGCGTTGCCTTCTTTTTGTACCCGCACGTAGGCGGCATCGGACTTTCCGACGCTGCCACTATTGATTATTTCGCCGCCCAAAACGGTGGCGTCGAATTTTGCGGTGCTTACCTGATTCGTTTGCAGATCGTAGCGACGGATGGGGAGCTGCCGTCCGGTAAAAGCGTAGCGAGGATTTTCCGAAGTATTCGCTATCCGGAGCGCCGTCTTGGCCTCGCGCTGGTCGTAGGAGACCGCTTGTGACCATTGCGGTTTCCCCTCTACAAAAGGGATTGCGGAGGCCACGTGGGAGTCGTTGAACAGTAACAGGTTCTTCCCGTCGGGTGAAAAGGCGACCGTGCCGTTCATCCTACGTTCCGGGTGTCCGGGGTACACGTGCGTGCGGGTCGTTCCCGTTTCCAAACTGGTTACATGAACTGGGATATTGGTGAACCCCTGAATGGCATCCCGACCTATATCGGGCACTACGAGCCAGCGCCCATCGGGAGAGATGGCGTGCGGAGAAAAGCGTTTGTCGGTTTGAACTCTAGTGTCCTTCCACTGGAAGCGGCCGATCTCGGCTCGTCTTGCTTCCGTTTCGATAACAAGCTCGGCACGACGACCCAGATCCAAACGCAGAGCCGCCCGCAGCGCGGGAGAATCCCATCCGCGGGCCTCGATCATCGCTTCGAGCGTTTTTAAGTGTTTCGGTAACTCCCCCTTGGCTTCGAATGCGTCGGGTAAACGGAACGGGTTCTCCGCTTTTTCCATTTCCCGCAACGTGCGGGAATCAAGACTGCCTCCCAGGACGTCGAGCAGTCGATGATAGGCGGTGCGCACGGGCTCGACTCCGTCGGAATCGGTCGGCGAAGTCGCGCCTAACATCAGCAGACAGTCGGGCGTGACGGCGCCGGCACAAAGCGGGAGCGATCCAATGAGGAGGAAGATGAGAGTTTTCGCGATCACGTTCATCGATTGTCTCGCACTGGCCCCAAAGGGGCAAAGCCGCCAGTCGGAACCAACTGGCTAAGGCGACGGTGGCGTGTACAGCTAGTATACGGGGAAAACGTAATGAGTACGAATGGTTAGGGGTAAGTGTTTGATGTGCCTGTTTATCCTTTACGCGGTTTTCGCCGATAGCCCGATTAAAATCAGGCTCAAATTCTGGCTACGGGTTTGCACTAAAAGAGGTCGGACGCCATCCCGGAGCTACCCCGCTCCGTAACCCCGAGAAAACCGCATGCCCCTCTTTTGGCGTACCTTTTCGACCTTCTTATTTATCAATGCCCTCGCGGCCTGCAGCCAGATAGTGGCGCCCGCTCCGCAAGCGGAGTCCCAAAGCGAACTGCTCACGATCTCTAGATCTGGAAATCCGCTCGACCGTCGCGCCGAATCGATGTGGGCGTACAGTGAGGCGGAGTATCAGGCGGTGATCAATGAGGGCAACGTGCAACGGCGCTGCGCAGACGCGCTAGCCGTACCGGAGCACCAAATTCGTCGTATCGACGCGCACGCGTTGATGACGGCGAACGCGGACCTCGACTGCCGATTTGATTTCGTGGGGCCGCAGTTCATGCCCGATGGCAGTCCAGTGAAAACTATCGTGATCGAGGGACGCGGCGAGAACCAGACTACGCTAGATTTTCGGCGGGGCATTCGCCGCTGCCAAGGCATCGCCATGACGGTGCGCGGGAACGCGCCTACGCTCGTGGTGCGCAATGTGAAGCTTTTGGGTGGGTACTATCCGTGGGCGAACGACCGCCGCACCATTCCGAAAGCCGAATCGTCGGAAGCGGACGCGGCTCTTTGGCAGGCGGGCATCTGGGCCGCCGGCCGCAACAACCTTGCGTGCGTGAGCCGCGTGAAGGTTGAGCGCTTTTACTACGGGCTGCAGGCCGAAGACGAGGCTTGGGTGAAGGCCGATCGGGTGATGGTGACTAACGCCGGCGACGGCGGATTTTTCGCTTACGACGGTGGCAAGCTTTTCGTGGAAGGCTCTAGCGCGGGCTACGCTTCCGATCAATCGCGCCACCTGGGGTTCGGCTTCGTGGCCGAGGCATTACATTGGAATTATCGCCGTCCCTACAATCATACGCTGGTCACGCACACCGCGCTCGACTGCCGCGATGAGGTGGTACGCCGTTTGGGTCGCTATGACTTGCTGACCGATCGTACCCCGGCAATGGCACCGTCGCTCGACGGTTTGTGGGGCGGCTCGTCCGCGCGTCGACACGAGGGCGAAGCGCTACTCGATCGCACCGACGCCTATCACCTGTGTCTCGTGCGGCGTTCGGCGGAAATTCCATTGCGCCGCCGCAGCTTCATTTTTGGACGCAACGTTGGCGCTTTCGGCAACCGTGTAGCCGGCGTGATGGCAAACTACGGCTCCGATATCGTATTGGAAGATTTGACCGCCACGGGCTCGTACGGCATGCAGTTCGATGGGAAGTACGCAAACAGACTGAACGACGCGAATCTCGTGCGGCCTAACGTATACGAGGCGGGAGAGTACCCACAAGGGCTCGGCGTGGTGGCGCGCTACGGATCGCGCATCCGGGCCGACCGGTCCCTCGTACACGACAATCTTTTCGGCATCGTCGCCTGGCGCGGCAGCTCGGTGAGCGCGATTGGGTCGCGCGTGTACGACAATAGCTTCTACGGATTTCACGCCACGCGAGAAAGCCTCATCAACGCTTCACACTCATGGGCCTTCGGCACGCAGCAGAAATATCACTTCGCGGTTCAGCAGGATAATCCGTCGGCCATCAACGTTAGCGCTTCGCTCACTCCGCTCGGCGGCCAACGTATCGGCCAGATGCGGCCGTTCTTGGACAACCCGTGGGACGTATGGATCTTCAGCACGATTGCTCCGAGCTATTCGGCGGCGACGGTCGACTTCACGGCCCCGATTCGCCACAAAAGCCAGTCCGCTTTCGGGCTGTACTACGAATAACGCAAAAAAGGAGTCCCTCCCTTTTGGTTGACCGGTAGCGTCATTCTCGGTATCTCCAATCTCGAAAATGAGAAACATTATCAGTTTAATCCTGGCCTATTCGCTGGCTCTGGGGCCGGTCGTCCTGGCGAATCCCCCAAAAGCCACGAGTCACGTCAAAGTCGAACTCACCATTGCCGACCAGAAGGTTGCGACGTCCGAAGAGCTGAAGAAGCTAATGGAAGAGGCGCACGAGAACCTGGAAGGCGAAGAGGAAGAAGGAAACTTCGTTCAGCGCTGGATGGCGAAGTTCAATTTTTACCGCATCGGTTTGAACGCCTACCGCTGGTACTCGGTGAAGCGTGCCGATCCGCGCACCGCCGATCAGGCGCTGAACCTAGTGCTGATGTTGCTCGGCTCGCACACCATAGAAACGATTGGTGGGGGCATGCTGGCGTCGTCGAGCGTGAACGACACCAACCCGCTCGTCATCGCCATCAAAACGATTCTGGGCATCGGCATCACCATTCCGGGCTTCGATCCCTTGTGCTACGCGCTCATCGGCGCCTACTGGCGCTGGCCGCAGGCCGTGAACAGCGCCTTGCACTACCCCCGCGTAGCGGTGGTGAAGAGCACGAGCTTGCTTGCAAGATATTCCGGCATGGCGGCGGTGATGAGCTGGATGTGGGAAAACGAGCCCGCTCGCGCCTGGCTGGAAGAACGGCTCAAAAATGCCGAGCCCGGCACGTACGTTTACGAGGCCACCGTGGAAGGGTTCGACTTCACGTTTGCCGGTGAGTCGGGAACACTCAAGGTCACGCTGAAGGATAGTGGAACCAAACTCGGCGTGGCTCGCTTGGAGCTCAAGGGCAAGGTCAGCGGCCGTAACTTTCGCGAATGGCTAAAGCTGTTCGGCTGGAATGCGGCGGACGCGATTCGCGAAGTGGTGGGGGCACTCGAAAAAAGCGAGCCCAACCTGACGGACCTCGGCAAGAAAGTATACGTGGCAAACGTCGCGGCCATCGACGAGGGTTTTGTCGTCGAGACTAAGCCCGCCGCGCTCAGCTTTGGCGCGAAAGACACGTTTAAACCGTGGAAAGCCACTAAGGCGATCGCCGGTCAATGCTCGCGTTGGATTGGCCAGGCGGACGCTTGGCTCGATAGCTTGGATAAGTGACCGGAGTTAGGGCCGCTTTCGATCAGAAGCCGACCACGTCGCTGCTGCACTGGTAAACGCGGCATTCTTCCTGCGACGTTTCCGCGCGCACGCTTTGCTGCTGAACCACGCCGCGGGGTAAGCCCACTAGGTTAGTGGTCTGCGTGCTGAAGCCCGAGATCTTCTCCACCGTCTCGCCACCAATTACCTTGGCGACGCCGGGGCAGTGCTTGGCCACGGTTTCCGCCCATTTCTCGACGGGGCAGGCGTTCGCCGGACAGCAGAGGGTCATCTTTTTGCCCTCCCACTTGCGGAGCGACGGAGACGCGCACGAAACGAAAAACAGACATACCGGGAAGAGCACGAGAAACTTTTTCATAAGCCCACGGCTTCCATCTCGGGAACCTTCACGCCCTTGCTACGCACGAGCGCCGTAATCTTGAGCTTGTCCTCGACGCGCAGCTGGCCACAGGCCGCCGCGATGTCGCGGCCGCGGCTGCGGCGATAGGTTGCGGTGAGATTCGCTTCCAAAAGTAAGTTCTGGAACGCCAGAACCTGGTCTTCGTCGGGACGTTTGAAATCGATGAACGGATTTTCGTTGTAGGCGAGCAGGTTGATCTTGCACGGGATCCCGCGCGTGAGCTTGATGAGCCGGCGCGCATCGTCCAACGAGTCGTTCAAATCCTTGATGAGAATGTACTCGAACGTCACTCGGCCGCGGTGCGGGAACACGAGGTTCCGGCAGAGGTCCATGATGTTCTCGATCGGGTACTTCTTGTTCATCGGCATGATCTTCGTGCGCTGCTCTTCGGTAGTGCCGTGCAACGAAATGGCGATCTTGCCCAGGTCGGCTTCGACGAACTCTTTAATCTTGGGGGAAATACCGACGGTAGAAACGGTGATGTGCCGCTTGCCGATCTTGGGGCCCATCGGGTCTTGCATGATCTTGAGCGCCTTGATCACTTCATCGTAGTTATCGAACGGCTCGCCCATGCCCATCATCACGATATTGGAGATCGGACGGGGGAAGGGGAGGCTCAAAAGCTGGTCGACGATTTCCCAAGCCAGCAAATTGCGCGTGAACTTCATGTAGCCGGTTGCGCAAAACGTGCAGGCCATCTTGCAGCCCACCTGGGTGGACACGCAAAGCGTGGTGCGCTCGGCCATCGGAATGTAAACCGACTCTACGGTTTCGCCGTCGGGCAGCCGTACCAAGAACTTGATCGTGCCGTCGGAAGACTCACGCTGCTCGTGAATTTCGACCTTGGGCAGGCAGTAATGCGTTTTGAGGTCTTCGCGAAACTGCTTCGACAGATCGGTCATCTTGTCGAAGTCGGTTTCCTTATACTGGTAGATCCAACGAAACAGCTGGCGCGCGCGAAACGCGGGATGACCCATCTCCATGAGCTTCTTTTCGAACTCTTCGATCGGGTAGCCCTTTAAATTGATCTTCTCGCTCATGGGGTTTCTCCACCCTTAGGCTCTATCACCGGAATCACGTGTAGCAGTAAGTCGTAGAACTGCGTGAGAGTCCAGGCGGGCTCCCCCTTGACGCTACCGAATCCGTAGCTGGCCGCCAAAAAAGTGACCTTCGCCGCTTGGGCGGCGTGAAAATCCACCATGTCGTCGCCGATGAACCAGGTGTTCTCGGGCGACAGCTCCAGCCGCGTCATCACCTCGGTAAGGTGCTCGGCCGCCGGTTTGCGTTTGGAAACCATCTCCGGACCCGCCACGTAGTCGAAATGAAAGCCGGGCAGGTAGTGCTCGACCGTCTGGATGGCGATGTCGGTAGGCTTATTGGTGCAGATGCCGAGCCGGACGTTGGGGTACGACTTCAACTTTTCCAGGGTTTTACGCACCCCGGGGTAAAGTTTGCCGCCCATGGTGGGGGTGGCCGCATAGTGCTCCCGATACTTTTCCCGCAAACCGTCCCGCTCCTGGGGGGAGAGTTCGGGAAACGAGTCGTTAATCAGGGCCTCGACGCCCCGCCCAATATAGGAACCCAAGATGGTTTCGCTCAACGGATGTAGCCCCAACGAGGTGCGAACCTTGTTGATGACGCCGCAGATGTCCGAAAGGCTGTCGACCAGCGTTCCGTCCAAATCGAATAAGATGCCGAATTGCTTCAAGAAAACTCCGGGAACCACTTGGGGTTTAGGGCGACACGCAGCACCAAATGGAAATGAGTCGCGTTTTTACCAGATTCCCTATGTTTTTTGTCACGGAATTTTCTATTCTGTCGTCTAACTCACTGAAGGTACCGGTACTTACATAAGTCCTGGGTCGGTGAGGGAGAGAGAACACCATGGCTCTAAAACTGAAGCACTGGGTTCAGAAGCTGCGCGAAGGGGACCAGTCCGCCTTTTTGCCTTTTTACGAAAAGGTTTCGCCTGGCTTAATGCGATTTTTAATGTGGAAGACGAACGGGGATCGGGCGATCTCCGAAGACATCCTTCAGGAGTCTTTTGTTCGTTTCCTCGTGAGTCTCGACAGGCTCGAGTCCGAGGAAGAGATGGCTATTGAGGCTTACATGCTGCAGATCGTGAAAAATTGCCTGATCGATAAGGTGGCGCGAGCCCCGCATCGGTCGCGGCCGCACGTTCAGGTGGAAGACGCCTACGATCTTTCCGCCGAGCACGAAGAGCACAAGCCCGAGCGCGCGGTCGAGCTGCGCGAGCTGGCGGTGGCGATGAAGTCTTTAAACGAGAAAGATTCGGAGATCATTTGGCTAAGAGATGGGTTAGGCCTTTCGCACCGCGAGGTGGCGACGCAGGTGGGCATTACGGAGCAGGCGTCGCGGCAGGCCTACGTGCGGGCGAAACGTTCGCTGATGGAAGAGCTGGCGGCGCGCTGGTTCCCGGGCTTGGAGGCGGCTGATGCAACGACGTAAAGCCTCCTGTTTCAAACCCGAAATGCTGCTCGAGTACATCTCCCTCCCCGAGCAGGTGGGGACGTGGCGCACCTTCCAGATCCGCCGTCACCTCAAGGGCTGTGCGGACTGCCGTAAGATCGAAACCCAGGTGCGGTCCGAGGTCGCCTCTTACTTTGCGCCGGAGCCCGAGATCACCTCTTCGCTTCTGCGTGTTTATTCCCGTCTCCAGAAAGACGAGACCTTGATTTTAAAGGGCTGGAAGCTGGATGGCCGCCGGGCCCCCACGGCCCGTCAAACCTTCGTGAATGGCGGCTGGCTGTTCCGGGGCGGTTTGGCGGTAGCCTCGCTAGTGATCGTGGCGATGGTCGCATTCAACTCCGGTAGCAACGAAGATGCCGAGCGGTACGCCCGCCTTCGCCAAGAGACGAAGCCCCCGATGGCGCAGATCCGCATCGAGCAGCCGGGTCGCGTGAAGGTCCACTACGTGGAGCCCGAACTGCTACAAACCATGGAATTCGAAACCACGAGCGCGAGGTATTGATGTTTAGAAGACCCGTCTCTCGAATTTTGTTAGTCGTTGGCGTGACCGGTATGACCGGGGCCAATGCGGTGGAGCCCCAAGGGGCGGTCGCCCGTCCCGCGCAGTATGTTTCGCGGATTCAGCTGGCCGTGAACGAGCTGTCGCCGGAGCTACTGAAGCGATCGCAGGCTTTGGTCCGGGAAGAGTTCATGAACTCCATGGCGACTTCGGCCGACGTAAAGAGCCGCTCGCACGAGATTCGCACGATGGGCAATGAAGTGGTGCTGTCGGTAGTGACGGACGACGATGTCCGCCTTCCCCTGCAGGCCGCGGTCGCCAACATGATCGAGCACCTAAATGGCCGCGTGCACGCCCGCGGTAAGTCCTATTTTTACCGCACCTCTTTGGCCCCCGCTTTCGGCGGCTTCCTCGAAGTGGTGGCGGACGATAGCCAGACCAAGATTCGCTCTATCGCCGCTCAATCGGTCCCCTTGCGTGACCTTTTGAAGGAAGTGCGCCACCAGATGGGTACCTTGAGCTACCTCATCCCCGGCGAGTGCGCCGAACGGCTGGTGGATTTTAGCTTCGGTATCGACGACGGCGCCGCCCCCAAGACGGTGGAGGCCCTGATGGGGGATCTCGCCACTTTGTTCGGCCTGCGCCAAGAGAAGCGGAACGGTACCTATGTATTTTCGGGCCGTTGCGCGGACGACACGACCTCCATGGCCTCCATGCGGCGGTTTTCGCCGTCCCCCTCCGCCCGGGAGCGGATGCGGGCGGGCTTTATGGCCGTTAGTGCCGGCGGGGGCGCGACACCCGTCATGCCGCAAGTCTTCTTCCCTTTGACGCCCCTCGAATAAAGCGGTTGCCAAAAAGGGGATCTCCAAATAAACCCAGTGGTTCCTTAACGGTGCGGGACTAGCTCAGTTGGCTAGAGCGCAACCTTGCCAAGGTTGAGGTCGCGGGTTCGAACCCCGTGTCCCGCTCCAAAATAAAAAGGCTCTCCGCGAGGAGGGCCTTTTTTTTTGCCGTTAACCATAGCCGGATGGAGTTTAGCGATGCTTACCAAACTTACTGTTTTTCTCGCCCTCGCCTTGAGCTTTAGCGGTCCGGCAGATGCCGAGACCACCTACTATCACGAGGATGCCGTGGCCCTCGGCGTGCTCGCGAAAACCGTGCTACCGGCCGGAGAGTCTCAGGTGACCTATACCGGCCGCACTCCGGCGGGTGAGGCGTGTAAAGTCAGCTGGCGGCGCCCCGCGGGGGCCAATCAGTTGAAGGTGGAGTTCGGAAACGATCGTAAAGTAGCCATCGAACTGGCTGCCGGCCGAAGCTTCTACGGAAGCCGCACCGGTAGTGATCTGGTTTTCGTGTACTTCATCAATGACGACCCACACGGAATTCCCGGTCAATTCGGGGATGGCTTCCGCATTCGTATGGAGCGCCGGACTGTCGATGGCCACGCGGCGACGGAGTTCTCCCTGCGACGCACGCGCGCTGACGACCTCGCGTGGTCGGTCCTTTACGAAGAGCAGTGCACCGTCTTGAATTAGCCGCAGGTGGCAGCAAACAAGAGGCACGCCTATTGTATAATGGCTCTCTATGAAGAGACTGTCGGCCCGGATTTGTTCTTCACTCCTGCTTGTGGTTTTGCCCTCGCCCGTTTTCGCCGAAGGGCTGCGGAGCATGGGCGACCCCTTGCCGTCCTTCGACCTCAACACGTTTAAACCTCGCCCTTCGCTGGAGAAAACCACGGACGGAGAATGGGTGACGGCGAACGAAGCTTCGTCGCTGATGATCCATCGCGATGGTGGTTTTGGTTTTCGTGCCGGGTCCGCCGTAAAGACCCTTTCGCTAAGGGACAAGCAGCTCATCGTAGGCGCGGTCAAAGGCACCCCCAACTCCGGAGCGCCGCTCGACGCCAAGGATGTGGAGCAGTGGAAAGCCAAACGCGAGCTGGCGATTTTTCTGCTGGGCCTCGTCGACAATAAGGAGCGCGGCGCCCGGGATGCGTTGCGCGACATTTTCGGCATCAAGCTGCCCGAGGAGGAAAACACGTCGACGCCGGCCAACTTCGTCTTACCTTCGGGCGGAAAACACGGAATCAAATCGCCCGT
>JBGSST010000168.1:0-3162 GCA_041736915.1 Bdellovibrionota bacterium
AGCCGTCTTCACGCACTCTTTGATCTCGGGGCTGACCAGCAGGTAGTCGAGCTGGTTCTTGTTCGTGGCGCCATCGCGCGGATGGTACGTGTGCGTGATACGGTCCGCGGCGGAGGCGTTGAGCAGATTGAACGGGTCCTCCATCGACAGCGCCCGCTTGAGACTGGCGAACTCTTTCTCGTGGTTGAAGTTACCGTTGAAGTCTCCGGCCAGAATCACCGGAATCTTCTCGTCGAACTCTTCCCACAGCTCTTCAATAATCTCGACCGTGGCATCGACCTGCGCCTTCCGCAGGTTGTTCGATTCGAAGTCGCCATCTTTATGGCGTTTCGACTTGTAGTGAGTCCCCAGGATAATCAAAAAAGGCTTCGCCGCGCCGGGAACGCGCAGGATCATCGCCGGCACGTCACGCGAGAAAACAGTTTCGCCGTCGTATTGGCGGTCTTTGTTGGAGCGGTACTCGACCTCGAAGGGAAGGTCGCGCCTCATGAACATGCCAACCTGAATGCCGCGCTGGTCGTTACCTTCGTTCAGCAAAGTCGCGAAAGCATTTTCCAAGTGCGAGTGTTGAAAGCGATCGAGCGTCGGACCGCCGCCATCCACTTCCTGAAACACGCCGACATCCGGATTTAGCTCGCGGATGATTCCGGCCTGCTGCTCGCGCGCGTCCCGGGCTTTCGGGCTGGCGCCGCGCCGCTGGCGATTCCCGTCGGAATCGCGTTGCACATTGCTGACGTGGCTTTCCAAGTTCAGCAGGTTGTACGTGAGAATATTTAGTTCTTTGATGTCTTCGAGCCGGCGAGGCTTAGCGGGGCGATCCGAGTGTCCGAACGGTGGTGACGCCGGTCGCGATCCACCCCGGGGAAGCTCTCCACCAAGCTCCGATGCGCACTCGCTGTGCCGATTTCGGTTTCTTCGCGCCGCGTCCGCACTCTCGATGCCGCCCCAGAGAGCGACGATGATGAGTAGACCCCGGCCCAGACGATAAAGATCCCCGCGTGATTGGTACAACCGACCCTCCCCTTAACCCTGTTTACCGAGTACTCGCAGGGCTAAGGCGGTGTGTCAAATGTCACATCTGTTAGGGATCTGTTAGAGGTTGAAGCCCACGCCTAATTTGAATGAGTGGATCATGGGGCTGGCAAAGTAGGCCGAGTACCCGAAGAACAGCAGATCGAATGCGGTGTGCGTGTTGTAGCGCCGGCTAATCTGCGCCGAGGCGATGGGCCGGGTAACCCCGCGTGCGCCACTCCACGTTTGCCCGCCGCCGCCGATATCCAAAAAGGTATTCGGGTTGATGCGCGTGCGGAAAAAGAGTTCGTAGTTCACCGACAGAAAAAGATCGCCGAGAGAATTTTTGGGAAGGCCGAAGCCTAGCTCGCCGCGCAACGTGTAACGGTCGACGGCAAACTGCGGAGTCCACGCCACTTGCCCGGTGAAGCTGTTGCCACCACCTCTTTGCAGTAAGAGCAATGCGTTAACCTGAAACGAAAGCCAGCCCGGACCCCGTTGGTGCTTAGGAACGATCTCGGTTAGCTCCGGCGTTTGCCCCCCTTCCCAACCATCCGAGGTGATGGGGGTGACGGGGCCCGTAGGAGCAGGACTGGTGGGCGCCTTGGGGATTTCACCCGGTTTCTCAATGTCCTTGGCGGGCTCCATGGCCCCCAAAAAAGAGGCGAAAAAAAGCGGAAACAGGCAGGCCAAAGCTCGTGTCATATCCCTATTCTACATTTTCCGTTGCCCTAACCCTACCCCCGGGTTAAACGGGTGCCTACGCATGGCTCGGCCCTGCGCATCCAGCTCTTGTGAACCCCGTCAGGTCCGGAAGGAAGCAGCGGTAACTTTCGAGTTTGAGTGCCGCAGGATACCCGAGCCTCTTTTCTTTTCCCCCCGTTTAGCGTTTATTCCAGAGTCTAATGAGTTACCTAGCCATCGCCCGAAAATGGCGTCCGCAGTCTTTCGAGGATCTGGTCGGACAGCCGCACGTGGTTCAGACGCTGAAGAACGCCATCCTTCAGTCGCGCGTACACCATGCGTACCTTTTCAGCGGCGCGCGTGGCGTGGGTAAAACCTCGGCCGCGCGTATTTTCGCGAAGGCCTTGCGCTGTCCGAATGCGAAGGACGGCATCGCCTGCCAGAGCTGTTTCGAGTGCCAGGCCATCGCCGAAGGGCGCTCGGTAGACGTGATCGAGATCGACGGTGCGTCCAACAACGGTGTCGAAGCGGTGCGCGCGATTCGAGACAACGTGGTCTACAGCGCCGCGGCCGGCTTTTACAAAATTTACATCATCGACGAAGTGCACATGCTCAGCGTAAGCGCGTTCAACGCGCTTTTGAAAACGCTGGAAGAGCCGCCGTCGCACGTCGTGTTTTTATTTGCGACCACCGAGCCGCAGAAGATTCCGCTGACCGTTTTGGGACGTTGTCAGCGTTTTGAGTTTCGCCGGCTGCCGCAGTCGTTGATTCTAGAGAGGTTGCAGTTAATCCTGACCGCCGAGAAGAAAGAGATTTCGCCCGACGGGCTCGCGGTCATTGCGTCGGGAGCCGATGGAAGTTTGCGCGATGCTTTGTCGCTGCTCGATCAGGTGCTGTCGTATTCGGCCAACGTCGAGGCGTCCCGGCTCGATGAAGCGCAGGTGATTGCGGCTTTGGGCATCAGCGGAAACCAGGCGGTACACGAGCTGGTGGCGGCCATCGTAAAGACGGAGAAGGCCAAAATCCTTTCGCTCATCGGCGATCAGTTCGATCGCGGCGTGGACTTGAAACACTTTGCCGAGCGGGCCTACGAAGAGGTTCGGCTTTTGTATCTGGTTCGCCTCACCCAGAGTGAGAAAGAAGCCGTTAGCGCCGAGTTTCTCGATATTGCTCCGCACTCGCTCACGCGTTTGCAGGAGCTAGCGAAATCCGCGTCGGTCGTGCAGATCGAGCGCATGGCGCAGATTTTCGCCAAGACGATTGCGGATCTCAACTGGAGCAGTCTGCCGCGCTTCGTGCTGGAGATGGCGGCATTGCGGATGAGCGAGCTCAAGGGATTGGAAGCAATTGAAGCGCAGCTCAAGTCGGGCGGTATGCCCGCAAGTGGGGCGCGGCCTCAAGCTTCGGCTCCGGCTCCGCAGTCGGCGGTACCGACCCAACAGACGGCGCCGGCCCCGGCCGCCAAGC
>JBGSST010000216.1:0-1972 GCA_041736915.1 Bdellovibrionota bacterium
GGGCCGCGCCATCACCGGCGCCGTGTTAATGGCGTCGCAGCTGCGCGAAGGGCAGGCCGTCGGTCTTTACTTCAAAGGCGATGGTCCACTGGGCACTCTGTTTGCCGAGGCCACTTACGAATCGGCCGCCCGCGCTTACGTGGCAAATCCCAAGATTCAGGCGATCGCCAAAGACGGCCGTTGGGACTTGCCGTCGGCCATGGGGCAGGGACAGCTGCAGGTAACCCGCACTCAGCCGTTTCAAAAGCAGCCGCACATCGGGCTCGTTCCCCTATGGAAAGGCGACATTGCGCCGGACTTGGCGTTCTACCTTTTTCAGTCGGATCAAATCCCCTCGATCGTTTCGCTGACCGTGCACTTCGACGACAAGGGTGAAGTAGAATCCGCGGGCGGAGTGATTTTGGAAGTGATGCCCGGCGCGAGCGACAAGATCCTTTCCCAGATCGAGAAGAACGCCGCGCAGGCCGAGGCACTGTCGGGCGTGATCTCCAAACGGAGACCGATGATGGAGTGGGTGAAGCCGCTCTCGCACGATCCGTCGCTGACCGAAGTGGTGCACGATTTTCCGATTCAATATAAGTGTCGCTGCTCGCAGGAGCGGGTCGACCGTAGCCTAACCATTTTGGGTAAGGCCACTTTGTCGGAAATGATCCTAAAGGGCGATCCCGCCCACATCACCTGCCAGTTCTGCGGCCGCAACTACACGGTGGCGGTCGAAGAGATCCGCTCCATCCTCACGATGATGGAAACAAACTAAGTCCCTAAAGGTATCCGTTACATTCAGTCCAATCTGGACTGAATGTAACGGATACCTTTAGGTCGGGGGGTCTTCGCGGAACTCGGCTTCGAGCTCCCACTGCAGCGCCCGCACACGGGGGGCCAGGCGGTCTACTCGTTCCGAGAGTAGCTTAGCGAGCTTACGAACCGTTTCGTCGGTTTCTTCTTTGCCGGAAGTCTGTTCGAGGGAGAAGGCCAGAGACTTCACCCCCGAGAACAGATCCATCAAGTCGAGACACAGGCGCCGCGGGTGCGGCAGGCGAATGATTTCCATTTCATCCCGCCGCTCTCGCCGCCAGTGGCGACGTTTTTTCTTTGCGCTCCAGGTTCAGCACGCAAAGAAACGAAGAGTAAACGATGAGTACGGCGCCCAAGAAGGCGTAGCCGACGATCACGCCGTACGTTTGCAATAGCGCGCTCTCGACGAGGAACAGTCCCATCATCAGCATGGTGCCGCACATCTGGAATAGCGTACTGAACGTACCCATCTTCTCTTTCGGTACCCAGGCCACGATGGCGGCACGGGCGAAAAGTTTATTCGAAACGAGGAATGCGCCGTAGAAGGTCATCCACACGTAAGGCCACAGCCCCGTCCCGGGAACGAGCGCAACCGAGGCGATAGTGACACCACCGAGCAGCGACATCCAGGCGTTGTCGCTCACGTTGGGCGTCCAGTTCTTTTTGGCCGACCAGTAGATGCTGATGCCCAACGCGGCGGCGCCAAATACGCCGTCGAGGAGACCGAACTCCCAGGCGCCTTTCTTCATCACGTCGGACACGTACAGGATCATCGGCACGTTACCGACGAGGATCACGGCTTGCGGGATCTGGTGAAACACGCCGAACCAAAACTGTTTTGGCTCGAGCTCGCCTTCGGGCCCCATGCTGCTGCGGAAAAGATTCCACAACCGGCGGTACGGATTGACCGTCGATGGAGCTAGCCCCGTCGTGGGAAGGGACAAGGCGGAGGAATCAACCTGGCGCAAGCCGAGCAGCCCCAACCCTACGAAACCCGCCGACATCAGGAGCAACGTTAGAAAACCAAACTTGTCGAACAGCCAGCCGGACATCATCACCGCGATGATATTGGCCAGCTGAAGGGAGATCTCGAAGAAGTACGAGTAACGCGCCTGCGACTCCGGCTTCACCAACCGTTTCACCATCACGTAAACCGACGGGTGGTAGGGGACGAAGC
>JBGSST010000220.1:0-17753 GCA_041736915.1 Bdellovibrionota bacterium
CAGATTGCCGGACGCGCGGGCCGCAAAGGTTACGACGATCGCGGCACGGTCGTGGCCCAGGCGCCCGAGCACGTGATCGAGAATCTTTCGGCAAAACGAAAAGCGGAAGGCTCGGTCAACAAACAGAAAAAACTCGTGATGAAGAAGCCGCCCGACAAGGGCTACGTGCCTTGGGATAAGGGCACGTTCGAACGGCTCATTAGCGGTAAGCCCGAGTCGCTGGTGTCGCGCTTTCAGGTAACGCACGGGATGCTACTCAACGTTTTGGCGCGGCCTTACGAGGTAGACCCCGACCCGTGCTGGTCGTTACGCCGCCTCATTCGTGATTCGCACGAAGACGAGAAGCAGAAGAAGCACCACCGTACGCGCGCCTTTCAGCTGTTTCGCTCACTCGTCGATCGCAAGATCATTCAGCTAGAGCCCAGTCTGCGTGTGAACATGGAGCTGCAGGAAGATTTTTCGCTGAACCAAACGCTCGCGCTGTATCTCATCGACACCATTCGCCTGCTCGACGGGGATCACCCCGACTACGCGTTGGACCTGCTTACTTTGGTCGAGTCGATTTTGGAGAATCCCGACGCCATATTGAATTCCCAGCTCAGGCGCTGCAAGACCGAGCGTATGAACGAGCTGAAAGCCGAGGGCATGGAGTACGATCAGCGCATCGAAGAGCTGGACAAGGTCGAGTACCCCAAGCCCAAGCGCGAGTTCGTGTACACGACGTTCAATGAGTTTTCCGCCAAGCACCCGTGGGTGGGGCAGGAGAACATCCGGCCTAAGTCCATCGCGCGCGAAATGTACGAAAACTTTCAAAGCTTTTCCGAGTACATCCGCGATAACGAGCTTCAGCGTGCGGAGGGGTTACTGCTGCGCTACCTATCCGAGTGCTACAAGGTGCTGGTGCAAACGGTGCCGTCCGGGATGAAGGGCGACGACGTCTACATGATCGAGGAGTACCTAGGCACGATGGTACGAAGCATCGATTCTAGCTTACTCGACGAGTGGGAGAAGCTGCGCAACCCGGAGTTCGTGGCGGCGGAGACTCAAGACCCCATCGAGGCCGCGAAGAGTGCGGAAGATTTCGACATCACCCGCGACGCGAAAGCCTTCGGCATCATGATTCGCAACGAGGCCTTCCGCTTCGTGCGCGCGTTGGCGGTGAAAGACGCCGAGGCTGCGCTCAGCATGCTGGCCAACGAGAATGCCAAGGACCTGGAGCCCGAAATCGGAAAGCAGCTAGAAGTTTACCTAGCCGATCACCACCGCATCCTCACCGACACCAAAGCCCGCGCCCCCGTGCACACGCGCGTGACCAAGACGGAACCTCATTTGTGGACGGTGGAACAAACGCTGGTCGACCCCGAAGAGGGGAACGACTGGTGCGTGCGGTTCACCCTCGACCTGGCACAAGCCCGCAAGGAGCGGAAGCCGGTGCTGAAGTTCGAAAGCCTGGGGCCTGTCTAACGAGAAAGCTTAGTGGCTACGCTTGCCCTCGACGGCGTTCCGGTCGGTAACGTCTACCTCGCAAGACAAATTCACGAAGGTCACCGGCCCGTTGAACGGCGTCGAGGCGTTACCCGCCTTATCGTGGATGGTGAAGCTTTTCATCGTGTAGCGGCTGTGCGGCGCGGTGGCCGGGATCGGAAACTCGATGGAGTACCAATCTTTTTTATGCTTCTCGACCTTGCCGCATACGGAGACGGAGGGCGCGTCGCCGCCAGTCCAGTGAAAGCTGTCGCAGCCGCTTTTGAAATCGAACACGCCCGATTTATCGTCGCCAGCCTTGAACAAAAATTTTGCCGTGCGCACGCCTTTATCGTCGCACTTGCCTAAGTTGACCCAGGCATCATCGATCCAGGGCCCTTTCTGATCTCCCGATGGATTTCGTTCGACGGAAACCTTGAAAGGCTCGTTTAAAATCTTATGCAAGCTGTTGCCGGCCTCGTCACTAATGGAAAATTCGCTCAACGTGTACTCACCGCCGACGGCGAACTCTCCGACGTCGACTTCGATCGAGTACCAATCTCCGGGCTCCTTGGTGATCTTTCCACAAATCGAAATGCTGGGGCCACCGTCTTTGGGAACGAGCGACGAGCAGCCGCCTTTGAAAGTCGTGATTCCCGACACATCGTCGGAAGCGCGGAACATGAACTTCGCTTTTTTCCCCGGCGCTAGTTTGCCATCGAGCTTCATTTCGTGAAGCTCCGGCGGCGTCTTGTCCTGCTTACCGTTGTTGATGACCGCCGTGTGAACCGAGCCTTTCCATTCTGCGTAGTTACCGGCCCGGTCACTGAGTGCGAAGCTCTTGAGTTCGTAGCGGTCGTTCATTGCGAACTGGCCGGGCTTAACCGCCATCGAGTACCAGTCACCACCCTCGTTCTTGATGGCTCCGCACAGGCTGACATCCGGACCGCCGTTCTTGGGAACGAGCGAGCTACAGTTTCCTTTGAAGTCCGGAATTCCGCTGCCGCTATCGGTGGCGCGAAAGAAAAATCTGCCCTCTTTGCCAGCTTCGAGCGGCTCACGGAACTCGACCTGGTGGATAACCGGCGGGGTGGTATCCTCTTTAGGGTTCTGCGCGAAAAGCAGAGGAGACAGGGCGGCAGCCATGAGCAAAGCCGTGCGATTCATTTTTAACTCCGAAAAATAGGGCACTAATCGCCGGTTTTGCCCAAACCTGCGGTCACCTGAGTGTGCAAGGCCGAGACCAGTTTACCGACGCGGACATCGGCGCGCCGGCGAGTATACAGAATACGGGCTTGGTCGCCGATCGGCCGAACGCGGTGGCTAACCTGCGAGGATCAACGGCATTCGGCTTTGTTCAGGGACTAACGGGCCAGTGACGCTTTTCGCGCAAAGGCGTAGCGAATGCGGGAAGAGCGGCCCGTACGTTCGAGCTGTTTCTCTTTCACCGCCGACTCCAGGGTCCGTTGCAGGGATCGCAGCGGCTCGCCAATCCGGTCGGCGGCCTCGCGGGCGGAGAAGCCCGCCGGAAAATGCTCGTGCAGCCGCCGAAGGATTTCGTCCTCGCGGTTTTGCGGGGCGTGGGAGCTTAGGCCGAGTAAGAAGGGCTTGGAACTTTGTAGCGTGTACTTGCCGTCGAACTCCGCCACGATGAGGGGCAGCTTGGCGTCTTTCAAAGTTTGGCGCAGGATTTTTAACGCCTGCTTGACCCGCATCGGGGCCGATACGGGTTCGTAGAACTCTCCGGGGTAGATGCGGCTGTGTAGCTCGGCGATGCGCAACGGCCGGTAAAAATCGGAGTGCAATGCCCGGAAGAGGCGTTGCGGAACCGTGCCCACTTTAAAAATTTTCTGCTGAGCGGTCGCCGTGAGGTGGCGGGGGCTGTCGCCGGCGGTGATCTCCCACTCGTACTCGTCCGGATTCTCCACTCCCCTTGGCCATAGCGTCGTCATGCGTTGCCGAAAAGATTCCGACGGCGTGCCGAAGTACACTTTGCGAAACAGAGTAGCGTCCCGGTCGAGCCAACCTAGCTGAAGGTCTACGTTGCGCACTAGCTCCGGGGCATTCAGAGCTTGTGCTTCAGCGCGCACGCTAGCCAGCTCGCGCCGCGACGAGGGCGACTTCTCTTTCTGATGATCCGCTACCGCCAGCCAAAAGCGATGCAGGAGCCGATCGATGGGCGAGCTTTCGGCGAGGTAGCGACGTGACGTGTTGAGGTGGCGAATGGCCCCGTCGGGATTCTTGGCCAAGATCTCGAGCTCGGCCCGAAAGTAGAGCGTCTTTCCCAGCACGTAATCGAAGTTTCCCGCCTGCGCGTGCTGCTCTACTTCGCGCAGTACTTTCTCCGCCTCGCGCAGATCCCCTTCGTGAATCAATGCCGAGGCGAGATTCGTCTCGGCGACCAAGCGTTGGTAAGCCCCCACCGCCGGGTGGCCCAGGTATTTTTGCAGTAGCGGTATGGCGGCGCGGTAGTTCCAGTGCGAGAAGTGGCTTAGGGCTAGCAAGAAAGTGGGTTCGGGGTCGCCGGAATCTTGCACCGTTTCCAAAAGCGCAATGGCCTCTTCGACCGCCCCCAGCCCCCGGAGCGCAATGGCGTACTCGGCCTTTTCGGACGGAGTGACGTCGGCGTAGGTCTTTCGCCCAAAGCCCCGCACGATGGGTCCCAGCAAGCGTTGGCTTATCTCGGGCAGCCCGCACCGGCGGGCCAAACGCGCCAATGCCAGCCGGTCGGCGCGGCTTTTCACCAACCGAACGAGCGCCGAAACTTTCTCCTGCACGCGCGCGGCCCGCCCGGCCACGATCTCGCGATCAATCTCGGCAAACTTAGGGGCAAGGTTGGGGGGCGAAGATTTGGGCATCGACTTTCGTACTATTGTACGTGGAATCGGGCATGGAACCGTAGTCGATTGCAAAATCAATACTGGCGGGCGGGGTTAGCGCATGCCCACCCAAGGCCACCTCTGCGGCCTGACCCGGCATCACGGTTCGTTCGGCCACCGGCGCGCTGTTTATGTAAACTCTCAAAACGGAATCAGGGAAAAAGTAGTTCGCCGACTCAGCCTTAACGCTGAGCGAATAGGTCCCCGGGCATTGAGGCCGGAAGCGAAGGGTCGTGAGTTGGCCGTTGACACCAATCTGCAAGACCACTGACTTGGGCTTTGCGAAAGCCTCGCTCAAATAGTTCATGATCTGCGCGGTGGGATTGTAAAGAACGTACGAATTACCCGGGCCTTCATAAAGGTTCTGGCTCGACTGGGTCATTTCAGAAAAATTCCCGGGTTGCGTTTTTGTTCCCGCCTGCCACGCTAGGGGCGGCATTGCGGAAAACAAACCTTCCGGACTGTAAGTGATGAGCGACGTGTAAGCTTCGCCCGCGACGGCGATGTTACGCTCGTCTTCGGATGTGTAAGTAAAAGGAGTGGGTTTCTTGTCGCCGACCGCTACCTCACTACCCAACGCCGGAATGAAGGGCAGCTCTTGCTTAGTATAAAGAAACAACCCCGCACTGGAATCGAGCAGGGCGACCTTATCGTACTGATGCGCCGCCACCGGAGCCGAGTTGTCGTTGCGCAGGAAAGCTTTGGCGACGCGGATGGAATTACCGCCGAAAAATCCCGTGGCATCGCCCAAGTTCTTTCCGCCATTGCCGAAAGCCGTAGGCTTCGTGCAGGCGACGGAGATGAGGACTACGCAAAAAGAGAGCACAAACCGGAAAAGCGGCATGCCACTATTCTACGCGCCGAAAACGGAGGAATTATGCGGGAGGACCCGCAAATAAACGCAAGTATTTCAATAGTTTATATTGATGTTTAATTGTGTGCAGCTCGCGCCAGGAATATCTCTCTAGCGGCAACCCTACACTGAGTATTCTCAGAACATGGCAACTGGGTCGACGAACTGGGAGAAGGAATCGATGCAAAGCAATTTACGTACACTTCTGGCCACGACGATCCTGATGATGTTGGTCGCCCTTACCGGCTGCTCGTCAGAACAACAAGACTTGCAGACCAATGTGGATCCCGTCGCGGGCGACCTGAACGACGATAAG
The DNA here is from genome assembly GCA_041736915.1 of Bdellovibrionota bacterium. GTDB lineage: Bacteria > Bdellovibrionota > FAC87 > UBA2466 > UBA2466 > JBGSST01. The sequence goes on from JBGSST010000220.1 coordinate 5,513, forward strand.
GTCGTGGACCAGCAGGACTACCAAATTTTTCTGAAGGTTTTCGGCGCGAAGGCCGGAGAACCACACTTTTTATCCGCGGCCGATATAGTCGCCGACGGCATCATCGACGTCGGCGACTTCAAGGCCTTCACGCAGCACTACGATACGATGGCCCAGTACGGGGACTTTGACATGGATGGCGACGTAGACGGAGACGACTACGACACCTTTCGGTCGGGCTTCGGAAAAGTTTACCCTGAATTACTGTACAGCCCCGCGCTGGATGCGGATGCCGACGGATCGGTTGGCGTTGGAGATTTTGGCCAGTTCCGTAGCCGGTTCGGCCGCTAAGTTTTAAGCAAGTTTGCCCACACAATTCCTCGAGGCCCCTTTTTAATCACTGCCCTGATATGAGGGGCCTCGAGGAATTACCTTTTATCCCCTTCAAAAAGACGGATTCATTCCCGGTAACGGTGTTACGAGCTGGCGAATAGTATGAGAACAGGCGGGGGCGACCCAGTCGGGAAGCACTAGCTTGCCATCCTTCAGCATGGTGGCCGCATCAAACCACGTGATAATCGGCGTGGGATTTCCTCGTTCCACCTCCGCGTGGGACAGCGGTGACTTCTTTCCCTCACGAGGCTCCCCCTTTTCCGGAATCGGATGAAAGAAACCTAGCCCCACACGCGCCGTGAACAGTGACTCATCGGGTACGGCCGCGAGCGGCAAACCGATCGCCAACGAACTTTGCCCGCCCGGCACCAGCGCTGACGGAACTTCTACCTCAATTACCACGCCGCGATTCAACACGTCGGGATTGTGGGGACGCCGCAAGCCGGTGAGCCCGGCGTAAAAGCGCGCGGTCTCTTCGAACGAAGACATCCAACGGACGCCTTCGGCCTTCATAATAGGGCCGCGGCCGTTTCTGCCGTCGTAGTTCTCGATGGGAGTTTCTACTCCACGGTAAAGGCGAATGGGGCGGTAGTTCGACGCACTCGGCACCACCCCGTTGCCCGTCTCCGCCAAGATCGGCTCGTGCAAGTCCGGACGGCTAGCCACGATGGATTTCGCCACGGTGTCGCCGTAGCCCAGCTCACGTAATCTCGCCATCAGCGCGTCGTTGGCTGCTGGCTCGGCGAACGCGGGCAGGGCGATAAGGGCCATCGCAAGAATCGTTCGCGCTAAAATTTTGCTGCCGTTCACTGACAAAGGTATTCGCGCCCGGTCCAAACCAGCGTGAGTATCGGCGTCGCTTTAGCTTCGGTGAATTTCAGGCTGAAGTCGTAACCGCGCGAGGTCAGATCGTAGCTACGCGAGGGATTTTTGAAGGCCTCGCGTTGGCGCACGAGCGTGTAGGGACCGGTGATCAGCGTATCGACGTGCTTGGGATGCGAAAGGTTGCCGCCCAGCTCGATGTCCAAAGTTTTTTGGTCGGTGTCGACGGTGATCTTGATCGTGTCCCCTTTGCCGGCCGGGAGCTGACAGCGGTACGAGCTAGACGTATCGGTGACCCCATCTTCCGTAAGCACGCCCACAACCGGGGCGGCGCTAACCATCGTGGACACGAACCATCCTGCCATCAGCAAACTTTTCATCGTCTCTCCTCTTTCCCCGCCGGTTTATCCGGGGGCCAAACGTAAAGGGTAGTCAGGGTGACCTCCGCTGAAAATGCGCGCTGCAACTACCTCCACTAAGCTCGAGAACTTCCGCATCAAAATCGAAAAGTAATCGGGTATCGTAGAGGGCGATGAAACTCTTCGCCACTCCGCTTTCCCACTTTGCCCGCAAGCCTCGCCTACTGATGGACTTGTACGGCCTTCGGTACGAGTTCATCGACGTGGGCGGGGTTACGGGAGTGGAGGCCGCTACTTACGCCAATAACCCCATCCTGAAGGTGCCTACGCTGATTGACGGCGATAGCTGGCTCATCGAGTCCGATCACATTGCGGGCTACGTCGTGCAGAAGGTGGACCCCTCGGACAAGTTCAACGTGTTTACGCGCGACCTCTTCGACCTCAACGTCCGCGCGGTGGTGAACGGCGCCATGACCGAAGAGGTGAAAGTCATTCTGGCCCGCCGCACGGGTGTTCCGACGGACGGAGTGGCTTTCTTCGACAAGGCGCTAAAGGTAGTGAGCAACGCTTTCGCCTGGCTTGAGTCGAACCATGAACACTTTGATGCGTCCAACCCCAAATACCGCGAGCTGCACCTAATCTGCTTCTGGGATCACGTGACATACTACGAGCTGGTGCCGTTACCGTACGAAAAGCTTGGACGGATCGTGGACCGCCTTTCACAGAATCCGCTGGTGCGGCAAACCGCGCCGCAGGTGCTGAAACCAAAGGCCAAGAACTGAAAACGAAACCCGGCAACCCGCGCTTTCGGCTCACTGCCCGGGCCGGCGGTCTGTGGCTTCTTGGCAGCCTTATCTTGCTGCCGGCGCACGCAACGTTACCGCCGTGCCTGTTGAGTTTTGCCACCGTGTCCCCCGACGATGCCAATGCGGTTGAACTCGTGTCGGCGGCCTACCGGGAATTGTGGCAAACGTTGGGTAGTAAGTTTCCGCCCGAAGTTTTCGCGCGCATGCAAAAAGAGTCTGACCCGTTCTCCGTGCCCGAAATGGATGGCGTAGATACCGGCACTTTGCGCAAGCACCTCTTGAATCTGAAAGAGCTGGTCGAACGCAAACGGTGGAACACGCCGGCCGTGCGGGAAAGGCTTCGCGGGGATTTGGCGGAACGAACACGGGGCCGGCAAGTCGCCCAAGTTCAACAACGGGCCACCGTCGCCCAAACCTGGCCTAACTACTCCATACCGGTTTCGGGTGGCCGCCTCGCCCGGCTTTCTCCCGATGGCCGCTACGTGATCGCCACCAGCATCAACGCCCCCGACTCCGGTCCGCCCGGCGTTTACGCGTATGATTTGAAGACGAAGCACTGGTTGTTCACGCCGACTCCGGAGAAAGAAAACTACCATCATCCAACCGTTTCCCGTCACGGCGACGAGCTTATTTTTCCGCTCGAAAATTTCAAGTACCGTCGCGTGCCGTTCATTAACGGCAAGCCGGTGTGGGATAAAGTTCGATCGCCGTCCGAGGAACCCGCGACCGTGGTTTCGGAGAACGTCGTCTATCTGGGCCTTGGCTTTGCGACGATTCGCCGCTGGGACTTGGCAAACAACGCCATCTCCGTGGTAAAGCTTGGCGATCGTTTGAAGGGAAACAAGCGCACCCGTAGCGTAGAGCCCATCGCCGGTACCGATTTACTGCAGCTGCTCGTGGAGGATTCCGAACAAAAAACGGTTTACGCCGAAAAGCTCAAGGTGGGGCCAAACGGAGACGTGACGGTACTTGAAACGGTGGGACCCTGGAAAACTGAATCGGAGCCAACCCCGTTGAACGTGACCTGGTCCCCCGATGGAAAACACCATCTGGCGTGGAAGCAGAATCTCACTAGTGTCTCCACGATTGAGCCGGGCAGTGCGGCGCCGCGATTTCTTTTCTCTCCCAAAATCAACGGGAACTATGGCGGGGTGGCCGACGTGGCAGTGAACTCCCAAACGAGCGAGGCCGGCATCTTATTCACCCGCTACAACCTCGATACCGGACTTCCTCCCGAGTGCTGGGTCGAGGTCGTCGACATGACTACCAAAGTGATAAAGGGGAAGGTGCCGTTGCCGTGGTACACCGATCACGTGTCGTTCAGCCCCGATGGAGAGTCACTCGTCACGCGGCAGCAAGCTGAGGTCACCGTGGTGAACTACCGGCAGTACCTGAAAGACTGAGCCGTGAAAAAAATGGCTTAGCGAACCTCGAGATCGAACAATGTGGGGTTAGCTACGGGCGGGAAATCCGGGTTAATTTGCCAGCTCCCGCCCTGGTTGCGGAAAAGGATGATATCCGGGCCGGGCGAGCCGGACCGATCGACTAGTAGATAAGCATCATTGGGCGCGGTCGCCGATACGGCGGCGCGAACCAGAGAGTCGGGGGCGTTGTTGTAGACATTTTCCAATGCAGAAAACTCGCCGTCGGCGGTGTTCACCCTTATCGTCGTGAGGTTGGAAAGATCAATCCACGATATATGAAGAAATCCCGCCGGGTCGAGATAACCGTCGAGCGAAGCGAAGTACGGGGAGTTGCCATTCAGCGAGACGAAAACCCACGGACCGGTACGGTTCGAACCGTAGCCAATAGTGGTGAGCCCCGTGAACTGGCAGAGGAAAATGGCGTGTAACTTCCCGGCCGGATCCATGAAAGCCTGCAAATGCTGAATGCCGTCAGTACAACTGTTTGAGCCGTCACTGTTGATTGCCGGGCCCAACACGGTGGAAGCGCCGATACCGGCCCGGGTGCCCACGTAGCCTTGCGGGGGAATGCTTTGCTCGATGGCGGTACCAATTACGTTAATTCCGGGGCCCGTGCGCAGGTTGAAATCGACAAGTAGGTTGCCGGAAGTTTGTGAGAAGAAGTCGCCGTTGTAGAACCAGGAGTTGACGCCAGCCTGTTCGAAAATCCGGCCCGTGCAGTTCGGGCAGTCGCCGGAGGTTAGTACGTGAGGCGTTCCCCCGAGCACGACTAGCCCAGCCCCCTTGAAGGGGGAAGAGGCGCTGGCGTTCGAGGCGATTTCGCTAGAGAAACTTCCGAGCGAGTTGTTTGCGTAGCGCGTTCCGTAGTCGGCAACGCCATCGGTCCCGTAAACGACGTGCACCACGCCGCCCTCGTCTACGGTGAGTCGGCCGTGAGTGGCCGCCCGCTCCGAGTCGATAGTCGTCATCGTCCAGGTTTCGTTTTGACGGCTAAGGTACTTCACATCGCCTTCGCTAAGAATGATCGAGTGCACGACCCCTTGGGGCACCGGGCACTGCGGTAGCAGATCTAGAGTGCCCCCCGTGTAGGTCGAGGTCAGCCGCACGTTGGTCGACGTCAAAGTATTGAAACTACTTTTTGCCACGGGGAAGCTCGCGAGCGACGCCGATCCCGAAAACATCGCGGTCACGGTGGGGGGCGATCCCGTTACGGAGTCGAACGCCACAATCTCCGCTTCGTAGCTACCGTGCGGGATGGTTAGCTGAATGCCCTGGCGAAGCTGCGACAGAGTATACGGAAACGCCACCTGACCGTTGAGGTGCAGACAGGAGAGCGACCGTCTTCCTACGTCGGCCGTTCGCAACGTGTTCGACAGCGATCCGCGGATGACTACGGCGAAGTTGTCCATCCCCGAAAGGTCCCGGGTCGTCGCCTGCTCGAACCGCAAGGTGAGCGTCGGCCGAAAGGTACCCAGCGTACAGCGGGCCAGCACGACTACCGCCAGCCCTCCCAGTAGAACCGTGACGACGCGCGGTAAAGTCAGACTGCGAAGCATGGCCAATGATAACAGCTCAGCCCCTCCCTGCCGAACCGCAGGTACCCGCTTCCTTTTTACCGCCTGCGATACAATGAGTGGAATGATCCGAACCACGTTCTTTTTGTGCCTCGCGCTATGGTCTTGGGGCAGGCCAGCGCGTGCGGTGGAGCCGCCAGTTTGTCCTACGCTTTTGACGGCGCTAGTTGCCGACGGAAAGATGTCGCCCGAATTCGCGCGCGCCTTTCAATCGCTGGTCGATGCGGGACCAGAGAAGTGGGTGAAGATAGCGGGCCAGGGAGTGAAGGGGCCGGTTTTTCAGCGGGGGGTTAGCGGCGCATTGGGCATGACCTCGCGGCCCGGCCCCAAGCACCTCGTGTCGGGGGCGGAGGATGCGGTAACCGTTCTGCTGGGTGAGGGTAACGCGAAAGAAGTTCACACCAGCGTGATGCCGAACCTGAAGGCCTCGTCTAAGTACCTCGAGGGGATCAACCGCGCTTACTCGTTTCCGCTTACCATTCGCGGATCCGCCACCGAAGCGGGCGTTACGGAGGTAACCGAGCCCGACATCGGTATGGGCGGGGTTACGGTGGAACCCGGCGCGCTGATTCCTTCGCGCATCGAAGGTATGGGAATCTTCTTTCAGGATTCCGGTAATCGGAGCGCCGACTACTACTGGGCGAGCAACTATCTGGCGTTGATGAAGCGCCTGAAAGACACGGGGGTTACCCCAAAGAAGAACTCGCGCGGCGAACGGTTTCTGCGCGACGTCGAGTCCGTGTGGGAAAACCGGCGCTGGCATTACGATTACAAAGAGGGGTTCGGGGTGAACGAGCTCGCCAACGAAACCGACGTGCTGATGGAACTTGGCACGGTCTTCCGTAAGTACGGTAGACCGGATTAGTCCCGGTGCTCGCGCGACGCTGCCTTTTCCGCGCCGTGATGGTAACGTCTCCCCTTCGGAGAAACACCATGACCAGCACTACAGCCTCGCCCCTTTGGATCAAAAGCCCCGCGTTCGACCTAAGTTTTATCTTTGGCGGGGCGGTATTTACGCTGCTGCTGGCGCTGATTTGTTACGTAGCGCCCTGGTCGATCCCGTTTTTCTTCTGGATGTGGGTTTTTGGTTTTGAAGGATCCCACTTTTGGGCGACCTACAGCCGGACGTACTTCGATTCTAAGTTTCTGAGCGAGAACCGAAACGTTTTAACCGGCAGCTTATTGTTCTTTCTGTTCCCGTTGGCCGCCGTGCTGCTCTCGCGCCAGACCGGGGACAACTTCTACCAAAATCTCTACGCCTTTTTTATCTTTACCTGGTCGCTCTATCACAACACCCGTCAGCATTTTGGCTTCGTGCAGATCTACAACAAGAAGGCCGGAGCCGATGAGACTACCCGCGAAACCTACCGGTGGGTTCTCTACCTGGTTACCTACGCGCCGATGAGCCACTTCTTTCTATCGTACAAGCTCAAGGCCGAGATGGCCGGTGGCTACGCACTGGTATCGGCGATCCCTTGGGTGCTTTTACTTCCCTACGCGCTTTCGGGATTGAGCCTGGTGACGCTGCTGTTTCTGGCCAAGCGCACTTTGTCGGAGCGAAAAGCCAGCCCCGTGGCCGCGCTTTACGTGGGGCTGTGTTGGATCTTTTACAACGTCATGTTTTTTGGCGTGGCGCGGTTAGAGCCATTGTCACTGGCGCCCGAAAACTTCGCGCAAACTTTGATGGTGGTCTCCATCATGAACTCTTTGTTCCACAACATTCAGTACCACGCGATCGTGTGGCACTACAGCCGGCAACGTTATAGCGGAGAAACGGGAGCCGGAGTTTTTGGCGCGGCCCAACGGATTAACTCCCGCTTTCCCACTTACGTAATGGCCGCGCTGGCGTTCTCGTCCTTGTTTTCGCTCATCTTCTGGGCCCGGGGAGAGATTCGGCTATTCGGCGCTTTGGGCGATGGCTCGTGGGGCACTCTCGCGTACGTGCTCTACTTCGGCATCGTGGGCCATCACTTCTATCTCGACCAAAAGATCTGGCGCGTCGGAAAATCCCCGGAGCTAGGCCGTTATTTCGCGGTCAGGGCTTCGGAGCAAACGCCAGCTTTTTGAGCAGCCCCAGGTCCCACGCCCGGAGTGACATGGTGGAGTCCAGCACGCCGGCGGCCACCTTCACCATCAGCGCGAGAAAAGTGACCCGAGTCGATGAGTATCCGGCTTCCTTCAGCTTGGCCTCACCCAACACCGCCAACTCTTTGGCCGCGGTTTGAATGCGCGACAACATGACTCGCTCGCGGGACCTGAGCACGTTGAAGATCACTTCCAAGACATTTGGGTTGGCCTCGTACGCTTGGTAGCGTTGTCGATCGGGATGCACGGGCTTAATAACGTCGAACTGCACTAATCTCGCCACCGCCATCGAAACGAGCGCCTTGGATAGCCCGAGGTGCTCCGTGAGGTAAGTCATGTCGCGCGGCTCGGCGGAAAGAAAAATCACCGCCCAGATCTTTCCCTCGACGTGTTTAAAGCCCCAGTACTCGATGAACTCTCCCACCCGATCCGACATCGCGAGCACTGGTTCGGGGATGCCCTTAGTCTCATTCATCATCCTACTGTGACAGTTTCAATTTTTAAGTTCAATAGTTATCGACTTTATTTAAGTTTTTAAAATGCCATTATTTCAATTGGTTATAATCGCATCGATATTTAAGTTCACAAATGCTTGAACTTAAAATGGGGATCGTTTACTGTTTAGTTATAGGAGATTTTATGTACCACGCCGTTGATAAGCCGTTCCTGATTGCCGCGTTCTTGAGCTTCGTAGCGAGTGTTTATTTGTGGTTCGCGGTGGATCACCAGTACGGGCTGTACGTGGGTTTGTGGGTACCGAGCATCTTGACCCTTTGGGTAGGCACGCGACTCGCCACGCTTCATTCCGAGGTCAAAGGAGATTCCCATGAGCATCACTGAAACCATGATCATCATATTCGTGTTCGGACTGGCCATGTCGTTTTTAGTGGCCAAAGGGATCTGGGAAGCCCGGGATTTCAAGAAGAAGGTGCTCGAAGGCGCCATGGCTAGGGCATCGAGCCCCGCAAAACTACGGCCTATCCGCGACGACATCTTTATCACCTGACGGAGCGTTACCGTGTACTGGCAAAGAAGATCAAGGCGTTCACGATCAGAAAGAAAACCGCGGGCAACATCTGCCAAAGCGGATCTTGTACTTTCACGCGCACGAAAAGGCCCAGCGCCATCAAGGTTGCTAGCCCGAGCGACGCGAGAGAAGTCAGTAACGGCCAGTAAAAACCCGCGATCAACCCAAGGCTACCCGCCAGCTGGAGTCCCCCCGTCAGCTGGCGGTACTGGCTTAACCCGTATCGCTGGAACTCGGTCTCCATGTGCCGCGAAAAGAGAAGGCACAGGCCGTAATAGAAAAAGCCGCCTGCGGAAAGAAGTTTCATTGTCCAAACGAGCCAATGCATTTTCTACCTTATTGACCTTGGAGAGTTGCCCATGATGTTTTCATTGAAAACCGTTGCCCAGTTAATCGTCGCCTTAGGTCTGCTGAACGTTTGGGTGATCCGTTTCAACAAACTTACCCCATTTCGCGGCGGGCAGGCCACCTCGATGAAAGAAGAGTTCGCCGTGTACGGACTTCCCGGACTGGCGCTCTATTTGGTGGGCGGCTTAAAGGTGCTCGCGGCGGTTTTGCTCATCGCCGGACTGTGGATCCCGGCGCTCGTGCCTCCCGCGGCCGCCGTGGTGAGTGCGCTCATGGTGGGCGCGATCGTGATGCACTTAAAGGTAAGCGACCCCATGCTGAAGTCGGTCCCCGCGCTGTCGGTATTGGCGTTGAGCCTCTTCATCTGTTTCGCGTAGCCGCCGGTGTGGACAGGTGTGACCACGAATTCTCTTGTTCTCGGCATCTTCGCTTGGGGGGACGCCGCGCGGCCCGCTACAGTCGCGACGTTCGCCATTTTCCTAACCGTTGGTAGTACGAGGGGGATTCATGTACGCCGCTAAGCTTGTTGGTCTGTTCTTTACTCTGGGGTTCGCGGTCGCGGCCCACGCTCATAAGTGTGATGGATTCTCCAGTGACCCATCCACGCTCATCCAATGCCGCCGGCTCGATCGCTCCGTTGAAGTGATCAATGCCTGTCGCAATATTTCCTCTTCGTTCCAGGTCAAGAAGTCTTGTCTGCGGCGTAACGCCGACGTGGCCCTGATTAATGCGTGCGCCAATTTCTCTAGCGACTTTGACACCAAGGAGGCCTGCATCCTCTACGCGCGTGACGTCAGCTTCGCCAACGCCTGCGCCGCATTCTCGCAGGGCTTCCACCCTAAAACGGTTTGCATCAAATACGCTCGCGACCTCTACAGCATCGAGATCTGTGGCAAGATCAACGACCACGCCCGCAAGGCCGCCTGCATTCGCGAGAATTCGTAAAGCGCGGCTTAGATCGCGCGGCCCGCGGCGGCCTCTGACGGAATACGTCCAACATTTCGGCAGAGTTCGCCGTGCATTCGCCTCACGCTCATGGGTCCCACCCTTGCAGTTCAATGGGCGATGTTCGAGCCACGCACCGTAAAGTCCCGCCGTTCCGCTGTGCAGTTCTGCGCGTGGCTTGCGGTATTCGTGATCGGGTGCAGCCGTGTGGCCGTGGCCGAGGTGTTAATCGCGCCTCCCCCTGCGAAGGCCGCGGCCTCCGAAACGCCAACCCTCTCCGCCGCGGACGAAGACTTTGAGTGGACGCGTCCAATTGAACGTCGTCCGTTGAAACCTTGTCAGTTTTCTTTGGCCTCGCTCTTGGTGGTGACTCCCATAGCCGGCGCTGGTTTAGCCGGCGTAACCTACGTGGCCAGCCTCTACTGGGAGAAGGACCGCGTTGATAGACTGAAAGCGGCGGCTGCAGCGGGCGACATCGCGGCGATCAAAGCCGACCTGCGTCCGGACTCTTCGGCGGATCGGAAACGCCTGAGCAATTTGATTTACTCCGCGATAGCGAATGGGCATTCCCCCGCCGCGGAATACTTACTGGGGCTCGTGGGCGAGGGGGAATTTGCCCAGGGCACCTATCGGTCACTGGCGGGCCAGGCAGTCGCCACGAATGATGCCGCAATGCTACGGATGGTCTTCGACCACTCCGGGCAAGATCCGAAGGTGAGGGAAGAGATCTTTTACCGCGCGGTCGCCGAGGGAAAGAGCCAACTAGCGAGGGCTTACTACTCAACTGAGTACCAAGGACCCGTACGATCCGATAAAGGGGTGATTCAGGCAATCCAGACCCAAGACTTGGCGATGCTAAATTTACTCGCCACGAATCGGCTCATGCAGAAGTACGATCTCCGCCTCCTCATTGAGGCGCTTAAGACGAAGAACCCCCAGATCTTACAAACGGTGCTTTCCGCCGGAGCCGAGTACAAAGACCTTTTCGCTCCGGGGCGAAAGCTAAACGGGCTGCTGCTCGGCGAGCCCAAGCTCATCGAAACGTTTCTCGGCTCACTGGGAAAAGACGACCAGGACACGCGCGTTCGGCTGATGGCTCACGCGTTGTACTACGGCGACGACCGCGACCGTGAGCTGGTCTTCAACCACCCCTCCGCGGCGGACATCAAAAACAAACGTTGGCTCGAAGCCGCCATCGATCAGGAACGTCCGGAGTTAATCGACTGGCTCGTCGCCAACGGTGCCGCGGTGAACGACGACGAAGCCACCGCTCTGCGGGCGGCGGTTCGCTCGGGCAGTCGCCTGACCGTGAAAAAGCTGATTGAACTCGGGGCCGATCTTCACGCCAACCACGAGGCCGCTCTGCGCGAGGCTATTCGCAACGAAAAGCCCGAGCTCGCTCGCCAGCTAATTGAGATTGGTGCTGATCCGCGCGAGGCGGCTTCGTATTGAGTGCGCGTCAGTGTGAAAGTCCGAGATCGTGATCGAGCCCCAAGATCCAGCGTTGAGCGGGATTACGTACCACGGAGAACACCGCCGGAACTATCCACGGCGCTGCGCGAACGAGCTTGCCCGGCAGGGTGGTGGGACGGGGTGGGCCCATGGCTCGCTTGATCTGACTAACCACTTTTTGGATCGTAGGTCGGCGTAGTTGATCGTAGTCTTCTAGTCGTTTCTCCGCGTACAGGGATGCAAAAACGAAAGCATCCTCGATTCCCAGATTCATCCCGCGTGCGCCAATACCGGCATGCACGTGCGCGGCGTCGCCCGCCAGGAAGTAGGAACCCTCGGCAAAGCGACCAGCGACTCGGTTCGATATTCTGAACTCCGACTCCCAATGAACTTTCCCAACTTTCGTATCCGAAGGCAGACGCTCCAACATTGCCCGGGCATTTCCCAGTAAACGCCAAAGGTTCTCCTTTTGCCGAACTACGAACATGCCGCCATCGTCGAGCAAAAGAATGCTGGCTTCGTCCGCGGGCAATGAGACCGTAAGCTCCACATCGAAAAGTCGCCAGGGCTCTTCATAGGTTTCACCACCAAACGATATGCCCAAAGCCTGTCTCGCAGGGCTCTGTGGTCCGTCAGCGGCTAGAACGCAATCCGCGAAAATGGTTTTGGTTTCGCCCCCCACCATGATGTCGACAAGCGCCCGGTCACCGTCCTGCCGAAAGCCCACGGCCTGGGTCCCACGTTCCACGGTGATACCTCGCTCCGTCAGTGCCGACTCGAGGATACGCTCAGAGTCGGCCTGACTTTGAACGAGCATGAACGGATACGGATGTTCCACCTGGTCGAGTCGAAGTGTTGCCAGCGCCTTCCCTTCGCGCCGCAGGGTCAGCCGCTCCAGCTTTCGTCCATTGGCTAGGTACTTTTGGGTAACCCCGCTTTTCGCCAACAGTTGAAGTGAGCGTGCGTTGACCCCAAAGGCTTTGGAGTGAGGCGAACGCTCGGTCTTGTGTTCGATAATGCGCGGCCG
>JBGSST010000233.1:0-22232 GCA_041736915.1 Bdellovibrionota bacterium
AGGTTCTAGCGGACCCAATGCCATACCGACAGGGCTCCAGGTGTTAGTGCTGGCGCTGTACCGCCCGCCCGTGTTCACGGCCGAGTTTCCGCTGATGGCGATCCGCCCGCCATGAACGATCATCGTGCCGCTCATTTGGTCGGCCACATGGCCGTACCGAGCGCCGGGGCCCTCGTTGCTATCCATGACGGTCCAGGCCCCCCCCGCTCCCGCGAAAGGATTGTAGAAGGCGCCATCAGCGAAAACCGTCGTGGCATTGCGGCCGCCGTACACGATGGCGAACGCCCCATCCCACACCATGGTGTGGTCTTCGCGTCCGTCCAGATCATCCGGCTGGGCCATGGTTTCCCACGTGTTGTTCGATGGCCGGTATCGCCCCGAGTTCAAGTCGTCGTACGGCTGCGGCGAAGTGGCATCGAGGCCACCAAAAACGACCATGTCGGTCCCGGTCCAGATTGCGGTGTGTCCTTGCCGTTTCTTGGGGGCGCCGGCGTTCGCGATCGCGGTCCACGAATTGGTTAGCGGGGAAAACGACGAGCCCGTGTTCACCGGTCCGCTGGCGTCGGCCCCGCCCCACACGATTAGAGCCGTGCTAGTCCACACGGCGCTATGCTGATAGCGCGGGGAGGGGGGAGATCCCACGCTGCTCATCGTTTGCCAAACATCGCTGTTCAGCTCGTAGATCTTGCCGTCGCCGTAAAGCGTAGTGCCACCATCGCGTCCCCCCCAAATGGCCACACGAGAAAATTGGAGCTCGGAGTTAAGGCGTGAAGCCGTGTGCTGTCGGCGAGGCGCCGGCGCGCTAACTGCATTCATGGGGGTCCAGATACTGGGGTCTCCAATTCGGTACGCGTTATACAGAATTCCTTTCCCGTTACCTACCGTTACGGCTACGCTGGCCCACCCCGAGTTGGCGATACCGGTGCCGACCGAGCATGTCAGGGTCCCTGTGCCAGGAATGGTAATGCTGCAGGGAACGATACCGTTCACGCTGACGCCGGTGGCGCCGAAGAAACCAAGTCCGCTAACCGTCAAGTTGTGGGCCGTGGACACCGGGGTGGGAGAGAGTGACGAAGTTGCGTTAAATACCGCCACGCCGCCGACGTATTCAAATGCGGTCCCTGCTAGATTCTCCTGCCCGTCAGCATTCTTGACGGTGACGGTAGCCGGCCCCGCGGCTGCGCTTGGTCCGGTGGTGCAGGTGACGGACGTGTCACCAAATAGCTGGGCATCCGAGCAAAAGGTGGTGCCGATCTTGACGGTGATGCCGGGCCGAAAGTTAGTGCCGGTGACGGTCACGAAAGTTCCGCCGAGTGTCGGGCCCTGTGCGGGCGTGATGCCAGTAAATGTCGGCGGGCCCGTTACGGTGTAAGCGCTCGGCAGACTGCCGCCCTGATCATCTAGGTTAACGACATCCACGGGGTGAGTTCCGCCGGGCAATGACGAGGTGATGCACGTTGCGGAGGTCGGGCTGAGGTAAGTGGATGTAAGGCAGGGACTAGTGGCGATCTTGATCGTGAGTCCGAGACGAAAACCGGTGCCGGTTACCGTGACCGTACTTCCACTTGCCGCTGGCCCGAAGTTGGGGCTAATCGCCGACACCGTCGGGGCAAGGGTGTACTCGTACGCATCGGCCAGTTCACCGGACTGCCCATCCGCATTGGTCACGGTAAGCTTCACTAACCCCACCGGATGCGCCCCCGTGAGACAGGTAACGAACGTTTCACCAAGGGAAAGAACGCCGCAGGCCACCACGTTCGGCGGGGTTCCCAAGGTTACGGTCGGGTTCGAAAAATCGGTGCCCGTAATGGTGATGGTGCGACCGCCGGAGATCGGTCCGAAGGCGGGGGCCGCGATAACTCCCACGCTAGGTGCATTCCCGTAGGTGTACGCGTCCGGATTGGTTTTTTCCTCGTCGGGGTTCACTACCGTGACATCTACTACATTGTTGAGTGAACCTGCCGGTGCCACGCAGATGAGTTGAAACTGACTTATGAAGCTCACTGGGTTGCAGGGCGTCGAATCGAAACGAACCGTGGCGTTGGGGTGAAAGCCCGAACCATTGATCGTAACGAAGTTGCCGCCGCTGGGGGAACCGCCCGTGGGGGAGATGCCCGTAATCTGGAGCGTGGCCTGGTAGGTATAGCTGTTCGCCAACAGGCCGACGAGACCGTCCGCGTTTCTCACTACGACGTCGCCAGTGGTGGCGGCCCCATGGGGTGCCGTGGTGCATATGATTCGTTCGTCGCCAATATACTGAAGTGCCGCGCAAGCGGTGCCCGCGACGGTAGCGGTGAGCCCCGCTTTGAATCCGGTACCGATGATGACGACGTTCGTGCCGCCCGCGATTGGCCCCGTGTTGGGCGTGACGGACAAAATGGTGGGGGCGTTCTTAGGCTGGCATGCCGGTACCAGGTCAATGGCGGCCGAAGGTTTGTACTCGTTGCGGAGATCGATCTTAACGTCGTTGAAAACATCGGTGGTGACGGAACTGACCACGTGAAGAATGGGCAGAGTCGATTTGAAAAGATCGGCCGGTGTCTTTGCGTCGGCGCACGCATTGTCGGCGGCCGTCTGACTCTTCACGCCGATAATCTGTACGAGCCTCGCCGGCCCCGCGGCTACTTTGAACATGAGCGGATCTTTGGTGTGGTCCTCCACCTTGAATACCTCGGACACCGTCCCCCAGCCCAAACACTGCGGTTCGATCCCGTTCAGCTGCGTTGCCGAGTAGAGCGGCGTAATGTTCGAGCCGGAAATGTTGGCGAAGAAGCAATCGAAGTCGGCGAGGTTGGGATCCACTTCGCGAATCGCGATCGACATACGCGCGGTGGCGGGTCCATCGGAAAAGGTGCAGCCAGCCGAAAGCAAAAGTAGGCCGGCCAGCAGTAACGAAAAGGGTCGCATCGGAAGTAGGAAAATCTTATCCTATGCAGACCCATGCCGAAACGCGTGTTCGACAAAAAGTTCGGGGAGTCTCTCCTCGAAACCATCCCCCTAACGCCGGGAGTCTACCTTTTCTGGAATGAGGAGGGTGGACTGCTCTACGTTGGTAAAGCGAAGAACCTGCGGCGCCGTCTCGGAGAGTATCGGCGATCGGTGCGGGGCGAGAAGGGCTACAAGCTCGTGCACGCCGCGGCATCTCTCACCTGGGAGCTGTGCGAGAGCGATCTCGACGCGAGTCTGAAGGAAGTCGGTCTCATTCAGAGTAAGAAGCCCAAGAAGAACATTGCCTCGGCTTACTCATTTCTCTATCCGTACGTGGGGCTACGTTACGACGATCGCAACACCGCCTGGATCTGTTACTCGACCAAACCCGAGACGCTGCCCGACTACACCTTTTTTGGCGCGTTTCGATCCCGGGGCGACACGCTGGAGTTTTTCGCGAGCCTGCGATCGGTACTCAAGTATTTGGGCCACGAAGAGAAAGGGCGGCACAAGTTCCCGTCGTACTCGTTCGGTCACGGCTTTCGCCGTCTGCCCGAAAACGTGGTGACCGAGCTTCACGCTTTTCTCAAAGGAGAGTCGGAGCAGTTTCTGGCCACGGTCTTCGAGCGGTTGCTGAATCATGCGGCGGCTCGCGCGCGGGCTGCCGAGGTGAAGGAAGATTTAAGAGTACTGCGGCAGTTTTTCCGGGCCGAAGCCGGTCCACTGGCGGAGGCGCTGAAAAGCACCGGCTACCAGCAGTATCCCGTGCCGCAGACGGAACGCGACCCCTTGTTTCTGCGCGCCCGCTTCCGCGTCACGGTTGCGACAGGGGTTGTAGCGGAGGCACCTTCAGGGCCGAGCGAGTCGCCGCCCACGCCAGAAAAGCCGTTATCGCCGGAACCAGAAGAAGCGTAGCTCCCGGCCAGCGCCAGTCTACGAGCCAGCGGCTATCGAAAACGAAGTCCGAGAACAGGTAGCTTAAGATGAGCGAAGCCACGATGCCGAGTACCGTCGCCGCCGCCCCCAGTAACGAGAACTCGAATACCCACATCTTCGTTAGCTCAGAAAACTCGCCGCCCAAAACTTTCAAGAGTGCGGTGTCGCGGCGCCGGCTGCGCGCTTGATGGCTGGCGATGGAGATCAGCACCACGGCGCCAACGAGCAGCGAGAGCGCGGCCATCGAGCGTAATGCCCACGACATCTGTTCCAGAATACCGAGAATGCGGGCCACCACTTCGGAAACGTCCACCATCGAAACGTTCGGAAACGACTCCACCAGTTTTCCCTGCACGACCATTTTGTCGGCGGCCGGAATCTTCCCCACCGAGGCCAGGAAAGTTTTCGGCGCTTCGTCGATCACGCCGGGCGGAAATTGAATGAAGAAGTTGGGCTGAAAGCTCGACCAGCGCACGCGCCGGAAATTGGCGACGGTGGCGATTACCTCCACCCCCTGCACATCGAGCTTCAAACGATCCCCCAGCTTGAACTTCATCCGCCGGGCGTAGTCACGCTCCACGCTGACCACGGGCTGGCCCACGTCGGCGGAAACATCTTTACCGGCGATGATCTCTTCCGTATCGGTCAGCCGCTCGCGGTAGGTAAGGTTGAGGCCACGGTTGCGAAACCGGCGCTCCACTTCTTCTTCACGCGTTTCGGTGCGGTCGGGAACGTCGGCCTTTTCGTAAGGCGCGTCGTTCACCGCGATCAGCCGGGCTCGTACGGTGGGCGATACGTTGCCGGCCGGTGCCCCCTGCGCTTTCAACAGCGCAATCACGCCGTCACGCTGGTCTTCCTGAATATCGAAAAGAAAAAGTGAAGGCAGATTACCGCCCGTATCGGGAGCTTCGAGCTGGGCCTTCAACGTATGCTGAATCTGGCCAATCAGATTGATGAGGAGAATGCCGAGACTTAGGGCCAGCAGGCACGACAGCGTGGCGACCTTCTGCCGGGCCAGCTGCCTGAGCGGCATGCGCCGGTACCAGTGGCGCGATCGGGCTTTCTCGAGCGGTTTCAGCAGCAGCGCGCCCACGCCCAGCACTAGACCGGCGGCCCCCGCCAGCCCCAGCGTAAACAGCGTGCCCACGACGAGCGACTTCGCCTGCCACACCGCGAGCGCCCAGTAGAAAACAAACCCCGGAATCACGCCGTAGGCTTCGCCTTTAGTGGTGGGTAACGAGATCTGTCCGGCGGAAAGTAACTGAACTGGCTTCAGACGCCGTAGCCGGGTGAGTAAAGGCAAACACGCAAGCCAGCTTCCTACCGACGACAGAATGAGGGCGAGCCCCACACTGCGCCAAGATAGCGAAGGGGAGAGCCTGAACGGGAAAAAACTCTCCAGCAGCTGGCCCATGGCCGGTAGCAAAATCGCGCTGACGAGACACGCGGGAATCAACGCCGCGAAACCAAGAATCACGAGCTGAACGCCGTAGCTACGTACCGCTTGCCGCGGCGGCATGCCCAGCGCGCGGAGTACCGCGACTTCTTTGGCGCGCTTGCCGAGAAAGCTGCGGAAAAGGTAAGCGCCACCCACGGATGCCAAAAAGAAGGCCACGAGCGTTGCGAGTCCCAGGTAGTCGCCGAGGTAACGGGCGGCGCGGGCCACCTGCTCACTAGCCGACTGCGGGTCTTGAATACGCAACGCCGGATCGGGAATCACCTTGTCGAGCTCGCGCACCACCTGCGCATTGTCGGCGGGTGCGGTAAAGCGGACGAGGCGAGTGTAGGAGACACTGCCGCCGGCCCGAATGAGCTTCGTCGACGGCAGATCGGAAAAGGCGATGAAGATCTTGGGAGCCATCGCCATGAATGCGGAGCCCGTGGCCGGATCGTGGGTGACGGTGTCGCGAATGGTGAACACGCCATCACCCAGCTTCAGCGTATCGCCCAACGCCAGGCCCAGCTGCGGCAAAACCTCCGGGGTAACCCACGCCGTACCCGGTTGCGCGAGCCGCGCTTTGCCGCCGTGGCTTTGCGAGCCGGTGAGCAGCTCACCGTAGAACGGATAGGACTCTTCCACCGCTTTGAGCTGCACCAGCCGCGATCGATCTTTGCCCGCCGCCATCGTGAAGAACTCCACCACGCGCGTGGCTTCGTGCGCCGGCAGCTGAGAGGCGAGAATCGCTTCCTCATCGCGGGTGAGGTCGCGGCGGCCCGAAATGGCAAGGTCGGCCGCCAGTAGGGATTTCGACCGTTCACGAACTGACTCGTCCACCGACACTTTGAAAGCGTCGAGTGTGAGAAAGCCGACGAGTCCCAGTGACAGGTTGGCGATGAACGCCAAGGCGAACCGGCGATCGTGGCGGATCTCGCGCAGGGCGAGCCGCAGGGGAAGGAAAGAGTAAGCTTTCATGCGAGCGGCACGAGCCTTCCTTCGGACAGCTCCGTCCGCCGAAGGCAACGTCGGGCCAGCGCTTCGTTGTGGGTGACGAGCACCATCGTCATTCGGTGCTCTTTCACTAAGTCGAAAAGCAACTCCATCACCGAGCCGCCGGTGCGCGTATCCAGATTGCCACTTGGCTCGTCGGCCAGCAGCAACGCCGGCCGCACCACCATCGCACGGGCAATCGCCACCCGTTGGCATTCTCCGCCGCTCATCTGGTGGGGAAGGTGGTCCTCTCGGCTGGCCAAACCCACGCTGGCCAACGCGTCGCGGGCCTTGGCGAAAGCGTTGGCATCTTTGGCCATCTCCAGCGGCAGCGCCACGTTTTCCAAGGCGGTTAGCGTAGACATGAGGTGGAACTGCTGAAAAACGATGCCCAGCTTCTCGCCGCGAAATCGCGTAAGGGCACGCTCGTCGAGCGAAGCAAGCTTAGTCCCCGCAATCGCGACGGAGCCTTGGTCGGGATGATCCAGCCCCGATAGTAGCGCCAGCAGTGTGGACTTGCCGCTGCCCGACGCGCCGAGCACCGCCACCGTCTCTCCGGGGGCGACTTGCAGATCCACTCCGCGTAGCACCTCGATGGAATGGGTTCCTTGGGAATAAGACTTTCGAACGGAATCGGCGCTCAAGATCATAAGAGGGGGGCCAGGTGTTTCTCTACGAGCTTAGCCACGATCTCGTGGCCCGTCTCGTTAGGATGAATGCCATCGGGCAGATTATTCTTCGGCACTCCGCCCACCCCTTCCAGCAAAAAAGGGAGTAACGGAACGCCGTGCTTTTTCACCAGGGAAACGTAAATCTTCTCCAGCTCGTCGCCGTACTTCTTGCCGTAATTGGTCGGCACCTTCATGCCGGCGAGCAAAACTTTGACTCCGCCCTGTTTGGCGAGCTCGATGGCTTCGCCGAGATTCTTCTCGGTACCGGCGAGGCTAAAGCCGCGCAGGGCATCGTTAGCGCCCAGCGCCAACACCACGATCTGCGGCTTGCCCTTCAAGTACCATTTCATGCGCGAAGGGGCGCTGGCCGAGGTGGAGCCACTGGAACCGCCGTTTACGATCTCCACGTCTTTACCGGCGGAGACCAGCGATTTTTGCACCAAGGCGGGGTAAGCCCGATCGCGGGATACGCCGTAACCCTCGGTCAGCGAATCACCCAAAATCACCACGCGAGTTTTCGCTTCGGCGAGAAGGGGTAGCAGCACAAACAAAATGGCGATCGTTTTTCGCATGGGCGTTTATCGCGTTCTAGGGACGGGTTAGTCCTTTAAGGTGTGACTCCAAAGCCTGTCTGGCGGCATCTAGGTCGACGCGTGCGCTGGGAATGATCCCGCAGCGCACGAGGATTTTTTTGACGTAGCCGCGTTCAAAGGCCTCCGCGCGGCCAAGCTCGTGGAGATCGAGAAAGTGCTCGCGCAGGCGGTTCCGCTCGGCCGCAGTAAGGCCAGAGTCTTTCAACCCCTTGAAGAACGTATCGATAAACAGCCGGCCGTGCTGAACGGGGGGAGGCGCGTCGCCTACTCGCTCGTCTAGCAAGGTGAGCCGGTCGGTGAGGTACCAGACTATCTTGGCGAGGTACGACGTATCCGCTTTGGAAAAGTCGGTGCGGCGCCAGCGTGGGCCATCGATCCAGCGCACGTCGCCCGCGGGCATGATCCAAAGGTCGGGGTCGGACGGCGACAAGCGGGCGGCAAACACGTCGAGCAGCCGTTTCGCGGCCTGGGTGGCGGTCTTCTCGCGGGACTCGGGACCGGGCACCAAAGCGCTGCCTACGTTAGCGGCGTCGAGCGCTTTCAAAGAGATACCGTCGGGTAGCTTCTCCATATCGAGGTAGTAGTGCACCGAACGTTTACCGCCCACGGAAAGCTCGACCTTACCGAAGCCGTGAATTCTGGGGCCGCCCGCCTTTTCCATCAGGTAGCTACCTAGCAACGTGTTCCGCAGATCGTTACTCATGGTTTGAGTAGGGCCGAAGTCCAGCACCTTCACTACGCGGTCCACCCCCGCGGGATCGGTGTAGGTGTAGATACCAAAGTTTTCGAGGCCACCGGCGGAGTCGGATTTTTTCACCGGCTGAATGCCGATGATGCTGCCGTGCAAAGGCACGGCGTGGTCGCGAACCTGTAAGGCCTTGTCGACTTCGACGGGAGATTTTTTCTCGAGGGCTTCCAAAACTTTGATCTTCTCATCGAGGGGCTTCTGCTCGAACGCGGTCGGCACCACCCACTCGGCCAGGCCGAGCACGCACACCTTCGGCACGGAAAACGCCGTCGCGGTGACGAAGAGAATCGCAAAAATTAAGGAGAGACGTCGCAAGCGGGGCACTACTTTCTTTCGATGAGCTCTACCCGGTAACCGTCGGGGTCCTCCACGAACGCGATCACGGTGTTGCCATGTTTCATGGGGCCGGGTTGCCGGACTATCTTACCGCCAATTTTTTCGATGGCGTGGCAGGTTTCGTAAATGTTCGACGTGCCAAACGCCATGTGACCGTATGCGTTGCCTTTGTCGTACGAGAGCGTGTCCCAGTTGTGGGTCAGCTCGAGGTAAGGTTCGGTGTCGCCGCCGTTACCGAGAAAGGCGAGGGTGAATTTGCCGTCGGGATACTTTTTCTGCGAGTGGAGTTTCAGTCCTAAGATCTCAGTATAAAAGCGGATCGACCTCTCTAAATCGATAACGCGAAGCATCGTGTGAAGGTACTGCATGGACGGGTCCTTTCCCTCGGGGTACAGCTTGGTTTTATAGGGGGGAACAATGAAGTCATTCTTTTTTCTGTTTTTCGCAGTCACCGCCGCGGTACACGCGGCTCCGTCCGTAAAGGACGTGCTCGAGTTAGATAAGATTCAGCCGTACGCACCACTCGCGTTCCACGCGGATCGGATGTGGACCGCGCAGTCCAAAACCGAGGGGGACAAAACGGTTTACGATCTTATGGTCTACGATGCCCAGGGCACATTATTGGCGGGCCCGAAGCGCGTACCCCACACGATGGAGCATATTTATCCATTCGGCGCGAACCGTGTGCTCGTCATCGGTAAGAGCAGCTGGCCGTGGAAGACGCACTACACGATTGCGACGGCCGTTTCGGAAACGGTCACGCTCAAGACGACCACGTTCCCCGAAGCGATCCAAACCGAAATGTTCGGCGGGACGCCGGAGCGGATGTTCTTCAACGATCCGGGTGACCGAAAGGTGTTCCAGTGGAACGGAAAGTCCGCGCCGCTGAACCACGAGATCTCGGGGCCGGGCAATATGGCTTTGCTCTACGAAGACTTTCTCTTCGTCCTCGAACGCCGTTCGATCTACCTCGGCGACGAAGATATCTACCGCATCGATCTCCGTTCGGGCGAGGGCAAGCGAGTGTTTTCGGAGCATCGCCAAGGCATCACGCAGCTGCTGCCCATTCCGTCGCGGGGGCTTCTCGCCGCCAGCGAAGGATTAGCCGATCAGGTGCTGCTGGTGGATGTGAAGTCGAACGAGCTAAAGGCTACGTTTGCGGTTCCGGGCGGTACGCCGCGCGGACTAGGGGAGTTGGGTCACTGTCTAGTAGTCGGGTCAGATGTGGCGAAGAAGATCTCCTTCTTGGATTTGAATTCAAACGGGAAGGTCGTCGCGGAGTGGGACTTAAGCCAGACGGACAAGCCGCTGTTCAACATTTTCTCCATCGCGGTGGACCCGCGCTCGGGCAACGTGTTCGCCCGGGCCAAGGATATCTGCGCCAGTTGCACGGTTTCGCGCAACCGCGTGGTGCTGGCGACCGATGGCGGGGAGGCGGCGCGGGCCTGTGGCGTGCCGTCACGGGCGATGGTGAAGACCCACTAGCGCTATCGGACATTGCGTCGTAAACTAGGGCCCTTATTGAATGAGAGGTCCTAATGGATAAGTCCCAAAACTTCATGCGTTCGCTCTGCCGTGGTGAAATCCTGGAAGAGATTCTCTTTCCCTTTCCCAAGATGAAGGCGGAAGAGGCGGATACGCTGAAAACGCTCAACGACTCCTTCGCCCAATGGCTGAAGGGCAAGGACGCGGATTTTCGGAAGTGGGACGCGGCCGGCGAGATGCCGAAGGAGTTCATCGAAGAGATGAAGGCCTTCGGCCTTTTCAGCCTCATCGTTCCCGAAGAATACGGGGGCATGGGCTTTTCCAGCAGCGCTTACTCACGTGCTTTACAGGAACTCAGCCGGTACGACGGATCGATTGCGTTGACCGCGGGGGCCCATAGCTCCATCGGAATGCGCGGTTTGATTCTGTTCGGTACGGAAGAACAGAAGAAGCAGTATTTGCCGAAGCTGGCCACGGGCGAACTGATCGCCGCTTTTTGCCTGACCGAAGCGGGCTCGGGTTCCGACGCCGCGTCGATTAAAACTCGGGCCGACAAAACGGAAGACGGCTGGATTCTAAACGGCGAGAAGCTTTGGATCACCAATGGCGGCATTGCCGACTTCTTCACCGTGTTCGCGAAAACGGAGACTCCCGAAGGCAAGATGACCGCGTTCATCGTGACTCGCGACATGGCCGGCGTGACCAACGGTCCGCACGAAGACAAGATGGGCATTCGCGCCAGCTCCACCACCACCGTCAACTTCGAGAACGTGAAGCTGACCCGGGCCCACGAGCTGGGCGAGGTGGGGCGTGGATTCAAAGTGGCCATGCGCATTCTCAACAGCGGCCGCACTGGTTTGGGCGGCGGTTGTGTGGGCGGCATGAAGAAGATGATCGCGGCGGCCAGCCAGCACGCGAATCAGCGCTCGCAGTTCGGGCAACCGATTGCGAACTTTGGACTCATCAAGCAGAAGATTGGCCACATGGTCGTGGACTGTTACGCCACGGAATCGGTGGTTTCCATGGTGGCCGGGCTTATCGACGCCGACTTCGAAGACTACGCGGTGGAAGCGGCTATAAGCAAAGTGTTCGCCTCCGAGGCGCTGTGGCGCACCACCGATGAAGCCTTGCAGGTAGCGGGTGGCACGGGCTACATGCGCGAGCTACCGTTCGAGAAGTTGCTGCGTGACTCCCGTATCAACCGGATCTTCGAAGGTACGAACGAGATTCTACGCCTCTTCATCGCGTTGACCGCGGTGCAAGACGTGGGGGCGCAGCTGAAGGAAGTTTCGCAGTCGCTCGGCAATGCCTTTCTGGACCCGATTAAGGGCTTCGGCGTGCTGTCGGAGTACACGCGCCGTCGGGTGACTCAGGCCACCGGCATTGGCGCCAACGCGATGTCGAAGCACCATCCTTCGCTCAAGGCGCAGGCGGAGATCTTCGACGAGTGCACGCTCAACCTGTCGGCCATGTGCGATCGCCTGCTGCGTAAGCACGGCAAGGGCATCGTGGGTAAGCAGTTCGCCACCCGCCGACTCGGCGACATCATGATCGACCTGTTCGTGCTCGGCTGCGTGATCAGCCGCGTAAGCGCGGCGATCAAGGATAAGGGCGAAGAGAAGGCGGCGAAGGAGAAAGAGATCCTTCAGGTCTTCGCGGGCCAGGTACAGCGACGCGTTCGCAGCAACTTCAACAAAATCGACACCAACGACGACGAGCTAATCATTTCGCTAGCTGACCAAGCGCTGGCGAACGAGTCGTACAACTGGGACACGATTTAGCAAAAAAGGCCCTGACCAGTGGTCAGAGCCTCTTCGAAATTTCTCGCCAGCAACCTCAGCGAGCGTCGTCGCCGCCGTCTTCGTCAGAGGCGTAGAGGTCGTCAGTTATTGCTTTCAGCGCGTCTTTGTCGGTGATGCGGTCCAGGTGGCCGTCGGCGTAGATGCCGGCGTCCATGCGCACTTTTTCCGAGCAGTTGGAGCAATGCTTCTGCAGGTTCTTCAGCAGAATCAAAGCCGAACCGTACGAGCCGTAAGGCGTTACGTCACAAGAAGGACGGCCCGCGAGTTTGGCGCCCGTCCAGATGCTGGTGACGTCTTTGCCCTTTTCGTTTTTGAAGGGAGTCGGGCAACGGGCGTGGGACCAGTATCCGTTTTCTTCTTCGGTGTGGCGGGCTTCGTGGAACAACACGCTAAGCTTGGCGACCATCGGGTGATCGAGCTCGGTGTAGTTTTTCGTGAGCCAAATCTTGGTGTGGCCAAGAAAAGGAATCACGCAGGCGACGGCTTTGCCGTCGCTGCCGCAGTCGTTCAAACCAATGCGGGTCACGCGCGATTCGAACCAGTCCATGTAGGTTTTGCCTTCGACTTCGCCGAAGATCTCTTGGTGCAGTGACGAGGTGTCGCTACCCGAGTACTCACTCATCAGCTTGAGGTCGTTGGTAACTTGATTGCGGATCTTCTCCGGAACCTCTTCTCCAAATTCGTAACCCCACGCCATCGCCGACGTTAAGCAAGCCAACACTAATAGGACTTTCATGTATTCCCCCCGGAATCCCAATAAGTTGAAAATCCGTCATGTCATGCGGGCAGGGAACGCGACAATGAATGAGTCGGATACGCGTTAACGGATCGGATCATGTACCGATGGCCACAGGCTTGCATTTACCGACGGTAACGCATGAAGACAATCCGCATACTGCTTGTGGCCACCCTTCTCGGGGTGAGCTCGATTTCCCCGGGCGAAAACATGCCCGCGTGGGAGGCCACGCTCGTAGAGGCGTATTCTCGCCATGTCGTCCCCAAGCCGTACGAGGCTCCCCCGGTTACGGAGCAGGGCTGGTCGCAATACCTGGTGGCAAAGTACGGCAGTCGCCTGTCCGAACGTCAGACAGCGCTGGCCCTGCAGAATCTGCGGGACGCTCAACGCACGAACTTTGGTCCGCGGTTTACCAATTTCGACTGGCCAGGCGCTGAGGCGGTTTCGGGCTTTACCGCCCCGTTCTTTACGCTCGCCATGGGAAAAATTGCCGGCAACAACGAGATTCATTTGTTGATGGATGCCGAGGGAAGAAAGCTGGTCCTCAAGCGCGGCTGGTACACGAACCGCGGACATGCTCCCGAGAATCGCGTGCTGGAAGAAGCTCACAAACGGAACCTCGACTTCTTCGTGCGCCCCATCGAAGCCCGGGGGGTGCCGGAAGGGGGAGTGCTGCGTGAGTACCTTGCGGTGGAAGACAGTATTTCCACCGCGTTTGACCGGCTGGCGGCGGCTCACGCAAAGGGTGATTGGCGGGCTACCGGCGCTATGCGCCAGATACAATCGAGTTTGTTTCAGATGGCCGACGAAATGGCGAAGCACGGCATCAGCCTGCAGAGTGATTTCAAGGTTTCGGAAGTTTTACTCGTGCGTACGCGCGACGGAGTTCGCGTAAAGCTTACCGACTTCGAGAATGCCTCCGCCGAGGTGCCCGATGCGGAAACGGTAAAGTTGAAGACCAACTGGAATCGACGCAAGTTACGCGAAGAGCTATGGCTGAACGCTACTTGGGACAGCGGGCTGGGCTTTTGTCACCGCTACCTCCTCGCCCTACACGCGGTATGGTCAGCGCTTCGATAGGAAAGTGGCTTTGTTCCACAGCTCATCGAACTGCCAGGTAGAGCTGCCGGTGTGCTTGGAGTAATCACACACGAACTCTTTGCAGCGGAAGGTAAAGAACTCGCGTTCTTTCTCGATGAACTTCTTTTTCTTGGTGTACGACCCGTAACGAAACTCCTGCAAAAATATCGCGGAGCCCGGGTCTTCTAGATTAGGAATGTAGCGGGCTTCTACTTTACCTTCGGCCGACAAGCCCTCGTTGGGCAGATTGATCTCCATGCCCGGCTCGAAGTACTCGTGGCTTTTTCCGTAGATGAAAACGTAGGGCATACCGCCGGCCTTGGCGGTCAGCGAGGCGGTGTACGCGAAGGTCCAGGGCTCGCACTTATCCGAGGCGAAGCAAGTGTCGAAGCGGACGAAAATATTCTGACCCGGCCAAACGACTTTGCCGGCCTTCGATTTGAGCACTTCGCCCATCGTGAACGGGCCGTGCAGCGTGAACGGATAGCCATTGGTTTGGAGGTCAATCGTCACCAAACCTAAGTAGCGATCACCGCCGGCTTTTCGATTGATCGTGTGCACGAGCAAAAGCTTACTGGCCCCCAGTGCCGGTTCGACGACCACATCGAACTCACTCTTTGAAAAATCAGGAGCGCCCGATACGAGTAGCGAGATCAGCTCTTCTTTCATGGCGTTCGCGGCGGCCGGTTCTTCTTTCTTCGACGTTAGCTGACGCGCTGGCGGAGAGCTGAGAATTTCACGTGCCAGCTCTGCGATACGCTCCTTCTCATTCTTAACCCGCTCTTCGAGATGCGACAGCAGCACGGCATAGGGAGGAGGGCCGAAGTAGTAGTAGCTGTACTTCACGAACGGGATGACCCACTTGGGAGCATCGAGCCCTACGTTGCGAATCGTGAGTAGATTTCCATCGCGATTGAACGTCGAGGTTTTCACGTGGCCTAAGCGTGTAAAGGTAAAGAACGGACCATGACTGCGCCTGGCCCACTGCCGCTCGATCTTGGCGATCGAACCATCTTTGCGGCGAATGACCGACCAGCCGTTGGGGTAATCCTGGCGCTCGGTCGTGAGCCCGCCCTTGAAATCTTCTTGCGGGACGGCGACTAGCCCGTAAAAGAACTGCTCGGCCCCTTCCGGATCGGACGCCACGAGAAAACCACCGGCCAGAACCAGCATGAAGGAAACGATAAAGAGGGTGGTGCGGAACCCATTACTCATTCTCCTTTATCGGCGAAATCGTTGAAGTTTCTTACCTCAATCTCAGCTTGGATTGGGCGCGATGCGTTACCTCCTTGGCTTGGTTTGGGATGGTTGGGCGGGCACCGCTTGAATACAACGCTCAGAATACGGCACCCCCATTGCAACTTGATGGTTTTAAGCAAATCGGGGTGGGCAATGAGGGGATTCTATCGCGCGGCATTATTGCTGCTTTTTTCGGCGTGGGGCTTCGCGGAGCCGGTGAAGGACGTTCCGGCAATCACGCTCAAGTTCCCGGATGGCTCGATGGGCAACGGCCATATCGAAAAACGGGCGCGTGATTTGAGCATCGCGCCCGATGGAGCGCCCGTAACCGCCACGGATTTCGTCATCAGCTACGTAGTCTTCGGAGAAAACGGACGGATTAGAGTAGGGGAGCATCCCCTCAAAGCGTCCGACGCCAAAGACGTCCTTGCCCTGGCGCAGGATTTCGCCGCGCCAAACAAAACCTACGCCGTGGCGCGATCCACGGATGGCTACTCCGCCGGCACGGCGAACGAAATCATACTCACTCTCAAAAAAGATGGCGAGCTAGATCGCTACAGCGATCACAGCGGCAAAACCGAGGCTAAACTCTTGCCCGCTTTTTCCGGGAAAGACCCGCTGTTCGCGCTGGTAAACTACGTTTTCTACGATGCCGATCGCGAAAAGGTCGACGGCAAGACGGACCCGCACGGTCGGATCGAAATGTCGGACCGAGGTGAGGTGAAGTACACCACTTACGCCAAGCCCGTTCCGGTGTTCGAAAAACGGCTCGATGGGGGCGAGAAGCCGAGACTAGCGGGAGAGTTTCCGTCGATCTCCGCCGCGTTGGAGGCCGCCCGGCGCGGTGACACTACGGGGCTACGTTTCGCGGCCGACTTTGGACCGCAGTTCAGCGGCCTGGGATACAAGGGCCCGCCACGTGAGAACCAGCTGATGCCGCTCATACCGCTCGGCCAGGTGACCAAGCCGGGCAGCCAAGAGAAGCTCATCGTGGCGTTGGCGCCGGACCAGCTGCAGGCGTACCGGCGCGGGGAGATCACCGCCGATCGGCTGCTGCTCATTCCGCCCTCGGCGCTGCGCTACGTTTCGGACAAGAAAGATTGGGGCGCCGTCATCGACGACTACCTCGAGCTGCGCGCCACCGGGCGTGAGCCGGCCCGAATTTTCGTGGCGAACCGCAAGCCGTCCAATGGCGAGGAAGCCCCGATGACCTCCAGCCTCAACTCGATTGCGATCTTCGGCGACGGAGGGGCCAAAGAGATGGAAAAGAGCCTGAACGATCTGCGGAGTGAAGTTCCTAAATCGATTTTGGATCTCGATATCGGTGAGGGCAGCAAAAAGAAAAAGCCGTCTTCCAGCGGTTGTCAGTTCAAAGAATTGGCTTGAGCCCTACGGGTTCAATTCGGCTACGAACTCATCGTCCTGCATGAGCCGCTTGCAGAGGTCGTTGCCTAGCTTTTGTCCGGCCTTAACGTCCGTCGGGTGGTGTACGCCCACGATGATGCGTAGGTCGCCGACACGCTTACCGTGTTTGCGAAGGGCTGCCGCCTGCTTCGGTAGCGCTTTCGCCAAAACGCAGCTGCCCACCGTGCCCAGCGCCGCGTGCGTACTCGGATAAGAACGGCCGACGCCCAGGCGAGGAATGCAGGGCTTGATCGACTTGTCCGCGGCATAGGGACGAGGACGGTCGAACTCATTCTTGAAGTCGCTTCCAATGTCCGACGTGAGCTTGAACACGCGGTTCATCAAATCTTCGAGCCGCGCGTAATCATCTTCGGAAAGCTCGTCGCCGAACAAAGTGCCGAACGAATGGTTCAACTGCGCTTTGCCTTCGTGGCATTGCGCCTGAGTCCGCTCTTCCTGCAAACGGTGCAGCTCTTCATAATCTTCCACGTCGGCCGCACTGCCCGCTTCGGGCGGAGGGGCCATCGTAAAATCTTCCGACGTGAGCTGGGTCCAATCGGCCAGCGCGACG
Source organism: Bdellovibrionota bacterium (assembly GCA_041736915.1). Taxonomy (GTDB): domain Bacteria; phylum Bdellovibrionota; class FAC87; order UBA2466; family UBA2466; genus JBGSST01. The sequence continues at coordinate 16,958 of JBGSST010000233.1, forward strand.
TGGGAAAGGACAAAAAACAAAAAGACCGGAAATCCAAAGGGAGAAAGCGTTTTCAGCATTCTCCCCTCGTACAACGGCTTTCTAGCTTTGTCAGTAGAGGTTACCGGCAGATCTTCGCCGTGAAGGAGCCCTTTACGTAATTGGCCTCATTGCCCTTAACGTCGAGCTGCCCCTCGACCGAGGCGTCATCCGCCTTGGTTATCCACGCGGTACCGAAAGAGCCCTGACTACTCGAAGTAAAACCGCTCGGGGTGTCGACCGCATGCGTTAACATGACGGGCGTGCCCGATCCGGCCGAAACGTCATAGGCGCCCACGCTCAGATCCTTGAGCGAGAAGCTCACCAGGTAGAGCGGCTTGCCGACCGCGTAGGTAGCCGTGCACGGATTGCCACCGTCGGAGCCATCGTGCAGCGTGATTGCCCACGACTTGGTCCCCCCGATATTGGTTCGCTGCCGGGCCGCGCCGAACGTGTGGGTCCACGTTTGGCCATCAATCTTTCCGTTCAACTTCTGCGCGAGCGCGGCCTGATTCTCTTTTTCCTTACCGCAGCCGGACAGAACGAGCGTCGCCACAAAAATTATACTTACGTACTTCATTTTTACTCCTAGGTATAAAAATAGCAAAATGCCGAGGCGGCATTGGCTTGGCAAGGGCTTATTAGCGGAGGGTGGAGAGGAGCTGGCTTACGCGGGCTTTCTGCTCATCGTAGCGGGCGGCGTAACGGCTCTTTTTTTCTTCGGTTACCTTGGGAGCGGACTCGGTGAATTCGTCGCTCGCCTGCTTCATCACTTTAACGGCGTGAATGGGAAGCAGCCGCTTGTAGAGCGTGCGGGCATTTTGATCGAGCTCCATCACGAGCCGTTGTTGAATCGGCTCGCCGTTCGACGCCTGCAGGTAACCCGGAAGCTCCCGGGGGGTAATGATGGTGCGGTAATCGAGCAGGGCCCGCTCGAATACCTGAAGCAGCCGGATGGAAGTACGCAGCCCGGTTTCCGCGGAGGAGGACTCCGCGCGATCCAGCTTCCCCTCCTGCGCCACGACGGACAACGCCGACGTCAGCTCGAGCGCGTTGCCAAAAATGGTAAGCGGCGCCCGGGAAGAGATCTCTTCCATCGCGCGTACGAAGCAGGCCACCGGTCGGGGCTCGCTCAGATCGGAACAGATTAGCTCCGCGCGGTGTTTGGCGAGGCTGGATAAACGTTGCACGCGGCACACGTCGTCGAGCATCGCGGTGAGGTACCCGAGTGGAAAGAGCAGGTTGGGCAGCTTCTCCGGCAACACGTACTTCGTAATGAGACTTTCGCAGTTTCCTCCACGCTTCAAAAACGCCTCGCGCGAGCCGGACGCCGGCTTACGATCGTTTTCGACGAGCTTGGGGTAGCCAAAGCTGATGAGCCCGCAGATCGCCAGCGCAACGCCGGCGACTAGCACGCGGCGGGGAGGTGGCACGAGCCGCGATACGAGAAAGATGAAAAACAAAGTTAGCGCGGCGCCGATCCCCATCAGGATGGGTGGCGGCACCAGCACGGCGTGGCCCAGGTCCCAGATGATAAACAGGGACAGACACGTCCACCACATCTGCAGCAAAACAATAAGGCGCCCGATGGAAAAGAACCGGGAACGTTTAGCGCCGTCAGCCATCCGTTAAGTTTACGGGTCTTTCCCGTGATATTCTACGGGACATGTTCCGGGTCATCGCAGCATTCTCTTGCCTGTGCGCGCTACTGCTCGTAGCCACGTGCAGCCTCAGCTCCCACCGCCCCGAAGTTATCGTGACGGCGAAGCTCGAGCTCCGCGACCCCGTATCGTCATCGCGGGTCAACCCGCCATTGGACGGCATGGGTTGTTACCTCGTGATGTTCAAGGCCCCCGGACTCGATGACTACAGTAATGCCGACACGGGTGGAATTTCTCACAGCTGTTTGCGGCTGGCGGGACGTGGCACCGCGCTCGTCGACTATGCCACCATGAAGAGTGGCGTGCCGCTTACCCTTCCGCTCGGTAGCTATTCCATCGAGATCGTGGGGCTGTATCGCGCGGGAGCGAACTGCGCCGGAAAAACGCTTCGCGATTTTTTTCTCGAGGGCACGCCCGACGTATTTTCTCTGGCGACCAAAGCCAGTACCTCGTTTACGGGGGCTACGTCCTTAAGCTTACCCGCGACCTACGACGTGGGGACCTCCGTGAATCTCTCCTCGTCGTGCGTGAGCAGTATTTCGTCCTGGAAGTTTGTGGACGGCAACGGCAATAGCGGTCTCAACTCCAACATTGGAGAGCGGGCCGAGGCATCAAGGCTGGTGGCTCACAATTCTAAACTTTATCTGATCTGGCAGGAGGAAACCTCCGGCAGCGTCTCGCAAATCCGGGCACGAGTTTTTAACGGGCTGGACAACTCACCGGCATGGCCGAGCGTCGACGGCGGCGGGACGTTTGGCATCAACTACAACACCGGAACGCAAGCGACGCAGGTAGATGCCATTTCCCACGCCGGAACGCTCTACGCCGTTTGGCGGGAGCCGCCGGCTGGCGCAACCCTGATAAGGGCGAAGCAGTACAACAACAACGATAGTTCCCCCGCCTGGACGACCGCCGACGGGAATTCGGCCAGCGGACTCAACATGGATCCGACTCGTTCGGCCTCGGACCCATCCCTCGCCATCAATGAAACCAAGCTTTATGTGGCCTGGTCCGAAGGCAATCAAAGTGGTCAGGCCAATATTCGGGTGAAGGTGCACCAAGGCGGCGGGCTATGGGATTTCGTCGACGGTGCGGGCCCCAATGGCCTGAACTACGATACGGGCTCGGCGGCCAGCAAGCCCGCCCTCATCTCTTTCAACGGTAAGCTCTATCTGTTCTGGGAAGAGTTGGCGCCCGTGTTGCAAATTCGCGCCCGTGTTTACAACGGCGATGATTTTGCTCCTGGCTGGGCGTGGGTGGACGGCGGCGGGCCAACCGGATTGAACGTGAGTCCCAGCTTTGCCGCCAGTCAGGTAGTGGCCACGGTAAACGCCGGTAAGCTCTACCTTTCGTGGCGCGAAATCAACGGCATAGGCCGCACCCAGACCCGAGTGAAGGTTTATAACGGCAACGATCTGGGCCCGGTCTGGACCGCGGTGGACGGAGGCGGTGGTCCAGGACTCAACCGGGCGCCCGGAGAAAATGCCCATCTGCCACGGCTCATTCCGTTCGGCACCAATCTTTACGCGGCTTGGAGCGAAGAGAACCCCATGGGGATCGCCAACGTGCGGGCAAGCCTCTACAACGGCGACGATGGATTGCCTAGCTGGACGGCCACCGACGGCCTCAGCAGTGACGGCTTAAACAAAGTTCCTACCTATGACGCCTTTAACGTGCGGTCGGCTACCTTTGATTCGAAGCTCTACCTCACGTGGGACGAAGACAACGCTTCAAGTAAACAGATTCGCGTAGTCGTCGGCGAGTAGTGTTTTAGTCCTGCAGGTACTTCAAATGCAGGTTGCATTGCGCCGTCAGCTGGCAAGCGAGCCGGGCACGTGGTTTGTCTTTGGCGGCGAACTCCAGATATTCCTGCTCCAAGTCGTCGGGAGGGGGAGCCGCCGCAAAGCTGGCCTCGTCGAGCTCGACCATGCAGGTGCCGCAGTTGCCGCTCTTACAGCCGAAAAAAACCGGAGAGTGGGTTCCGTCTAAAACGTCGCAGAGTTTTTCGCCGGCCTGTACTTCCACCGGTGCGAAAGCCGCGTTGTCGAAGGTGATGGTGAATTTGCCCATGGGGTGGAAATACGCGGATGGTGAGCGCTGGTCAAACCGTGGCGCTTGACCGGCGCGAATTTCACTCCAATAATTCAAACCTTCAACAAATCAATTTTGGGAGGACATATGGCTAAAGGTGGAAAGAAGTCGGCGGAACCGCTCGTCATTGCGAGCAAGGCTAAGGGCGTGCTGAAGAAGTCGGGTTGCAATACCGCCGGCGACGCGTTCGATGGTTTGAATGCCGTGATCTATTGGCACCTCGATCAGGCCGCGAAGCGTGCGAAGGCGAACGGCCGCAAAACCGTCCGCGCTCACGATTTCGTGATCTAAGAGCCAAAAGAGTTAAATGGAAGGGGCGCCGGGAGATTCTTTCCCGGCGCCCTTTTTTATTATACGGTGGCGCTGTTTCTAAACCTGTTTTTTGGGGGATTTATGAAGAGACTAGCGTCCGTATTCTGTCTACTCGTCTTGGCGCAGGGCGCCAGCGCACTACCTACTAACTCACTTTCCAATCAGTTTTTCGGCCTCGATGCCGAAATGGTAACCATTCCGGACTCGCTCACGCCCGATTACGACTTCATCGGTATCGTGGCGTTGTCCAACTGCTCCGGCAGCATCGTGCGCTACGAAGACTCTTCCGATTCCGAGCTCGCGTTGATTTTGACCAACGGCCATTGTCTGGAAGGCGGCTTCTTGAAGCCCGACCAGGTAGTGAAGAACAAAAAGTCTAGCCGCAGCTTCACCGTGCTCGACAAAGCCGCCAAGGCCCTGGGCCGCGTCACCGCGTCGGAGATCCTGTACGGCACGATGACCAAAACGGACATGGCGCTGTATCAGCTGACCAAGACCTACGCCGAGATCGAAAAAGAGTTCAACGTCACTCCGCTGACTTTGGCCGCCGAGCGGGCGAAGTCGGAAACCCCGATCGAGATTTTGTCCGGTTACTGGAAGCGCGGTTACAGCTGCAACCACGCCGGCACCGTCCACAAGATCAAGGAAGCCAGCTGGATTTGGGAAGACTCGATCCGTTACTCGCAGCCCGGCTGTGAGATCATCGGCGGCACTTCGGGCTCGCCCGTGGTGGCCGGCGGCACCCGCACCGTCATCGGCGTGAACAACACCACGAACGAAAACGGCCAGGAATGCACGATGAACAACCCCTGCGAAGTGGATCCGGAAGGAAAGATCACCTTCAAGAAGGGGCTCGGCTACGGGCAGCAGATCGACCTGATCTACGGCTGCATCGGCGACGATCACAAGATCGACCTGAGCCTAGAGACCTGCGCGCTTCCGAAGCCGCTCTAAGTTAGAAGGTAAAGCCGAGCGATAAGCGAAGCACCTGCCGGTTCGCGTTGCGGACCAGGATGGGTGTGTACGCAAAGACGATTCGGTCGAAGTACGGAAACGATTCTGAAAATAAGCGGTGGTACCAGGCGGTGCCGGCGTAGAGGGAAAAGCAAATGCCCTTTGCGTCGGCCGTCAGCTGGGTAAGGGAAGCGCCGGCGTTGAATTCCAGTGCCGGCCATGGCTTCCAACTAACGAAG
>JBGSST010000253.1:0-34085 GCA_041736915.1 Bdellovibrionota bacterium
CACGGCTTTTCCGTGACCCATGATCCGGGGCATGGGATGCGGCGCCACTTCGAGGGCCAGTACGGCGTCGAGGCGCTCGAGCCCGGTGTCGCTTAGCTCTTTGCGCAGCCATTCGTTCGTGGCGTATCGCTCGGCCGCCGACCGCAATGACTCGTCGCCGAAAGCCTGCTTACGACAGATGATCGCGAGATCTCCGCCCTTGAGCTGGAATATCGACACGTAGGGGAATGTTTTCGTCACCGTAGAAAGAACGAGGCGAAAAAGATCGTCGGAGAAGGAGTAAGTGTGAATCCACTGAACGAATGAGCCACCGTCGGTGAGCTTGCTGTGGGCGATTCGGTAGAACTCATCGCTGTATAGATTCTCAATTCCGGCTACCCACGGATTGCTTGGCTCGCTGATGATGATGTCGAAAAGCTTGGCCGTGCCCTGCATGTAACGGAAAGCGTCCATTTCGTGAAACTTAGCCTTCACGTTCAGCGACAATGCTTTGTTGTAGAAGTCGAAGTAATCGAGCTTCTTGATGCTGAAGTTGGAAATCTCCACGACATCGACGTTGCTCACCTCCGGGTAGGCCGCGAGCGCACCGACCGTCATACCCGTACCGAGACCGATGATGAGGGAGTTATCGATCTTAGGGGTAAGCAACGCGGGCAAGTGAGCCAGCATTACCGTCGTGAAATGGTCGCCGCGGGTGTTGCCGTCGGACTTACCGTTTACGAAGATTGTGCGCGATACTTCCTTGCCGTCGTATTTACTCGTGCCGATACCGACGGAGGTATTTGGACCGTCTTTCCAGTACAGCAGCTTGGTGGTCCGCGAAAGGTAATCGGAGAACGCACGCGGACCTTCGAAAGTTACGTTTTCGATGGGGCTTGGATGACGGAACGGCTGGATGAAACTTTCGCGGTTCCAGTAAGGTGCCACCATCACCCCAATGACCGTGACGACTAGGCCGATGGCCGGGGACAAGATCGGTTTCCAGTTGTCCGATTCTTCCTTGAGGTAGAGGTACCCTGCGATCGCGGCCGTCGAAAGAATGCAGAAAAGGCAAAGTTTATAGAGCTGGTCCAGATCCACGTAGTTGAGCATCACGTACCCGCCTACTAGCGCTCCCAGCACACAACCGAACGTGTTCATCGAGTAGAGCTGACCGACGCGCTCACCCAGGTTGCCCTTCCCGTCTTTAATGAGATGAAAGCACAGCGGAAGAGTAAGACCCGAGAACGCGAGGGGGATCGTGAGGAGCACGAAGAAAACCAGGGCCAGTAAAAACTGGTAGATGTAGAAATTCTGCGGAAGATCGCGCAGCAGCGAACGGATGACGTGGCTACCGTATGCCCAATAGTTCGCGCTGAGGAACACTCCCGTTAGCAGAATCGCCACCCACACCTGATTTCGCATGAGATCCCGAAAGCGATAACGCTCGATTCCACGGGCGACCACCGAACCGATTCCCAGTCCGAAAATAAAGATCGCGACGATCAGGGTGAAATTGTAGTTCGACGATCCGGTGGACAAGCCCATTAAACGGATGAGTACCGTCTCGAGCGTAATGAGGTAGAAGCCCGAGAGAAAGCCAATGACCCATAGACCAACGACGCGACGGGAGGGACCGGTGATGGGCTCGCCGGCCTCATCGCCGATATCCGCTAGGTCTGGTTGCTGAACGCCCGCCTTGCGAGCGAACACGAAGTAAGACGTAACCGCGACGATGAGGTTGAGAATCCCGCCCGCAACCGACGTGACGCCGAAACCAAAGGTAGGGATGAGAAGGTAGCCGGCCAGAAGACAGCCGAGGCAGGCCCCCAACGTGTTGAAACCGTAGATCAGAGCGTGGGTACGGCTTGCTTCGCGGAGATCCCGGCTCAGCCCTTGAGTTAATAGCGGTAAGGTACCGCCCATTAGAAAAGTGGGCAGCCCCAGTAGCAGGATGGCGATGGTGAAATCGACTAGCGGGTTATCGATCCCCATGTTGAGGTAGAGCGAACCCATTCGCGGAAAGCCGAAATTGAAAAACACCGGGAAAAGAAAAGCCCAGATTGCCAGACCCACTTCCACAATCGTGTAGGCCAGGAGTAAGTTCCACTTCTTACGGCGCGACCAGTAGCCGAAAACGGCGTAACCCGCGCTAATGCCGCCCAAGAAGATCGCGAGGATGATAGCCGTGGCCTTCGCTTGGGCCCCTAGCAGTATGCCCAGGTAGCGATGCCAGACCACCTGGTAGATGAGGCCGGCGGCGCCGGACAGAAATAACAGGGTGTAAATCACTACGCGATGTAATGCGGACATCTCCATGGGAAACGGCCTTTCGAATTGGTTAAACGGCTGGGCGCGGTGAGGCTAGCTAGCGGTCAATTTTAGCACGCTCCGGCGGCAGGGACGCTGCGTTGAAAAACAACTTACGGCCCGCGTAGATTGTCGCTTTGACGTAAAACGTCACCCTGACGCCACCTTTTTCACTTCCGCTCAGGCCAAGCTGGGTAACAATCCTAGGGCATACGCATTGCACAAAAGCTCGTCGGTTTGACTGTGGGCGGAGGGAAACCAAACCTACCCCGATACATCCCACTTTTTTGAAATGGCAGCTTGGTACCGGCTTTTCGCTGGTGCCCATCAATAGGAGATCACGTGAAGATCATTGCAAAGAACGGATCCGACTTTCGCCCGAAAGACGGAGATTACAGCACGACAACCCTCGTTGAGCTTACGCCTAGCAGCGCGTTGGCCCGCATCCCCTCCAACGTCTTGTTTCTCATCGACTCGTCGAGCTCGATGGGCGGCGCGAAGTGGTCGATGGTGAAATCGGCGGTGGCCGAACTCATCGAATCGCTACGCGACGAAGACCGCGTTGGCGTGGTTCTGTTCGGCTCGAAAGCCAAAGAAATTTTCCCCCTCGCCTCGCTCGCGGAGAATCGCAGCACGATGGTGGAAGCGATTCAGAAGCTCGACAATCCGTCAGGCGTGACGAACCTCGAAGCTGGCCTGAAGCAAGCTTATGAAGTTTTCGAAGCCCGTTCGAAGTCGGATCGCGAGAAGCGCGTTAACCAGGTTATCCTTTTGACCGACGGTTTTCCGACCGACGACCAGGGCTACCGCGTCGAGAAGCATGAAAAGTACGAGAGCATCGTGCAGCGGCATGAGCACATCTCGTTGACGGGCGTGGGTATCGGTTCGGCCGATGACTACGACTCGAATTTCATCAGCCGTCTTTCCGAGCTCGGCAATGGTTCGTACTATCACGCGAACGACATGGCGAAGTTCAAGGAAGGGCTACGCGCTGAGATCGAGAAGCTCCAGGCGTCCGTGGTCGGTGAGCTGTGTCTTAAGTTCAGCAACATGAGCTCGCGCGTGATGCGCATCGCGAAGATTGCTCCTGAGATCGCGGTGTACGACATCCCGGGCAGCGCTCGTAATTTCGAAATCAAAACCGGTTCGATGCAGAAAGACATGACGGCCTTCCTCGTTCAGACCAATTCGACCTGGTCGGGGGAAGCGGGCGCGGACATCTCTCTGTTCACTATCGAAGCCGACTACGATGGAAAGTTGACGGAGAAAGTTGATGTCAAAATCAAAGCGACCGACCGGGACACCGACCTTACCTCGGTTGACCCCGACGTACTCCGCGGAACCCAGGCCCTGCAAATCCACCTTAATGGACAGCAGATCCAAGAGAGCTTGGCCAGCGGAGATAAAGCCAAAGCTACTCGCCTCATCGACAACACGACCCGCATCGCGAGTAACTTGGGACAAGACAAGGTCACTCGGGCTCTGACCCGTTTGGCTACGGATCTACGCCAAGGCAAGTCGGTTAGCGATGACCTGGCGACGATCAAGGACGAGGCTAAGAAGACTCGTCTGCTGATTCGGTAAAAATACTGTTATTGCGAGGGCGACGGAGCGATCTCGTGGCTCAAGATAGAGCCAGGAGATTGCTTCGTCGCTACGCTCCTCGCAATGACCTAGAGGGACGTACGTGAAAAATTGCTCTACATGCGGGGAAAAGATACTCCCTGGTTCGCTATTCTGCGACGCGTGTGGAGCTACGACCGCACAGGTTCAGGTCGCTCGTAAACTCCGCCAATCCTCGTTCACCTCGGTCGTCGACGCCAAAGAGGGACTACTCTCCGCCGGCGAACGCCTAAAAGGCAAATACACTTACGTTATCGAAGAGGCCGTTGCGCGCAGCGGTTTCGGCGCGACCTTTCGCGCCATTCGTCAGCAGGACGAAAAACAGGTTTTGATAAAGCAGATGTTGGACCAGTCGTCGTACGACCAGTTCAAGGGCCAGCTGATGAAAAGCTTCAAACGCGAGGCGAAGTTTCTTCGCCGGGCGAAGCACCCTTCCCTGCCCCGCGGTTTTGAGTACTTCGAGAAGAATAAATCTTTCTACATGGTGATGGAATTCATCAACGGGAAAGACCTGAACAAGGCCATCGAAGACTATAAGAAATCCAAGGGAGCCGTCGAGGACGGGCTGCTCGTATACCTCGGCATGGAAATCGCGGACGCGTTGGAAATCGTCCACTTGCAGGGTTACATCTACCGCGACATGAAACCGCACAACGTGATGCTAGACGGCATCAGCGGTAAGGTTAAGCTTATCGACTTTGGCACCCTTTACCATGTGAGTGATAAAGAGCCGTTGCTTTTCGAATCGGAAGGCTACACTCCGCCGGAGTTTTTGAACAAAGACGTTAAGTTCACACCTGCGGGCGATATCTACAGCCTGGGCGCTCTATTGTTCGAAGCGGCAACCGGGGAGACCCCAAAAAAAGGGGGCGGCGACGTACTGAAAGACAAGGTTCGTGATGAGCGGCTTTGCCAGATTATCACCAAGTGCTTGGCAACCGATCCGCTGCAACGTTACCAGCGCGCGCGGCAGCTGCGCGATGAGCTGGCCAAACTGACCCGCAAGGGCTTTTGGCCGTTCAAGAACAAGAACGCCATCAACCCGATCGAACTGTCGGTATTACCGAAAACTTTGTTTCCCTCGAACTGTACCTTTTGCGAGTTCTGCGGTTTCGCCGATCCGAACTCGCAGATTGGCTACTGCAAAGAATGCCGCGTGCCCCTGCGCGTAGGTAAGCTCGAGCTCAAGAACGAGAAGGGCGAAAAGCAGAAAGAGTTCTTCCTTTACTCGGACGAAACCACCATCGGCAGCTCAAGCCAGGCGCATTTCACCATTGGTGACGCTGCCGAAATGAAGGGGCAGCACTTCCGTATTTTCCGCAAGAAGAACGGCTTATGGTTGGAGGTGGTGGACAAGAACGACACATCCACCATCGTAAACCGCCGAAAAGTGCTAGGCCCGGTCGAGCTGCTCGACGACGATACGATCAAGGTCGGAAAAATGCTTTTGAAGTTCGTCGTCCGCGATGCGTGTTAACGCTAGCGCGGCTTCGCCAGGATTCGCAGCTTTGTCCCCGCGAGCCAGCGTCGGTGGCGCAGGTTGCCCAGCAGCGAGTCTTTTTCCTTTTCACGATTTGAGTAGGTGAAAGCTTCGGTGACGGTGAAGCCCGCGTTTTCAAGCAGGTAGGCCATCGGTGCCAAGTGCGGCTCGTACAGGTGGTCGGGCGTTCGCCATAGCTCCCACTTGTCTTTCACTAACCCAAGGTTCTTCAGCCCGCGACGAAAGCGGCGATCCCATGCGAACTGGTTGGGAATATTCAAGCACAGCACACCGTTGGGTTTCAGATCGCGGCGGAACTTCGCGACCCACTCGGTCGGGTTGGGCACATGCTCGATGACGTGACTGCAGTAGATCGCGTCGAACGGGCCGCGCGCGGACAAATCAGTTTCATGGTACTGCCCACAGATCGTAGGGATACCGAACACGCGGGTGACCTCTTCAGTCATCTTTTGCGAGATATCCATGCCGAAGGTGTCCCACCCCTCTTCCTGCGCCGCCTTTAGAAAAAGGCCGGTGTGGGAACCGATATCTGCAATTTTCCCCTTACGCCCAAGCGCCTTCTCGATTTGCCGAACCGTGATCTTGAGCTGCTCGACGCGGGCACGTTCACCGGCGTCTAGCGCGCCATTGTGCTTAAAGTGGTGATTATCGACATCGTAAACGGAGTAGGCGGCGTCGAGAAACTCGGCGTCGTAACGCGGGCGCGGGCTCGAGTAAACCAGATCACACTGGCGGCACTGAACGTACGTGTAGCGATGGTCTGGGCCAAACCGCTCGTGCGGCCGAAAGGCTGACGACTGGCAGAACGGGCACGGTACGGTTTCCCAGGCTTTAGGAATGTATTCCTGATTCTTTTGCGTCAGTGTCGTTGCCATGAGTTCCCCTCGATAGCACGGTCGGCCGGGCCGGTAAATCGGGCGCCGTGACAAAGCCAGCCCGGCTTCTTATGATTTGCGCGTGAAAGCTTGGTTTTTCAGTTTGTTACTCCTCGGTACGAGCGGGCTTGCGGTAGCGGAGGATTTGCCCAATGAAGGGCCGGAGCCTGGCGTACACCCCACCTTCCGCATCGGCGCTTCGGGCGGAGCCGGGGACGTCGGGGGCGGACTGGGCGGGATCGAGTTTCGCGCTATGCTCCACGATCTCTTGGAGACCGGGCACAATAACCAGCACTTCGGGATTGGCGAGGTTGGTAACGTTCGTCTGAGCTGGCAATCCCAACCCTCGCGTCTGCGCATAGACGAGATCACCCTATTTCGCTTGGGCTCTTTCGTGCCCCGCGACCAAGGGGAAGAGAAAGAATGGAGCTCGCTCTTTTCTCTCGGCATGGCCACCGTGCGGGACACCAGCTGCGTACGTTGCGTATCCGCGAACGTAGAGTTTGGGGTAGGTCCTTCGTTCTCGCTTGGCGACGACTCGCCGTTGTTGCTGTTCGGTTTATTGTCGGCCGACATGAGCCTCTCATCGGGCTTCACCGACTTCATTCGCCTGGGGGCGGGGCCGCACGTCGGCTTTCGCCTATTCATTGCACGCTCGCTCGTGTTTATGACCGAAGCGTTCTACCGCTATCGGATAGGCACTCCGTACCACAATGGCCATTACGGCCGCTCGGAGCTGCGCTGGAACCTCTCTAAGCGGATGGCCATCTGGGCGCGTGGCGAGAAGCAGCCCGATGCCTGGGAAGGCCGACTAGGCGCTTACTTCTACTTCTGAACTGAAGAAAATCATTTAGTTTCATAGACTTGTCGAACGACACAATCAGACAACGCGATGCGCTTCGACTGCAAACGGATAACCGGGCAATTCGTGCCACCGGGGTGGTTACCCCATGGCGTTGGGTTTGCGCCCCTTAGAGTGAGGCGTTATACTCGGGGGCGAGGTGTCCACCAAAATGTTCAAGCCGCTTCTTGGGATTAGCTCGGCCTTCTTGTGCCTATCGCTGGTTTCCTGCGCCTCGTTGATGACCAATGACCGGGACATCGAGAAGTCGCGGCTGCATCTGCAGCTGGCGGCGGACCGGCTCAATGAACGGGATTATAACAAGGCGCTCGAAGCGACGAACGAAGCCTTGCGCCTTGACCCTTCGTCGGCGGCTGCTTACAACCACCTGGCTCTCATCTATATGGAGACCAAGCGGTTCCCGAAAAGCGAAGAGGCGTTCATGAACGCTTTGAAGCTGCAGCCGGAGTACCCGGAGGTTTGGAACAACCTCGGCGTGCTCTATAACCGCCAGGAAAAGTATCGCCAGGCGGTCACCTACTTTGAAAAGGCCGCGGCCTCCGAGAAGTACCTGACGCCCGAAAACGCCTACACCAACCTGGGTTACGCCCATTACAAGCTGAACGATTTGAACCGCGCGAAGCTGTACCACACCAAGGCGCTCGATATTTCTCCACAGTTTTGCCTAGCTTCGAAGAACCTGGGCGACGTGTACGCCAAGGAGAAGAAGTATCCGAAGGCGGCCGAGTATTTCCAGAAAGCAGCGGTGCATTGTCCGCTGTTCCAAGAGAGCCATTACAAGTTGGGACTAGTAATGATGAAGATGGGGCAGAAGAAGACGGCGAAGGCCCAATTCGAAAAGCTCATCGAACGTCACAAGAACGGCACGTTCGTGGATCGCTCGCATGAAGTATTGAAGTACTTGCAGTGATTTACGAAAGAGCCTCGGCCGCCAACCAACTACAGAACGCGAGAGAGACGACATGACGGGTGTGGGTGAATTTTTAAGGGGTCATCGGGAGCAAAAAGGGATTCGTCTCGAAGAGATCGCTTCCATTACCAAAATTCATATTCATCACCTCGAACTGATCGAGCGTGAATCGTGGAAAGATCTTCCGCCCGAGCCTTTCCTACGCGGGTTTCTTACCGCTTACGCCAAGTACGTAGGGGCCGATACGCGCGAAGTTCTGGGTAAGTTTTACGAGGGACGAGGCGTGACGCCGGTCGAGCCGACCGAAGTCCCTCCGATGAACGCGCCTAAGACCACCACTAGCCGGACGACCGGTGCGAGTTCGCCCGCTATGAATCCGTCGCGCCTCATCGAGCAGGCCGAACCGTTTCCCTTTGCGAAGGCCATGATGGCCGTCGGCGTGGTGTTACTCGTGGTCGTGGTGGGAACACTCATCACCATTGGTAAAAAGGAAGCCACCCCTGCGCCCGAGACCACGGCCGCCTTGACGACCGAGCCGGTAACCGGAGCCGCGACGAATGATCCGACCGCGCCCGTGCTGACCGCACCGATAACCAGTACCGAAGCGGCACGTCCCGTGGCTGGAATTGCGGACACGAAACCCGCCGAGACCGCACCGGCGACTACAACTACGACTACGACTTCCTCCTCTTCGGCTACGATGGCGGCCACGGCCCCCGTTGTGGCACCTGCTCCATCCAAGCCCGAGGCAGCGCCGGCGACCGCGGCCAATACGAAGCCGGCCGAGACTAAGCCCGCGACTACGGCAGCCGCTACGGAGCCGAAGCCGGCCCAAGCCACCGTGCCTGGCGAGTTCAAGCACGTGCTTGCATTAGCGACGCAGAAAAAGACCTGGTACAAGATTGTCGTCGACGGCACCGCGCCAGTTCAAGGAATGGCCAAGGAAAACGACACGCTGACCTTCAACGCAAAAGAGAAGATCAAGCTAACGCTGGGTAACGCATCGGGAGCAAAAGTACTTCACAATGGTACCGAAGTGGACGGCACGAAGTTCGCGGGTACGATCCGCTACTTCAAGTACCCTGCCTCGGCGAAGTTTCCGCAGGATCCTCCAAAACCACGCGCCGTGACCTCGGATGGGGACTCAAGCACGCCGTCCACCGAAACGCCTTCGTCCAGCGGACAGAAGACGATCGGCGACTGGCTCGACACTCCGCGTCCGGAAACCCAGACGCAGTAATCTCTTGGCTTAGACCTTTGCTTTGAGCTGAGAGTCGTTCGCTTTTAGGAACGCGCGGATGTCATCCGCCATGTCCAAAAGCTTAGTCCACTGCTCTTTGTAGAGGGTGACGGGAAAACGGCCGAGACCGTAAACCGACAACGCACCTTTCTCGCTCACTTTAAGGGACAAGCCCTTCGCCGACGTTTTTTTCAGCGCGGAGTTTTCCGCGCGAAGCCGCTCTAGTTCTGCCTGAAGATCTTCTGGATTGCTCATCTAACGTCCTTCCATTTTTGCCGTATTTTAACCGGGCATACATTGCCCAATTCCACGCAAGGTGTCTTGGTACAGCGCGGCTTGGCAGCCTTTGTCCACAGGCCAATGCTACATCGACAATCAGCTCTGCCGCACGCGCATTAGCGGTGACATTTATCCTGGGGGGGAACAATGAAACGCATTCTACTGTCGATGGCGGTATTTCCGCTATTGGCCTTCGGCTCGACCGGTGTCAGCAAGAACGAACTCGATCTGACGATCTACACTCAAGAAGTGGAAACGCCGGCCGAGGTCCAAGCTGAGATCTTGGCCATGGACGGAGGCGCCTACGTTGACGATATCGCCGGAGCGCTAAAGAGCATCAACGAGATCATCAATCTCGGCGAGAAGATCTGGAAAATCATCGAAAAGAATAAGCCCGTTGTGAACGTGAAATATGCTTACGCGAATGCGGTTCCCAAGGGCGTCAAAGGCCCCGAGGATCTGGAAAACTTCAGCCCGCTCCAGTTCAAGTCGTTCCGCAAGTTCGGCAAGAACGGTTTCGGCTCTACGGTGTTCGACGTGACCTATACGTTGGCTCATCGTTACAACGGCCAGTATCAGGGCCGTGGCCGGTTCCTGGACGCCGTTACGGTACTTCCGCATAAGGTGGACGTTCTGTGGGGCTACACTCTGAACTTCAACGTGGCGCGCGTTTCGACGGCGAACGTTGGTTCGGAAAAAGAACCGGTGGGCTCGGTGGCGATGGATATGGACTTTCAAGTGTCCACCGTCCTCAAAGCGTCGCAGTACCGGAACCTGTACGAGTTCCGTGGTGACTCGGCTCGCGTGACCTCGATCGAAAACTAATCGTTTTCTTTCGGTAGTTTTGAAAGGCCCGTTTCCCTCTGGGAGCGGGCCTTTTTCTTTTGGAAAATCACTCCGGAATAATCAGCTTTAGCGGGGTCCGAGGTTCCTGGTCATTCTCACCCGGAATGATGATGCGGCCGGGAGGAAGGTCGGGCTTGGCTTGCGGAGTGGCCACGCCGAATAGCTTTTGCTTCTTCTGCAGCTGCCGCAGCACACGCGCAATTGCCTCGGTATTGTCCTTGGGGTTGTAAGGAAGGTCGAATGGTGGAATGCGGGGTTTAGTGAACTGAAAGAACTCGGGATCGATGAGCACCGATCGCCCGTCTGGAGTAAGGCGAAACTGCATGTCGGGTGTGTACTCCGCGCCAATCGCACTAAGGAGTTTGCCCAGGCGTAGTACGTCATCGATGTGAGAATCTAGAATCGGAAAGGTTGGGGTGTCTTTCACTTTGCCACCGGCAGGAAAGTGAACCCCCTCGATGAATTCCATCACCACCGCCAGGTTGCCCTGCGGCGTGCGGGTGAGCCCCATGAACTCGGGCCCCTGCCCTAGTTTGTTCAGTAGTAAGTACCAACGGGCCTCGTTCAGCATGACGGCCGGATTCCGATTCACGGGGTCGTTCGCCTTTACGATCACCCGCTTGCCGTTGAGCTTTCCCTCGCCGACGCCGGCGTTACCGAGACCACCACGATTTTCGAGACTTGAGATTCCAAGATCTTCCCACGCCACCTGCGGAAATTTTTCCTCCGCCGTGAGCAGCAAAATCCGCTGTTTTTCGTAAAGGAATTCGCCGGACTCGGGGGTTAACTTTGCTTTGCCCTGTAATGAGGCATTGTCGTGGATGACGATGGGGGAAAGTCCAGCGTCACTTCGTAAGCTGGGTCGCATCTCCTTGAGAGTGCGACAGGCAGCGCCGGGTTCGGATTCCCCAGGTAGCCAAAGGCGGTTTTCGGCCGGAGCCGAAAGGGAAAACCACACCAACCACAGCAGCAACAACGTACAGCGCACAGCCACTCCAACGGTCATTAGCGTAACTGCATTCCGCCAGTGCGCGTATCAGGTTTCTACCGCCAGGATGCATCCCCCATTTGGGGGAGGATGCGCAAAACCAGGAGGTGTCAGAATTCTATCAAGTAGAAACCCAAACAAACCGATACGTTAGTGAACTCGTGAAATTTGACGCACAATGTCTAATCGGGCACAATAGAAGTACGAACTTCCCGCCCCATTAGCTGTAGACCCCAACCACGGCCCCTAACCCTTTTAAGAGAGCTGTACGTTTGAAACTTTCCTCCTACAACCTAGCCCGAAAGATCTTGCTCGCAGGATTGCTCGTGGTGGCGGTTTTTCTGCCGGGTTGCCTGGGACGGGCCTATCTCAAAGTCGACGCCATTGCCGTAACGCCCAAGTACGTACTGAATCTCAATTCGGACACCGACACGGTCATTATCCCGTTCGTCTATTATCGAATCGCAAACCTGGATGCCGAAGGCGCTCGTGCGGGGTCGTGCGAGGACATGGTGGCCTCCTTCGACGGAAAGCCCGCCGACCTGATGACGGCGGCCCCCGCGGCTGGCGGCCGGGCTCCGGGCGTTTACTTTCTCCCTTCAACCGAGTCATCGGCGGGAAGAAGCGCCGCCAACTTATTTAACGACGACCCCAGTATTGCGCTGGGCAAGCTCACCGAATGCCGCGCCACTTTGATCGTGGAGTCCGATTTGAATTCCCGCCCGGGGGCAAAGAATCAAAGATTATATATTTTAAAGTTGGCGTCGAAAGAGAACCACCCTTCGGAGGAAGTCACCGTTGAGATTTTCGTGACCCGTTTGGGTAATCCGAGCCTCGCCAAAATAACGGCGGCCCCGATGATAACTACCGGGGTAGTAGACGATGTGCTTCGCCAGCTTCGCTTCTCCGGCAACGATATCAATACGGTGCGCATTGCCCCCACCGGCAACAATTGGGCGGAATCTCGCGCGACGTTTGAAGTGAACGAAAGTCGCTTCTTTGTTCCAGAGAATCAGTTCCTAGGTTTGGCCGATGCGGAACGTCCGGCGGCCCAGGATCCTGGACTTGGGATCAGCACGATTGATAGCACGGGAACCATGCAGGCATACGTGAAAACCACGCCGGCTTCGCTAGCCTCCCTTGTGCGGGATCCTCAACGCACAGCGATTGCTCTGTTCTCGCTAGCACAGGACACGCTGAGCGGGAGCCCCTTGCAAGCCCGGGGCACGGCTTCGGCCGGCTCGGAGAAGGCGCAACTGGTGTGGATGGCGCCGCCGGACCCCGAACGGGACAATTGCAGTGTTTCAGGCAACTGCGACGATGGTACCGGCTCGGGTAGTGGATCCAGCAGCGGCTCAGGAACGGGTAGTGGCTCGGGTAGTGGCTCCGGCACGGGTTCCGGCGGCCCCCAGCAGCCGTTGTGCACCAGCGGACCGATTGTGCAGACGAGCCCCTGCGCTAGCTGCGTGGGTCAAGAGGGCGGCCAAGCGGTGACGGTCGTTCTTACGAACGGTGCCGGCATCAGTGACGATGAATTTTTTGCGCATTCGCAAGATTTGGTAACTGAATTCTGGAATCAGCAAAACCCCGGGCGCAACTACCCTTCGCTTTCTTTGAACAACTTTGCCCTTGCCCGGCCGATTGAAACTCGTCAGCCACTGTTGAACTACGTTACGGGCGAGCACTTTGACCCCACTTCGCTTTCGCCGGACTCGTTGCTCAAGTTCCAGAAAGCTTTTTACTACGCGGTAGCCCAGCTACACGGCAATGCCATCACCCAAAATATCTTGGATGATTTGAATCCCGAAGCACTCAAGGTCGTGGTCGTCGATTGCCCGATCATCTGCTGCTTCGTTCCCGAGGGGTATGCCATTCAATCGGGTGACCTTCAATCGGGTGACCTTTGCCCGCCGCCGAGTCCGTCACCTTCGCCGACAACGACTACGACCACGACGGTGACGCCGACTGCGACAGTGACGGAGCAACCGACGACGATAGTGACGGCGCAACCGACCGCAACGGTAACGGCGCAACCGACTGCAACCTCGTCGCCCTCACCGACCCCGACGGTGGTCGCATGCAATGAAACCGAAGTTTCGAACTACCAAAACACCTGTGACAGTTGCGTGGGTACCTTTACTTGTGTCTTCGGATGCACTTACACGATGGCGGACGTTGGCTACTCAAGTGACGCGCTGGCCGCCGTCGACGAGATAGTATTCGGCAAAGAAGCTCACGCCGCTGCCGCATGCGCGCCTGTCGAAGGTTCTGTGGGAACGCCGGTAGTGGAGGCATGTTACTGTAACGGGACTGTCGTGCCACCCGATCCAACACAGACTCCGGCACCGACCGTCACCTACACCTCTTCGCCCGTCGAGGAACCAACTACGGCCCCGACCGTCATCTACACATCCTCGCCCGTGGAGGAACCCACCTCCGCACCGACTGCCTGCCCGACCTCGGTTTCGAGTTGTCCGGTTGGTCAGAACCTTTATTGCACGAGTTGCATGCTCGATCCTGAAACCGGCGAGGCATGCTGTCCTTGCGGCTGTACCTAACCCGTGACCTACCGATTCTGATTTCTAGGAGCGTAAGTGCTAAAATATTCCCTATCCATGACACTCCGCCTTTTCACCTTGTTTGGACTTCTCGCCGCCAGCCTAGCCTACGGCGAGGCCCAGGTGCTCGAGGTTGATGCCGCGCAGAATCGTGTCGCCATCAAGCGAACCTACGAAACCCAAGGCTGGAAGGCCGGCGAAGCGGTGTGTCTCAACCGTGGCACCGCGCGCATTGGCTGTGGCCGCGCCTTAATGGCGACCGGCGATCGTTTATGGATCAGCATGGGCGACAAAACGCGCTACCTCGCCAAAGGGAATGTCGTCACCATCAGCCGCCCCGAGCGCGGCATTAGCTCCATCGCTGCCTCTGCGGCGACCACGACGCGCAAGTCGGACAAGTTAAACAACTTCGACATCGGCCTCGGCGGCCACATGAGCTTCATCTACTTCCACCCCGAGCTGCACATGAACGTGCGGTTGAACGAAAAATTCTCGATGGGGCTGGAAGGCATCTATTCGAAGTTCGTAAACAATGCGACCGAAGTGAGCATGACGGGTGCCTTTCTAAACTTCAGCTACTACCACACCAACTCCGCTTTCCGCGGCTGGGTGTTTCAGATGGGCCCCGGCTATTACAGCCTCAACTTGAAGTTCCGCACGAGGGAAGAAAGCTTGAACATGTTCGCGATGCGCGGACAGGTTTACTGGCGTGGCACGGCGAAGGCCGCCTTCAATATGGACTTTGGCTTTGGCGTCGGCGCCCAGTGGGCATTCGACCCGCCGCCCGCGGCCACCTCGGCCATTGTTTACGACTTCAAAGGTTTCCTCCCCTTCGCCAACTTCTTCGTTGGCTACCAGTTCTAAGTCCGTCCTCGCGCCACCCCCGCCAGCAAGCGCGCCAACGTTTGGCTCTGCACTTCCGGATCACAAAAAGACAAATCGGCGTTGGTAACCCCTTTTCGCGCCACCTCGAAAAAGGCCTGATCGTCGACGAGGCGCTCTAGTACACGCACGGTCTCGAAAGGTTCGTCGGGGCTCGTCAGGAAACCTGGTACGCGCGAGAAGATTTCTACCTCGCCGCCGAGCCGATGGGTGACCACGGGCAACCCCGCGCGCAATGCTTCCACGAACACGATGCCGAACGATTCGGGTTTAGCATTGAGCTGACAGTACAGATCGGCGGCCGCGTAAAGTGGGGTTACGTCGCGGCTCTGGCCCCAGAACTTTACTTTCGCCGAGATCTTTAGCTCGTCCGCCATTCGCTCTAGCCCCGCTAGGTAGCACTGCTCTTCCGCATTCTGGGCCCCGCCGACGACCCAAAGCTTCCACGGAGTAGCCGTCCGCAACGCGGCCACCGCGTGCAGCAACGCCTGGTGCCCCTTCCACGGCTGCATCCGGCCCACCTGCAGGAGTATTCTTTCGCCCGGCGCCGCGCCCAGCTTCGCACGGGCCGCTTGGCGATCCCGCGGGGTCACCTCCGTTTTCGCCACCGGATAAGGCACCGTCGCAAAACGATCCGCGCGCAAAAAATCCGCACATTGTTGGGTCACGAGGCGGCTAGGCGTTACCACTAAGTTGAACTGTCGGGATCGCACTAGCCAGGCCAGCCAGTGGTCGCGGTCGAGCACGTCGTTCATCCAAAGGACTACCGGCGATTTCACGCGCGAAGGCAAAAGTGCGTTGGCCTGCCAAAACCCGTGAGCCACCACCACGTCGGGCCCCTGTTCCGCTAGGCGGGCCGCCACCGCCCGCCGCGTACCCAGTAGGGTCCACGGGCGAGAAAAGCGTGGAACGGGCACTACGTCGTAGGGAATGCCCAAAGCCTTCAGTCTCTCCGAAAAGGCCCCTTCCCACCCGAGTAAAAACCGGTGCTGCCAGTCAGGGGTAAACTGCCGGCTAGCCTGCATCCACGTTACGAGAAACGTTTCGACGCCGCCGTACAAATTGCCGCTGTGCAGGTGGGTGACTCGCATCCCGCTATTATCGTCGACTCGGCTGCGGCTTGCCAGCACGGGCCATTTGGATAAAGTGGACGACATGTCGAATCGTACAGAAATTGCCACGTTTGCGGCTGGATGTTTTTGGGGGGTGGAAGAGCTGATCCGTGAGCTTCCTGGCGTAAAGACCACGCAGGTAGGGTACACGGGCGGCAAGTCACCCAATCCGATCTACGAAATGGTGAAGTTGGGCACCACCGGCCACGCCGAGGCCATTCAGATTGAGTTCGACCCCGACAAGCTATCGTACGAGGACTTACTGCGATCTTTTTTCCGCTTGCACGATCCCACGACGCGCAACCGCCAAGGCAACGATATCGGCTCACAGTATCGATCGGCCATTTTTTTTCACTCGGAAGAGCAGAAAAAATCGGCGGAGAAGATTCGCGCGGAAATTGACGAGTCCGGCAAGTGGAAGGCTCCGGTGGTGACCGAGATCGTGGCGGCGGCTCAGTTTTACGATGCCGAGGATTACCACCAGGACTACCTGAAGAAAAACCCCAACGGGTACACCTGTCACTTCTGGCGCGACTAGCTGCGCTTTCCGCCCGTAGCCGGGGTAAAATCTAGGAATGAACCTCGCCTGGCGTTTGCTTCCTTGGATGTTTTTTTCGGCCATCGCTTTCGCCGAAACGGAGCCGGTCTTCGTGCATTGCAAGCCCAAGGAGGTCGAACTCAAGGCCCGTATCAAGGCCCTCTATTGGAAAGGCGAGATCGAGTCGCGCTGGTGCCGCGGCAAGCGATCGGGGCGTTACCCGCTGGTCATCTCCTGCAGCCCCGGCACCGCCGGCAACTCGCACCTGACCACCTTCACCTACGACACGCCTTTGCTCGTCAATCAGGCCAAGGTCGATATCGACCCCACGGTGGATGAGGTGTGGGACAAGGGGCTTCCGCACGGCCTGGCCCACGCCATTCTGCCAACCTGCTTTCCCGGGCAAGTCCCGGTGCTAGACATTCCTGCGTGGATTCTCGAAGGGCTCGCGCAGTCGATCTACTCCGGAATCTGGGCGGACTATCAGAAAGCGTTTGGTAAAGAAGGGACGAAGAACTTTCAGAAGTTAGAAGACCTTTGGTTCGCGGAAAGTCGTGAGCTGACATTCTTAACGCAGGCTGGGCTGCTGGTGAAGTACCTGAGCGAAGAGGTGGCGGGCCCGGCGAAGTTCATCGAGTTCGTGACCGAGCTCGGGTTCGATCGCGCCCCTTCACGCTCGCTGGCCTCAATGGGTCAATATGTGCGCACGTTCAAGAAGGTCTACGGGCAGTCGGTAACCGATCTCGAAGATGGCTTTCGCGCTTACGTTAAGCGCGAGGCGGCCAAAAAAGCTCAGGGCGCCGAGTAGCGCCGCTGACGCCACGCCGTCCATAGACCCAACCCCAGTAAAGCCATAAGTAGCAGCGTGGTGACGAAAGCCTTCAAGCGCAGATCGTAAAAGGTGCGGTACCACGCGCGCGGTACGAGATCGGAGTACGCGAGCGAGATTAAAAAGTAGGAGGCCAGTAGCCCTGCCGTTTGGGCTTTCACCGTAACCCTGGCCCGGTCCCCGAAATAGAGTAACGCGAGCACCGCCGGCGTGTACCATAGGTACGCATTCGATTGGCTCAGGGGAGAAAACGCCACGACGTAAAGGCAGCCCAGCCCCAGGGCGAATAGCAGGCCGTTCGCCCGTTCGGACTCGCCCTCGGGACGGCGTAGAAAAACCGCGGCCCCCAGCCCCACCGCAACTACACCCATCAGGCGACGAGCTTCCGCGAGTTCGAAATTCAGCCCCCACGCGCGGCCGAGAAATCCGTAAAGGTGCTGATAGACCGCCTTGGTCCACTCTCCGGAAACCTGCGCGTCGATTCCCGCCATCCACGCGCGATTCACGTTGAGAAAGTGAGCCCAATCTCCCATTAAAGGCCAGGGTAAAGCCCACAGCAGCGCCGACGTCACTGCGAACGATACGAGGAACTTCACGCCGCTACGCTGGCGCACTAGTACTGCCGCCCCTAGCAAAGCTACCGGTAAGGCCTGCAGCTTGAAGTTAGCGGTGATTGCCAAACCTATCCCCGCCGCCACGTCGCGCCCTTCTAGCCAGTACGCGAAGGCTAACAGGCAGCCGCCGACCAGCGACAGTTCGAACTTGACGCCGGTAATCGCCCCCGAGAGTTCGGAGGTGACCATCAACCAGAATAGGTTACGCAATGGATGTTGAGTCCAGTCGAACTTTAGGCGTGCGGCCAGCGCACGCGAAAACCGCAGTAACCCGTAAAAGAAAAAGGCCACCGACAGCCACACGTACAAGCTCTGAAAAAACGGCTCCGGCGGAAACGAGAACCAAGAAAAGAAGAACAGCGCGGACGCCGGAGAATAAAGAAACGGGCCCGTACACCGAGGAAGAATCACGCCATACGGAATGCGGCCGTCAAAAAGCCAGCGCGACGCTTCGGTGGGAAAAATAAAGTGCTCCCCTACCGGCCGCAAAGCTACCGTCACGAGCGACAGTAAGCTAACGAGCGCGCAAACACCGGCCCCCCAGTTCCGTCTGAGCCAGACCATTAAAACGCCTGACCGCTCGCTTGTACCGGACAATAAAAAAAGACCGAGTCCGGATCTTCTTTAAGCTTGTCCAGCTCGTTCGTCATCTCTTCGACTTCCGCCTCGGTGGTGCGCTTGGCTTTCAAAAGCCCAGGCGTTCCGCTGAGCAACAGCCGCGTCCAATACTCAATCATCTGCGCGCGTAGCTTCGGCGTGCGATTGTCGTAATGGTAGCTCTTCACCTCGGTAGTGATGTTCTGAAAGCCGGACGCCATGAGGTAGTTGCCGAGCTTGGCCCCCACGAACGGATCGCCGCCCAAGTTCCACTGGTGATCGTTGAAGGCAAACCAGAACTTGCTGGTGGCCGGGCTGTAGGGATGCAAAAAGAAAGTGGCGTTTAGCACTTCCGTGCAATAAATCAGGCCGCCCGGCCTTAGCACGCGACGGACTTCTTTCAAAATGTCGACGGGGCTGGCTACGTGCTCGAGAAAGAAACATACGAACGCGCCATCGTACTCGTTGTCTGCGTACGGCAGATTCATCGCATCGCCAAGCGACAGCTTTACCCGCCCCTGCTTGATGTACTTATCGAGGCGTTTTTTCGCGCGCTCGATCTGCTCCTTCGCCGCATCGATGCCGTGAATTTCCAGGTTAGGGAACCGTTCCAGAAGGATCTCGGTTTGCGCGCCGACTCCGCACCCTACTTCGACAATCCGGCGAGCCTGCGAAAAGTCGATCTTCTCGTAAACCATCGGCTCGAGAAATCGGGCCTGCTCGTACAACCGGTCTTGCTCGTCTTTCGAATAACCGTGCAGGTAGCCCTTTGCCTTGTCCTTCATTTTCTTGCTGGTCATGAAAGTGACTCTACGACTTCGGTTACGTGACCGTTGATTTTTACCTTAGGGAAGATCTTTTCAATCTTACCGGTGGGGCCAATGACGAACGTGGTGCGTTCGATGCCCATGTACTTGCGCCCGTACATCGATTTTTCCTTCCACACCCCGTAGGTCTCACACATTTTGCCGCCTTCATCCGACAGCAGCGGAAAATTGAGGTCGTGGGTTTCCTTGAACTTGGCGAGCTTCTTTACCGGGTCCTTGCTGACGCCAAGCACGACGGCTTTCTTCTTTTTCAACGCCGCTGAGCTATCGCGAAAATCGCAGGCCTCTTGCGTGCAGCCGCTGGTGAGCGCCTTTGGGTAGAAGAAAATGATGACCGGCTTCCCCTTGAAGTCCTTGAGGCTGACCTCGTTGCCTGCGTCGTCGACGAGGTCAAAGGCCGGGGCTTTATCGCCTTCTTTAAGCGTGGGCATGGGAAATCTCCTAAAAATGGTTAGGAGATTTCTACCATCAGAACGCGTATTTTTCGAGATTGGTCGAGAAGATGTCGTTGGGTTCGGCGCTAAATCGTACCTCGTTGTCCGTTTCGCCGAACGCCCCGTCCCCCACTCCTGCAGAGTACAGATCGTTGCAAGATTTACGGAACGGATACTGCTCGATTCCCGGAATTACCCAGTCTTCAAACAGCAAGGGATCGAGTTTGCCGACGTAGGCCGGTGTGGTTTTGATGTCTTTCAGCCAGAAAGCGTCCATTTGCGTAGAGTCGCGGAACGAGGTGTTGCGGGCGTGGCCCTTATCGCTGAGCGCTTCTTCAGTCTGCGCAATCAGTACGAGATCCCCTTTGGTGCCACGTACGTGCCAGCGGTAGCAGCCAAACTGATTCGGATAGCGTTTGGCCTGCGGCTCCATCACGGTCGTCTGCAGATGGAAGGCCCCGGTCAAAACGTTGTAGCGAAGCTCGCCGTAAATCGCGCGATCGCCGGTGGTCCCTTTTTCGCCGACACTTTCCAGGTAGGCGGACTGAAACTCGGCACCCAGATACTTGATGGCCTGCTCGTTCTCTCCCCGGTCCCATTGTAGATAGCCCACCTGATGGCGGTCTTCGGGATAAAGCCCTTGCAGACCTTCGATGAGAAAACCACGTGAGTGCCCGTTCTTACCCGACCAGTAAAGGACCAGCGACGTGGCCCCATCCACCATTACGACGGCCTTCGCTTCATACTGGGCTTCGATGGCCCATTTTTCTTGCGGCACCATCACCTCTACGTCGACCTTCTGCTCGAGGTACTTTAGCGACGTACGGACCGGCAGACCGTTGAAGGACTTCAGTCCCATCCCTTTCGAAAGATGGCAAAGCGTGGTTTCCGCACGAGCGGGTACGGCGCGGTTCAACCAACGGAAAACGCGGTTGAACTCCTGCAGCTCGCGGTTTTCGTACTGGCGCGAAGAGTCGACAGCTTTCCATGCCTCATCCAGGATCGGCTGGCACAAAAAGTCAGCGGCCCGGCGACCGTCCGCCGAGGTGAAGCCACCCGCTTCGGACTTACCGAAAAATTTTTGCGCGAGTGGCAAGAAGAAGGACAGGTTGGCGCTTTGGGCCCCCTGCGTGCGGGCCCACTCCGAGACGTTTTCGATCCGCGACGCAACGCCGCCAACCATGTTGTAAGCGAGGGCTACGCCCACCACGACCAGTACGATAAGGCAGTAGGCGCGTCTCATTGGTTACCCCGCTCGGCATCGGTTCCCAAAACTCGGGGAAGTTCTTTGGTTTCGGACTGGGGCCGGGTGCAGGCACCCGTGGCGAACAGCACCAACATGAAGACAATCCAGACGGACTTCGGAGCGCGCGATTTAAAAAGTCCCATGTTTCCCCCCTGCTACTCCTTAATCGTAACTGGGCGGCGTAGGCTTAGTGTGCTCAAACCTAGGAGAAAATCTCAAACAGCGAATACCCCGTTGGCCGATTGTGCGATTTCTTTCACATTTGCCGGGAAACCACGATTCCTCTAACGTGGGCTTCGTGCCGAACTCTCAGAACTCCCCCAAAGACCGATTGATGGTGGCCCTCGACGTGAACGATTGGGCCGAGGCTAAGAAGCTGGTGGCGCGGCTGGCGCCGCACGTAGGCTACTTCAAAGTTGGACTCGAGTTGCTGACCGCGGTTGGCGCCCCGGCGGTGGTTAGCCACATCAAAAGCTGCGGCGGAAAACTGTTCTATGACGGCAAGTTTAGTGACATTCCCAATACCATCGCCGGCGCCTCGCAGGCCGCAGCCCAAATGGGAGTAGAGTTTTTCGATCTGCATGCCAACTGTGGCCTCGAGTCGATGAAGGAGGCAGTGCGCCACAAGAAAAGCTCGCGCGTGCTGGCCGTGACGGTATTGACCTCGTTCGACGAGGCGGGTTGCCGAGAAGTCTTCGGTACCACCGTGCGCGAGCGAGTCTCTTCGCTGGCCGTTCTCGCGGCCCAGGCGACGGTGGATGGCATTGTCTGTTCGGCCGCCGATCTTGGATTTTTGAAAGAAGTGGAAGCTACCCGTAAGTTGCTTAAGGTAACGCCGGGCATCCGGCCCACCTGGGCCGACACCAATGACCAGAAACGCATTTTCACTCCGAAGGACGCGATTGCGGCCGGGGCCGACTACCTCGTGGTAGGCCGGCCGATCTTGAACCCGCCGTCGTCGATTGGCTCGCCGGAAGAAGCGGCCAAGCGTATCGTGGGTGAAATCGAGGAGGCCCGCCCGTGACCCAAGACCAGATTATGCAGCTGTTGGAAAAGACCGGGGCTTTGATTCCCAACGGCCATTTTCTCTACACCTCGGGGCGGCACGGTAAGGCGTACGTGAACAAAGACGCTCTTTACCCGCACATCGAAATTGCGTCCGCCATCGGTCGCGCGTTCGCAGCCCGTTTTATCGACGATAACATCGACGTGGTAGTCGGCCCGGCGCTGGGCGGGATCATTTTGTCGCAGTGGACGGCGTACCACATGAACAAACTAGACCCGAAGAAAGAGGTCTTGAGCGTTTATGCGGAAAAGGTGGAAGACACGCTGGCCCTCAAACGAGGGTACGACAAGCTCGTTCACGGCAAACGCGTCCTCATCGTAGAAGACATTATCACCACGGGCTCGTCGGTGATTAAAACCATGGACGCGGTTCACGCGGCCGGAGGCCAAGTGTTCGGCGTCGCGGTGATCTGCAATCGCGGCGGCCTAACGGTAGCGGACCTCAAAGACGTAACGGCCCTATACGATCTGGCTCGACTGCCGCTGGACTCGTGGACGGCCGAAGACTGCCCTGCCTGCAAAGAAGGCCTTCCGCTTTCCACCCAATTCGGCAAAGCCAAGCGGCTAACTTAACAAAAAGGGAGGGACTCCCTTTTTGTTAACCGGGGAATTGGGACGGGGACGTTCCAATGCCTACGATGGAGCAGGCGGCGATCATCGTAAGGCCCAGCTCTTCGCCCTTGGCGATTAGCTCGTCGCTTTCCGCGCCGGGATTCAGCCACACTTCGTCGCACTTCTTTTTCGCGATATCCTCAATCACCTTCAGCCCGACCTGCGGAGGCAGGTAAACGCTGATCATGTCGAGGTGCTCGGCCGGCACTTCCAAGATCGACTTATAGGCTTTGATGCCTTCGACTTCGGCTTCCTTGGGATTGATCGGATACACGGTGTACCCCTTCTCCCGAAAGGCGCGTACTGCTTTATTTCCGAACTTGGAGCGGTCCGTGCTCGCTCCGATAATGGCTACCGATGGCATAGTTACCTCGCTATTTTGAGTGCCGACACAAAGAACAAAATCCAACCGGCTAAAAACGCCGTGCCGCCAATTGGCGTGATCGCCCCCAGCACGCGAATGCCCGTAAAGGTCAGCGCGTAAAGGCTTCCCGAGAAAACCAGAATTCCGAAAATGAAACAGTAGCCGGAGCCCTTCCAGGCCTCGGCCCCTTGGGTAAGCGCCAGCCCCCCCACCACCAGCAACGCCAGCGCATGATAAAACTGGTACGTCACCGCCGTTTGAAAAATGCCGAGCGAGTACGCGTCCAACTTATCTTTGAGCGCGTGGGCCGCGAAGGCCCCGAGACAAACTGCTAGAAACCCGAAGGCCGAACCGGCCATTAAGAAATGTCGTGCCATGGAGCCGCCATACTACCAGCGGTGCCAGGGCGGCGTCCACGGTACGGTGGTTTCGGGGCAAGTATCCGGATGCTTGGGAAAGACGAAGTGCGCGAAGGACATCCGTTGGTCAAAATCGAACCGCAGATCGCCGACCAGCCACTCGTCACCGCGATCCACGAGAAACGGAACACGCGAGAAGCTTAAAAAGCCCCTCACCTGGCAGTGGTTCTCCGCGAGGTTTTTCAGCTCTTTGAAGTCGCCGGTGTGCTCTCCCGACCAGCGATACCGCCGCACGTCGGGTTCGCTTACTTCGGCCATGGGAGCCAGCCCTCTTTCACTTCGGAACGAAGGGCAGCGGCTAACGGGCGAGAGCCACGGAAGCGCGGCCGCAATGCCGCGGCGAAGGTAGTAAGCGTTGCCCGTAGCGTCGAGCTCAATGGGAATGATCAGCCAGCAAAAAGGGTCGCCGGGCAAGGGCGACAGGGCCACCTCGGCGAGACGCCGTTCAGGATGATCCGCGGCGGACTTGGCGGTGTAGCTCCACTGCACGAGACGCCCCGAGATAGCAAAAACCGTGACCACCCCCAAGAAAAGAAAAGCGGCAAACCGATACCGCTGAAGCTCACCCGCGTGCTGGCTGCGGTACCACGCCGCGAGCCCCACCACCGTGGCCGACAGCGCGGCCGCCACCGACACGAACGGAGTGGCCCACGCGGCGGCAAGGATGCCAAAAAAGCAAACCGCCAGCAGCAGCCGATATCTCCGCCGCTTTACGGTAAACAAGATAGCGGGCAGCAGCGTGACCCACCCCAGCGGCTCGAGGATGAATAGCGTATCGAGGTAGAACCAGCGGTTCCATAGGGGCCAGAACGGGTGCACGCCGTAGCTATTGAGTGAATCGAGCACGACGTGCAACACGATGCCGAGACCGCCCACCAAAAAGCATTCGCGGAATTTACGAACCCAGCGCCACGGTTTTCCGTCGAGCTTTTCCGCCAGCCACGGAAACATCGATACCAGCAGCGCAAACACGATCGTGTGGGTGTGGCCGCGGTGGTGCAGCAGGTAACCGAGATTTACGTCGGCCGCGTAGGCGTAGATGAAGTCGAGATCCGGTAGGTTGTTGGCCACGAGACTCGTGGCGACCACCGCGGATCGCTTGCACTGCGGCTTCTTGTCCCGGCGCGTGAGGTACCACAGCTCGCCTACCGTAATGCCGACTAAAGAATGGGTGACGTTATCCATGGTGAATGACCAAGGATAACAGAAGAACGGTGTACTAGAGAACCGACCGGCGCAGCTTGGACGAAATGAAGTCCACCGTCATGACCAGCGCCAAAATGACGAGGATCACCGTACAAACTTTTTCGTACTGGAACAGGCGCATGTACTGCGTGAGCAGGAAGCCGATACCGCCGGCCCCTACCAACCCAAGCACTACCGCCACGCGGACGTTGAGCTCGAAGCGGAACAGGAAATAGCTTACGAAGTGCGGCGCCACCTGCGGCCACACGGCCCAGCGGATCGTTGCCAGGCGTCCGGCACCTGCGCTACGCAACGCCTCGACCGGTCCGGGGTCAATGGCTTCGATGGCGTCGGCAAACAGCTTGCCGAGCATGCCGACCGAGTGAATCGCCAACGCTAACGTTCCGGGGAACGGGCCCAAGCCTACGGCGCTCACGAAGAACAAAGCCAAAATCAGCGAGTCGATGGCGCGATCGGCGTTCAGGAAAAAAATCGTGAAGCCGCGGATGAACTTGCTCTCCGTAATGTTGGCCGCCGCCATAAAGCCCACGGGTAACGACAGCACCGCCGCGATGATCGTGGAGACCCAAGCGAGCTCGATGGTGAGCACGGTCTCTTCCCATACCTTAGGGAGAATCTCGAAGTTAGGCGGGAACATGCGCGACAGAAAGTCGGCCATGTAAGGCAGACCGGCGTGCAAGCGCGGCAGTGAAAACTCGACTGCCTGAGCGGAAAGGTAGGTGAGATAGAGGACGACGATCCAGAAAGCGGAACGCGCCACTTTGTCCATCACCCGGGAACCATCTACCGCCACGACCGGAATCTTTTTCTCTACTTTAACCACGGCTACGCGTTGCTCCCCGTATTGTTCTCATCGAGGTGATAGATCTTCTCGAGCTCTTCTTCCGACAACGCCGACATCGGCCCGTCGAAAACGAGATGACCTTTACGGAAGGCGATCACGCGCTGAGCGTACTTCCGAGCCAACGACAGCACGTGAATGTTCACTAACACCGTGATGCCCTTGTCGCGGTTGATCTTGGAAAGAATATCGAGCACGACTTCCGAAAGCTTGGGATCGAGGGAGGCCATAGGCTCATCGGCCATTATGATCTGTGGCTGCTGCACCATCGCCCGGGCGATCGCCACCCGCTGCTGTTGCCCGCCCGACAAGTTGCGGACCTTTTCGGCGTAACGGCCCGACAGGCCGACCGAGTCCAAAGCTTCCTTCGCCAGCTTCAGGTTTTCGTCGCCCCACATTCCGGTAAGCGAACGCCAGCGCGGCACGTAGGCCACGCGTCCCACCAGAACGTTCTGAATGGCGGTGAGGCTCTTTACGAGATTGAACTGCTGAAAAATGAAACCAATGCGCGAGCGAAGGGTAACCAGCTCTTTACGGGTAAGCTTTTCTACGGATAGCCCGAGAACTTCCATGTGTCCCGCGGTCGGTACGTTCACGCCATTGATCGCGCGCAGGAAAGTGCTCTTCCCGGCGCCGGAAAGACCGATGACCGCGATGAATTCACCGGGCGTCACTTCGACGTTAACGTCCTTCAGCGCGAAGGTACGGCCGCCATCGAAGCTCTTCGACAGATTTCGTGCGATGATCGCCATGGGACCTTTATTAGTCTTCGAGTTTGAGAACGCGGGCCGCGGCGCGAACCGCCTCGTAGTCTTCGGGCTTAGCCGAAACCATCGAGTCGATACGGTACATCGCCTTCAAAATCTTTTTGCCTTCTTCGTCTTTGCCCATGCCGATTAGCAAATCCACGGTCTTATCGACCACTTCTTTGTTGCTGGCGATGAACTTTTTCGACGTGGCCATCGTGTCGCCGGTGATCGGCTCCGTGACGTAAATCGAACGGACCTTCTTCTTCTCTTCGTCGGTCTTCAGGAACTGGGTCCAGGCCCCCGTGGTGCCTTCTTTGTTGTCGCAGAAAGTGGCTCCGGCATCGACCGTGCCGTTGATTACCGCAAGCACCAAAGCGTCGTGCGAGCCGGCGAAGATCTGGCGGCCGAAATACTTGTCGGCGTCGATGTTCTTCTTGGAAAGTAAATTGGCCTTCGGGAAGATGTGGCCCGAGGTGCTCGACGGATCCACCCAGGCGATGTTCTTACCCTTGAGGTCTTCAATCTTCGCGTAGGGGCGGTCCGAGCGGGTGATGATGCACGAGAAGAAGTAGGCCTGCCCTTTGCGCACGCTCTTGAGCAGCACCTGGGCGTTTGCCACCTTCTCAGCCTTCACGTAGCTGAACGGTGCTAACCAGGCGAAATCGATCTGGCCGCTACGTAGCGCTTCGATCAGCGCGGTGTAGTCGGTGGCCACGAACGTCTTGGCGTCGTAGCCGGTCTTCTTCTTGTAGTACTCCACGAAGAGTTTGCCGTTGAATTCGGTGGTCTCGGCGTTTTCGGCGGGGTTGAAGCCCATCACCACGGGTCGCTTCAGCTCGGCCGCTTGGGCGGCGGAAAGGGTCACCAACGTAAAAATCATCAGTAGACGCGACATGAATTCTCCTTGGAGTGCTTTGAGACCGATGCTTCATAGCAAAACTTTCATAGGAATTCAGTCAGAAAACAGTTCTGTGCTCGGTTTTCTTCACCCGTCGCGCCAAGCCCAGAGCGTCATTCCGTTAACGGAAACTTGCCGGGGTTTTCGTTGACCATCTTCAAGGATTTCAGTTACCTAGTGTCATGCCTCCAACCGATGCTTCCGACTCAAAAGCGCTCTTTGCCCGCAAGGAATGGCTGCAGAAATCCGCGTTCACACCCCACTCGGGTGAGGCGCTTTTGGTCACTTTAGAGAAATCGGTGAACCAAACGCTGGATGCCGGCAAGACCCCGGTACTGCTGCTCGACCTCGACAGCACGTTGTACGACACCTCAAAACGCAACCAAGTCATCCTGAAGGAATGGCTGGAAGAGAAGAAGCCGCAGGACCCGGTTTACTCGGCCCTGGCCGGCATGGAGCGTGACGTTCGCTTTTATTCGATGGCCGACCTGTTCGGTAGCATCGGCTTGTCGCTGGAAGACGCGATGACCAAGGCGCACTGGGAAGATTTGAAGGAATACTGGAAGGCGCGGTTCTTTACCGATCCTTATGTTCAGTACGATGAGCCCTATCCGGGCAGCCCCGATTTCGTGAAGGCCGCGTTCCGGTTCGATGTCGTGATCGCTTACCTCACGGGCCGCGATCGCCCCGGCATGGAAAAGGGCACGCTGGCCGCGTTGCAACGCGACGGGTTTCCCATGCCGAACGGTCACAACGTGTTTCTCTATATGAAGCCCCAGCGCGAAGGGGACGACTACCTCTATAAGATGGGGGAGCTAGAGAAGATTCAAAAGCTAGGCGAAGTAGTGGCCTCGTTCGAGAACGAGCCCAAAAACTTCATCGGTATCTGCCAACGGTTTCCGAAAGCCATTCACGTCTTCGTGGACTCGGTATGCAGCGATCATCCCGCCTTGCCGGCCGAAGATGCGTACTTGTTGGAGAGCTGGGCCATAAAGCGTTCGCGCACTCGCTCGTAAAGGGCCTTGGGCTCGACTCCGTTCGCCACCAGCGTGCCGGTAACGGCCGTGACCATCATGGGAAAGATCGCGGAGTGGCGATCGGTCATCTCGAGTACCAGCACGAACGCGGTAAACGGGGTGCGCATGACTCCCGACAGAAAACCGATCATGCCGAGCAAAACCATCAGGTTCACGTTCGGGCCAGTGTAAAGCGTAGAGGCGATCTTGCCGCCAATAGCCGCACCGGCCGCAAGCGACGGCGCAAAAACGCCCCCGGCACAGCCGGAGGCCATCGATACGATGGGCATAAACACGCGCGACAGCAACACGAGCCACTCGGGATTCTTGTTCTCCTGAAACAAAAGCTCCGTCGTCATCTCCATGCCACTGCCTAAAGCGAAGGGGCCAACGTAAAAGCCCACCAGCGCCACGACGAGGCCAATGGTAGCCGCCAGCCAGGCTTGCTGCTTATAAGTAAGCCCCGCGCGAAAATTTCCGACCATGTACAGGCCTCGGCCAAAGTAGGCGCCAGCCAGACCGGTGACCACCCCGGTGAAAATGGCCCACGGGATAAGCGCTGCCTTTACCGGCAAGAACTTCGGGTAACCAAAGAAGAGGTAAGGGCCGAGCAACCACTGGGCCACCAAACCGCTGATGATCACGGCAGTGATGAGATGGGTTTTGAACTTTTGGAAGTGCGCGTGGGATAGCTCTTCAATGGCGAATACGATTCCGCCGAGTGGAGTATTGAACGCGGCGGCCACTCCGGCCGCGCCGCCCGCGATGAACAGCGACTGGTAGCTGATGTCCCACAGCTTGCGGAAACGCCACCCTACCCAGAAGAAAATTCCGGCCGCGATGTGGATGGTGGACCCTTCTCGCCCAATCGCCCCGCCCGCCAAAATGAAGCAGAGTGAGCTGGCCATCACGACGAACACCGTGCGCATTCCCACTAGGT
Source organism: Bdellovibrionota bacterium (assembly GCA_041736915.1). Taxonomy (GTDB): domain Bacteria; phylum Bdellovibrionota; class FAC87; order UBA2466; family UBA2466; genus JBGSST01. The sequence goes on from JBGSST010000253.1 coordinate 29,161, forward strand.
CGCGCAGGGGGCCATCGGCCGGCGCCTTTTCCCACGCTACCGCGGTCATCACCTGCGGAATGCCGCTGCCGCCCGCGAAGGGGGCGAATCGCTGCACGAGCCACCAGCCCAGCCAGGTTAGGCCCGGCGCCAGCACGAGAAACGCGTACGGCCGCTGAATCGCCATCCAGTGGTGGTATTCGGAGAAAAGCTTGAACACCTCGGCGTAGAAGACGGCGACGAACGCTACGAGGATCGCGCCCGTCCAGTAGATGAGCGCTTGCAGACCAGGATGCGTTCGCAGGAACGCCTCGATCTGCGAACGGACCTCGAACGTCTGCAGTAGTTCCCAAAGTCGTCGGGGACTGCCGGCGGCCGCAAGCTCGCGCGCGACAAGGTCCAGAGAATCTAATCCCGGAACGTCGCGCACCAGCTTACGCCAGAATTCGCTGAGACGCTTTTTCACTACCCTAGTCTACCCTACACCGGCCCCTCGGCCGCCGTTTTTAACGGCGAGCGTCGATGGCGGTGATAAACGCGGCGTTGCTCCAGGTGAGGTCTTTGGCCCCCTGGCGAAATCCACTGTGGCGGTTGAACTGCTCGGGCAAACGCCCGTCGTCGCCGCCGTGAAATTTCACACGAGCCAAGAAAGAATCTCCCCGTGACCGCATCGCCGCGGCCAGCTGACTGACACTCGACCCGGAGTCGATGCCCAGCCATTTAAAAAACCGTTCGTTGATCGAGTTGATGGAGAAGGAACCCTTCTTTTCGAACTCGGCCGCCGAGCGGTACAAAAATTCAGCGTAGCCCGTGGTCAGCAGGAACCAGGGGTTACCCTCGCCGCCCGGAAAGCCAGGCTCGCCGCCGTTGTACTGATCTTCCGGATACCGGCCGATCGCCACACCGGGAGCGTTGCCCTTGTTGACGCCGTAGATCGTGCGGTTAGCTTCCAGCACGCGCTCGAAGGTCGACAACATTTTGTCGTCGGTAACGCCGAACTTGCCGTCGGGGGTTGCCCCGTGCAGCGCCGAGATCACCACCGAAGCGTCGATGCCGGCGTGCTTGTAATCCAAGCCCCCGTCACGATCGATCGTGGGGATCAGCGTGCCCTTGTCCGCCGCCCAATGCCACTCGAGCTCGCGCTCGATGTTACCGGCCTGCTTGCGATAAAACGCCGCCGCCCCGCTATCGTCGAGGCGGTCCGCGAGCCATGCCCCATCGAGCAGCGCCCGGCGCATCGCCATACGCGAGTAAACGTGTTTACCCTTAACCTCTTCCCATAGATCGAAGCAGGTCTCTTGCCAGTGGTAGGCCACGAATTCGAGGTCCGCCTTGAGGGTGGTGTGGGTCGGAATCTTTCCGTCGTAGAGGCGGGTCTTCACCCAGTCCATCTTGCCCGCTTTGATCCACACGTCGGCCAGCTGCACGAGAGCAATCGCGCGTAGCGCGGGCCCGTCGTTCTGCGGTCGGCCCCAGGGGCCATTGAACGGATCCCCGTTCACGTGAAATTTCGGCTCACCCATTCCGCTCAACGTGTTCGACAGCTGATTGCGGCGCGAGAGGTCTACGAAATCCAGGAGAAACTTCGCCAGGTGTTTCTTATGATCGGAGTTCTGGGTTCCTTCGAACTCCAAAATCGCGGCCTGCACCACGATGCCCGCGTCGCGAATCCAGTGAAACCAGTAGTCGGGATCACTTTTGGACGTGGCGGCCACCACCGTTCCGGGTGCCGTTCCGTCCGGAGATAGATTCGGTATGAGGTAGTCAGCCGCTTTCTGACGCTGCCAACTAACCCATTCATTGAAAGAATCGGCCTTAACCGCGGTAGCAAACAGCTGGAAGCCCAGCACGATTGCGAGTGCAAAGGAGTGACGTCGTACGAAGTGGTTCAAGATTCCCCCCATGTTCCATTTCCCCGAAGACCTTCATACCGGAAGGCGTATCCTATAGAAAACAGGAATCTTTTGACTACGTTGCGTTACTTTTCTTAAATGCAAAATAGATTTCGATTAAAGGAGCCTTCATGAAAAATCCCGTCATCCTCGACGCCGTTCGCACTCCGCTTGCCCGCCGCGGTGGATCGTATTCGGGGACCCGCCCGGATCACTTAGCCGCCACCGTCATTAATGCATTACTCACCCGCACGAAGATCAATCCGGAGAAAGTTTCCGACGTGATCCTGGGCTGCGTAACCCAAACCGGTGAGCAAGGGGCGAACCTGGCCCGTCAGGCGGCGTTGCTTTCCCATCTTCCGCAGACCGCGGCCGCCGTTACGCTGAACCGTTTGTGCGGCAGTGCCCAGCAGGCCATTCACTTCGCGGCGCAGGCCGTGGCGGCGGGCGATGTGGACTACGCCATCGGCGGCGGAGTCGAGAACATGACTCGCGTGACGATGTTCGCCGACATTGGCGGCAACTTCTCGAGTTTGAATCCGGACCTTTTGAAGAAGTACGAAATCATCATGCAGGGTGAGTCGGCGGAACGGATTGCGACGAAGTGGGGAATTTCTCGCGCCGAGCTAGATGAGTTTAGCGCGCAAAGCCACGTAAAGGCGGGCAAGGCGATCGCCGGCGGCTACTTCAAAAGCCAATACGCCTACGTCGACGGCAAGAACGCCGCGGGTGAAGCGACGAAGCTCGAAGTCGACGAGGGCGTACGCGCCACGCCCGACATGGCGAAGATGGCTTCGCTGAAACCGGCGTTCCGCGCCGATGGCGTGATCACCGCCGCGAACAGCTCCCAGATCTCCGACGGCGCGGCCGCCGTGCTGATTGGCGACGAGGCGGTGGCGAAGGCCGACGGTTTCAAGCCGCGGGCAAAGTTTCGCGCGCGCGTAGCCATCGGAGGAGATCCCACGTTGCAGCTCGTGGAGGTGATTCCCGCGACTCAACTGGCGCTGAAAAAAGCGGGGCTCTCGCTAAAGGATATCGACGTCATCGAGATCAACGAGGCGTTCGCTTGCGTGGTGCTCGCCTGGGGTAAAGAGCTAAAGCCCGACTGGGCGAAGGTAAATCCCAACGGCGGCGCGGTGGCGCACGGTCATCCCCTCGGCGCGACCGGTGCCGCGTTGATGGCGAAGCTTTTGAACGAGCTCGAGCGAACCAACAAGCAGTTCGGCCTTCAGCTGATGTGCATCGGCCACGGCATGGCGACCGCCACGATCATTGAGCGGGTTTAACTTCGGGACGCTTTAACTGCGTCGCGATAATTACGCATCCACACAAGAGCGCGGCTCCGACGAAAAACGGAAGCCGCGCTTCCGTTTGGAATAACGTTCCCGCGACCGCGGGCCCAAACACGCGGCCCAGCGCCGCAAGCCCTTGCCCTAACCCCAGAACTCCACCCTGCTCCGTCGGGCCGACCGAGCGCGAGAGGAAGCTCGACCACGAGGGGTTGATGATGCCCGTGCAGGCCGCCATAAAGGCCGCGTTCACTAACATGAGGGGATAGATGCCGCTTTCGCCGATGAACGGGATCGACGCGAAGGTCAGCACTAATCCAGTCGCCCCCACGGTCATCAATCGCTTCTCGCCGAAGGCCTTCACCAGTTTTCCGATGAGCCCGCCCTGCACGATGGTGGCGACCACTCCGACCACGATCAGAATGTTGGCGGTCAACAGCGCGGCCTGTTTGGCCGACTCCTGGTTCGCTCCTCCGGGTACCGGAGGCAGCCAGTAATGTTGCACGAATAGCCCCAGCACCTGCTCCATCAGCGAAAAGGCGACGGTAAAGACCGCGATGAAGGCGAAGAGCTCTTTCACATTAATGTGGCGAGAGGCTCGCTTGAGGGCGGCAATCGAAAGGGGCGCCTTACCGTGACCAGGCGAAGCCGTGGACGGCCCCCCCCGCTTCTCCTTGGGGTAGGTCTCCGGCAGGTAAAAGAAAGCAAAGATTAGGTTCAACGCGGACAGGGCCGAAGCCGCGTAGGCGGGGGCCGCTAGCCCATACTGGCCCAGGTAGCCCCCCATGGCGGGCCCTAGGATGAACCCCAGGCCAAAGGCTGCCCCGATGAGCCCCATCCCCTTGGCGCGGTTTTCAGGGGTGGTAGAGTCGGCGATCACGGCCTGAGCCGCGCCGATATTGGCCCCCCCGAACCCCGACAGCATCCGGGCGGCAAACAGCAGCCACAGAACGTCGGCCATGCCGAAAATAAAGTACCCAATCGAGGTCAGGGCGATGCTGGTCAGAAGGACCGGCCGACGGCCTACTCGGTCGGAAAGCCGCCCCCAGAAAGGGGCGAAGAGAAACTGCATCAGGGAGAAAGAAGCCCCCAAAAGCGTGATTACGGCGGGTACCGCCCCCAAAGATTCCGCAAGAAAAGGCTGCACGGGGATAATGAGGCCGAATCCGATGAGGTCCAACAGGACCGTGAAAAAAACGATGGCAAGAGTTCGATTTTTCATGGAAATTTTAGGCTCCCGATCTGACCGAGTATAAAAGGGCCGCCCTCCCCCCGTCGAGCCCTCAAATCGCTCGCAAGCCAAGCTGGCAGCGGCTTTCCCGCTTGTGCATAGTTTGCGTGTGTGGTAGTTACCGGTGAAAATTTCCCTAAGTGGAGGAGTAGCAAATGAAAAATACGTTAATCGTTTCCGCGCTCGCTTTGAGCATGTTGGCTGGACTCTCGGCGTTTGCCGGGGACAGCGAAATGGATGGCAAGGCCAAGAAGGCAGCCGTTCGCATTCAGAAGTTGGATGAAAAAGCTAAAACCATCACGACTTACGAACTAGCCGAGATGGATGCCGACATGACCCAAGAGAGCTTGGCCCGGCTTACCGAAGCTGAGCGTAAGATCAAGATCGAAGCCTACTTGCAGAAGCATGCGACCAAGGCCAACTGGGTAAAGACCGAAAAGGCCATCGCTGCTGATGCCTCCGAAATGGATAAAGGCACGTCGACGGCTGCTTGCGGCTGGGGCTGGCGTGGTGGCTGGGGCGGCGGTTGGCGCG